>NZ_JBEVLO010000490.1:0-11218 GCF_040509115.1 Mycobacterium sp. | reverse complement strand
AGAACGGAAGGAATCGGCAATGCCCGAACCCGTGACCGACCCCGCAGACTTGACTCGTCACAGCGCCGCGAAAGGTGTTGATCCCCGGCCCGAAGACCGGCTCAGGCCGGTGGCGATAGCCGTGGGGTTCGGGGTGCTGTGCGTGTCGTACCTTCTGAATGCGATGGACCGTCAGGTCTTCTATCCGCTGCTGCCCCAGATCCGCGAGGAGTTCGCCTTCTCCCTCGAGCAGAGCGGGCTGCTCGCCACGGGCTTCACTCTCGGCCTCGCGCTGACCGGCATCCCGGCCAGCTATGTCATCGATCGACTCAGCCGCCGAGCCGTTCTGGTGATCAGCATCGTCGTCTACTCACTCGGAACCTTGGCCATTCCGCTGGCCTCTGGTTTCGTCGACATGGCCGTCTACCGCGTCATCTCCGGGATAGGAGAGGGAGTGCAGGCGACGGTGCTGTACACCGTGGTCGGGTCCTTCTTCTTTCACCGTCGTGCGCTCGCAGCCGGGGTGGTCGGGGTGACTTTCGGTATCGGCGTCTTCCTGGGTCCCTTGCTGGGCAACAAGTTTGCGGCTTTCTGGGGAGACTGGCGTGCGCCCTTCGTCGCGTTCGGCGTGGCAGGCCTGGCAATGGCCGTACTCGCGCGCCTGGCCGTGCCGCGGCAGCTGACCGAAGCCGTCACCGTCACCAAGCCCGGCTCGGAATCGGCTGACTTCACCAACGTTCCGGCACGGGTGGTCAACCTCAACTCCGTGGCGCTCGCAATTGCCTGCACCGTGACGGGCCTGATGTTCTACGGCTTCCTCGGTCTGTATCCGACCTATCTCGCCGAGGAACTGAGCTTTACCCCGGGGCAGATCGCACTCGCCGCATCGTTCGTCGGATTCGGCGCAGTGACCGCCCTGATCGCCGGGTGGCTCGGCGACCTCGTCAGTCAGCCGCTTCTGCTTGCCGTCGGCTTTCTCGGCTCAAGCGCGAGCTCATTCGCCATCTATCACCTCGCCACTTCGCCTGCGGCGCAGTACGTTCTCGCGTTCAGCATGGGTGCCTTCGCCAGTGGAATCCTGTTCACCAACTGCACCACGGCTCTTCAGCGGGCCGTGCGGCCTGAGTTCGTGAGCCGCGCTGCAGGCGCCTTCGTGCTGAGCTTCTACGGCGCCTCGGTGTTCTCCGGGCTGCTGTTCGCCCGGCTGGTAGCCGTCCTTGGCTGGAGCAGCGCCGCACTGTGGCAGCTCACACTCCTTCCGCTGGTCGGCGTCGTGGCGGTGGCGTGTGTCCGCAGCGAGCGGATGGTGCTACCGCCCCGCCGTTCGTCATCGGCGCGCCGACGCGCGATCAGGCGGACCCCCTAGGGCGTGTACACGGCGTTCGACTCGACGTCATCGAAGATCGCACGCGCGACGGGGTTGCGAATCTCCTCGGCCAGGTGGCCCAAGATACCTGCACACCGGGCCAGCAGGACAACGCCGCGGCACAGTTCGGTCGGGATTCCCAGGTCGGCGAGCGCCGCGCCGCACGCGCCCGCACCGTTGAGCGGCAGCTTCTTCGGCGCCATCCGCCCGACGGCCTCGAACAACGCGAGATGCGGACCGTATTGGCCCTCCTCTCGCGCGACGCCGATCAGCACTGGAGTGCGCGGATCACCGTCCTTGTGCAGGTGGTGGCCGAGCCCCGGAACGAATCCCTGGTGTGCCGCAATGGCTCTCGCGGCCACCACGTCCCAACCCGCCTCGTCTTCCGGCAGGCCGTCGAGCCCGCTGAGCGTCTGCTGCAGGAACCGTGCGGTGTCCTCGCTGACACCGAGGAACCGCGACCCGCCGCCGAGCAGGCCCGCGGCAAGCGCACCCTGCAACGCCTCCGGCGCGCCAAGGTACGTCAGGCGCGCGGCGATCGCGGTCGGGGTGAAACCATGATCTGCCAGTGCCACCAGCACGGCCTCGAACACTCGCAGCTGCCCGGATGTCGGTTCCTGCAACGTGATCAACCGGTAGGCCAGCTCACCGAAGCTGATTCGACCGATCAGGTCGGCGCTCAGATCATGCCCCATGAGCGTGATGGTGTCTTTCGTCGAGACGCCAAGCGAGGTTGGATAAGTGGTCATTGCGAGTCCCTTCCGGTGGCGATCCAGGCCCGGATCTCCTCGTCGTGCTCGCCGATCGACGGCGGCGCGTAGTCGTAACGTGCTGGGGTCTGAGACATTCGGATCGGGTGACGGATCGTATTCACGCCGCCGGCCAGGACCACCGGTTCCAACCCGAGTTCCTCGGCAAGTTGCACCCCGCCGCGGACGTCGTTGATCGGCGCACAGGGGACGCCGACCGCAGAGAGCAGGCGAAACCACTCCTGCGCCGACTTCGTGGCCAACATCTTCTCTAGAAGCGGCCGGAGGTGATCGCGATTGTCGTTGCGCGCCAATACAGTCGAGAACCGTTCGTCATCGGCCAAGTCACTGGCTCCCAATGCCTCGGCCAGCTTGCGGAATTGACGGTCGTTGCCTGCGGCGATGATGAGGTCGCCATCGCCGGTGGGCATCGGCTCGTAGGGATACAGACTGAGGTGGGCGTTGCCCATTCGCGTCGGTACCACCCCGCCCGCGATATAGGCCGAGGTCTGGTTGACGAGAGCAGACAGAGCGCTCGACAAGAGATTGATCTCGATCTCCTGGCCCAGTCCGGTCTGGTCGCGATGATGCAGCGCGGCCAGAATGCCGATGGCCGAGTGGAGCCCTGCCATCACGTCGAAGACTGCGACGCCGGCCCGGTATGGCGGACCATCGGGCGCTCCGGTCAGGCTCATCAGGCCCGAAACACCCTGCACCAGCAAGTCGTAGCCGGGTATCGAAGCACCGGCACCCGACCCGAAGCCACTGATCGAGCAGTAGACGACACCTGGATTGGCTGTCTGCACGGAGTCGTAGTCCAAGCCGAATCGCGTGAGGCCGCCCGGCTTGAAGTTGTGGATGAAGACGTCGGCGCGCGCAGAGAGGGCCTGAGCCACTGCGTTGTCGTCGGCATCGCCGAGATCCAGCGCGATCGACCGTTTGTTGCGGTTGACTGACAGGTAGTAGGTGCCCACACCGTCATCGCTGGTAGGCGGCACCCAATGACGGGTGTCATCGCCGTGAGGGGATTCGACCTTGATCACGTCGGCGCCCATATCCGCCAGCAGCATCGTGCAGTACGGGCCCGCCAAGACACGGGAGAAATCGGCGACCACGAGGCCGCTGAGGGGTCCCGCTGACTTGGCATTTTGATCGGTAACCACCATACGGACAACTGTCCGCAATTCTCCCACCGATGTCAAGCAGGGACGGTGGCCTGGGGTCGTGACTGCCACAGCGCCCAGTCCGCAGACACGTCGCCAGCCGCGCGGAGCAGCAACGGCAGGCAGTCGTCGGTGAGCTTTTCGAGGCTCGTCTCGGCAGCGTGCACCGTCACGTTCATTGCTGCCCGTACCTGGCCGTCGCCGTCGCGGATCGGAACGGCTACCGACCGAATGCCCGGAGCCAGTTCCTCGTCGGCCAGGGCCCATCCCCTTGCCCGAATCGATTCGAGCTCGGCCGCGAAGCGCACGTTGTCAAGGGGCGGCCGAGGCGGCAGTCCGGAGCGGCTGTGTTCTGCCAGCGTGGCTACCAGCTGGGACGGCTCCAGGGCGGCCAACAGCACCTTGCCCTGAGAGGTGTACGGCGCCGGGAAGCGGGTTCCGATCTCCACGCGCAGCGTGATCAACTTCGGCACGGCGACGCGGGCCACGTAGACGATGTCCGACCCGTCGAGCTGGGAGATCGACGACGACTCCTGGGTGGCGGCGACCAGGCGTTCCATATGCGGCCGGGCGATGTCCCACAAGCCCAGCGAGCCGACGTAGGCCATGCCGAGCGAGAGCACCCGCGGGGTGAGGGCGAACTGGTTGCCGATCGAGCGGATATAGCCCAGCTCTTCCAGGGTCAGCAGCAGACGTCGTGCCGTCGGCCGGGCCAGGTCGGTAGCCCCGGCGACCTCGCTCAGGGTGAGGGTGGGTCGCTCGCCAGAGAAGCAGCTCAAGATGTCCAGGCCGCGCGCCAATGCTTCGACGAAATCGGAGCCTTGTCCGCGTCCGGCCATTCGGTTCCACCCCTTCCCTGTTGACAACCCTCGGGTCTGCGTCACATCCTACAGTCAAGGCATAAAACGGACGATGGTCCGGCAAGCGGACGAAGGAGTCGGCGTGGCTAAGTTAGTGGCGGTGCTCGCGATGACGCACCACCCGTTCTATTACCGGACCAGTCGGTTGGCGCCCGACCAGGCGCCGCCCTTCGCAGCCGAGTGGGTGCGCAAAGTCGAGGCCTATCGCGAGACCCTGACACGGGCGCGGCCCGACGTGTTGGTGATGGTGGGTTCGGATCACTTCCACCAACTCTGGCTGGACAACATGCCGCAGTTCCTCGTCGGCAAGGCGCCGTTCTACGACGCCAACTTCTACAACGAAGAAAGAGAATTCGGTCTGCCGCGCCTGTTGCTCAAGGGGCACGAGGAACTTTCCGCCCATATCCTGCGAGAAGGCATCGACAGGGACTTCGACCTCGCCTTCAGCAACGAGTTGCGGGTCGACCACTCGATCACCTGCCCGATCCTCAACGTGCGGCCGCAGAACGACCTGCCCATCGTTCCCATCTACACGAACATCTTTGCACCGCCGCTGCCGCGCCCCGAGCGCTTCGTCCGATTGGGCCAGACGATCCGCGAACTGATCGACGCGTGGCCATCGGACCTTCGCGTCGCCGCGATCGGCAGCGGCCACCTATCCCTGGAGTTGGGCGGCCCAAGGCAATTCGGCCCGCAGGGACCGGATCCCGAATTCGACGCCAAGGCGGTCGAGTGGATTGCCAACGGCGACATCGACGATTGCCTGGCCAACGTCAGCCTCGACAGCCTGCACGCGCCGGGAAACGCCACCCACGGCTTCATGGATTTCATGCTCATGATGGGCATCGCCGGCTACAACAAGGCCGATTACGCCGACCACCTGGACCTGTTCCACACCATGGAGGCGTACTTCACCTGGTACCCGAACGGACTCGGCGCATGAGCAAGTATCTGGTCAACAAGTTTCTGTACATGGTCGACCGCGATCCCGAACTCGTCGAACGCTACCGCGAGGACCCCGTGGGTACCGTCACCTGGTGGGAGACCGAGTGCGCCAATCTGGTTCTGAATTGCCAGGCGGGGGAAGCCTCGACGTGGCAGCGGTTCACCGACCCTGAACGCGATGCGCTGATGCGCCATGACCACGTGGCACTGTTCGAGATGGGTGTACACCCATTTCTCACCCTCACCCTGTGGATCGCGCTGTTCGAGCGTGATGCCACCGAACCCCTAGCCATGCAACGCAATTACGCCATCAAACTGGCGCACGTTGAGATGCCCTACCCCGACATCGCCACATAACGCAGGAGATGGCAGTGATCATCGAATGGGACGTTCCCATCGCCATGGACGACGGTCTGGTGCTACGCGCAGACGTCTTCCGCCCCGACGACACAGTGCCGCATCCGGTCCTGATGACCCACGGGCCCTACGCCAAGGGACTGGCGTTTCAGGACGGCTACGCCGCGATGTGGGCGAATCTCGAGGCCGAGCACCCCGACGCGCTGGCGGGTTCGTCGAACCTCTACCAGAACTGGGAGACCGTCGACCCGGAGAAATGGGTGCCCGACGGATATGCGGTGGTACGGGTGGACTCTCGGGGCGCGGGTCGTTCGCCGGGCTATCTGGACATTTTCTCTCCGCGAGAGACCCAGGACTACTACGAGTGCATAGAGTGGGCCGGTGTGCAGCCGTGGAGCAACGGCAAGGTCGGCTTGCTGGGCATTTCCTACTACGGAGTGAACCAATGGCAGGTAGCCGCGTTGCAACCGCCACACCTGACCGCGATCTGCCCGTGGGAGGGCGCCACGGACTTCTACCGCGAGATGACGCACCACGGCGGCATATTGAACGTCTTCGTCAACCAGTGGTATCCGGTGCAAGTGTCGTCGGTGCAGTACGGCACGAAGGAACCGCCACGTAGCCGCGCGACCGGCGAACCCGTCGCCGGACCCGAGGTCCTGACCGACGACGAACTTGCCGAGAACCGGGCGGACGTGGTCACCGCGCTGCGGGAACGCCCGCTGCTCGACGAGTTCTACCAACACCGCACCGCCGAACTCTCGAACATCACCGTGCCGGTGCTGTCAGCCACCAACTGGGCGCATCATCTGCACACCCGCGGCGGCTTCGAAGGGTACCTAGGGGTGTCTAGTGAGCAGAAATGGCTTGAGGTGCATGGCTTTCAGCACTGGGTCGAGTTCTACACCGACTACGGGGTGGCGTTGCAGAAGCAATTCTTCGGGCACTTCCTCAAGGGCGAGGACACCGGCTGGCAGAACCAACCTCCGGTAACCCTCAACGTGCGACGGGTCGACGGAACATTCGCGAAGCGTGCCGAGCAGGAGTGGCCCTTGGCACGCACCCGATGGACCAAGTTCCACCTGGATATCGAGAACAACGCGCTCTCGAACCAACGCGACGAAACGTCACGTGAGGCGTCGTTCGACGCGCAAGGCGTCGGACTCACGTTCTGGACCGAACCACTGTCGGGGGACATGGAACTGACCGGTCCGGCGGCGGGGTACCTACGGGTTTCGTCGTCCACGACCGACGCGGATCTGTTCCTGACCCTGCGCGTGCAGGACCCGGACGGCCGCGATGTGACCTTCCCGTCCGCAATGGACCCGCACGGCATCGTCGGGTTCGGCTTGCTACGCGCCTCATTGCGTAAGCAAGATCCATTGCGCAGCAAACCATACCGACCGTGGCACACCTTCGACGAACGCCAGCCGCTCATCCCCGGCAATCCGGTCGACGTACAGGTCGAAATCTGGCCGACGTCGGTGATCATCCCCGCGGGTTACCGCCTCGGCGTCGTGGTGAGCGGACGCGACTTCGAGTTCGCCGGTGATGGGCCCTGGCCGTTCACGTACGGAGTGTCGATGCGAGGCAACGGAATCTTCGTCCACACCGATCCGCACGATCGCGGCTCGGACGTCTACGCGGGGCAGACCACTTTGATCAGCGGCGGCGAGCAAGCGTCCTACCTACTGCTTCCAGTGATCGAGTCGTGAGGGGTCGCGCCAACCGACGACATTCCGGCACCCGCCGAACTCTAGTGTCTGGGCCATTGGTCAATACCGGCTAGCAGGTGTTTCGGGTCTCCGGCCAGCACCAACCCGCAATTGCAGACAGCAGTGCCGACACCGACCTCAGACGTAGGGCATTGTCTTCTGTCGGGCGAGAGGTCTTCTGGCGGGCGAGAGGTCTTCTAGGACCGAGAGCGCCGCACAACGCATTAGGAGCGTCAATGTCGCATCACCTTGACTCACCGCTGGCTCGCCAGGACATCCGTCTCGACATCACGGACCTGTATGTGTTCCGCGGCGAAATCGGTACCGCATTCGTGATCAACGTCTGTCACTCCCTCGGCGGCGACATCCCAGCGCCGGGCTTTCACCCAGAAGGCAGGTACGAGTTCAAGATCGACCTCGACGGCGACGCCGTCGAAGAGATCACCTACCGGATCACCTTCGCCGACCGCGATGCCGGTGGGCACCAGCCGTTCGAGCTTCGGCGAATCTCGGCGGCCGCGGCCGCAGATCCCGCCGAGGTCGGGTCACCGGTGCTCGTTGGCACTACCGACGCAGTCGCGACGAGCCCCGACGGGACTCGGTTGTGGGCGGGCCAGGCGGGCGATCCGTTCTGGATCGAGCCGAATGTCCTGCACGCCGTCGGCCACGCGTTTCAGGACGGCACCACCGTCGATCTCGGCGACTGGACGCCCGCTGATGCAACGAACTTGTTCGCAGGCACGACCGTGTACTCGATCGTGCTCGAAGTCCCAAACGACGATCTGAACCCCCGCGCCGCCGATGACCGCATCGGGGTGTGGGCGGTGGCGTCACTGGCCACCGACGCCGGCGGCTGGCGCTCCATCAACCGCGTCGGTTTGCCAATGATCCACCCGCTCTTCACCCAGTTCAACGAGGAACTCGGCAACGAGCTGAACGTGGGCACACCTCGTGACGACTACGCCACCTACGGCAGCCTGGTCGCCAAGGAGATCGCCGGTGTCGTCGGCGCTTACGGCACCGCCGAGCACCCAGCCGGATACGGAGAGTACGTGGCGCACCGGATGTTTCCCAATGTGCTGCCCTACACGGTGGGCACCCACGCCGTGTTCGGGTTCGCTGGCTGGAACGGGCGCTCGCTGATCGACAATGCCCCTGACGTGATGTTCAGCCTGGCCGCCAACACTCCGGTCAGCCTGGGAATCGGCCGCAGCTCCGTCACATCCAAGCCGTCATCCACCTTCCCGTACGTCCCAGCCGCGCCGTGAATTGACCGACACCTGGCGTCGGGCGGGTCTTTTGGTCGTAGCAAGCCACCGACCCACTGGGCGGCGACGATGCTCGGGGAGCTAAGCGGCGGTGCGGCGCCGCCGCCACAGCGCCGCCCCCAACCCCAACGTCACCAGCGCGAGACATCCCGCACCGATCAGCAACAAGGGGGACCGGCCGGCCGGGCCCGCCGTCGCGGTCGGTCCTTCGTCGGCCCCGATCGTCAGGTTGGTCACGGTGCCCTCGGTGCCAGCCGCCAGCACGTCGCCGTCGAGCGCGGACCAGCCGTCGGGCAACTGATCGATGTAGCCGAAGAGCGGTGGGACGAGTGACCACGCCCCGCTGGTGGTGACGAGGATGACCGTGCGGTTGCGGGGTTCGTCCGTGAATACTTGGATCGAACCGAGGCCGTCCCCGATGTCGGCGCGAAGTTCGTCACGTAGGCCCACCTGAACATCGGCACTCTCACCCCCGATCGGCGGGCGCATCGACGTCAGCTTGAGTGTCGCCGCGTTCGCCACGATCAACGCGGCGGTACTGGCGTCGGAGGCAGCCCTGACGTCGACCACACGCGGCATCAAGGTGGTCCCCGTCGTTCGTGCGATGGCCGCCACCACTTGCGCCGCATAGTCGAGTTGATCCGGGCTGCTGCCGTCGAGGGCGACGAGGAACTCCGGGTTCAACTCGGACGGCACGGCGCTGAACCCGCCGAGGGCCTGGCCACCGCGTCGCATGGTCAACGTCGACCGGGGGTCGAGCTGAATGGTCATGGGTGCCAACGTCGGGTTGCACAATTGCCGCGGGCTGAAGGTCAGGTCGAACTCGAAATTGATTCTCTGCGCGAGCAATTCACCGGGCACGTCGAACACCGCATCGACGCGGCCGCTGTCGTCCAACGCAGAGGTGTACACCGCCTGGCCGTTCACCCGGACCATCAGGCTGGCGGAGTCCAGGGCTGCGACCGGCGTGTGGATGGCGAGCAGATGCACCCCCACGTTGTCGACGCGCTCGACGCCCAATGCTGAACGATCGACCCCCACAGTGAAATTCGATGTCCCGAGGACATCGCTTTCACCTCCGAGATTCAGTTGGCGGAAGCTCATCTCGTCGGAGTCGGAGTCGGCGTCGGAGTCGGAGTCGGCGTCGGCGTCGGAGCCGGCCTTGTTGACACGGGCATTCGGCTGCTGCACCAAAGATTGCAGTCGGTTGACCACTAGCGATGCCTGTTCGGTGAGTTGGTCACCGCGGCCGGTCATCTTGAGATAGACGGCGGGTTGGCCCGCATTGATGACATTGAGTCCGGCGTCACCGCTTTCGACGACGACGGCCCGGGTGAATTGAGGTGCCTGCGGCGGTGTCGCGCCGCGCGAGTGGTTCACGACCGTTATCGCCGTCGCTTGCGGCCTGTACATGCGCGCGAACGCTGACGTCAGCGTGAGTACCGCCTGCTGTTCGGCGCCGTCGGCGTCGATCGGCGCATAGATCACGAGCCGCTCGAGGACGGGAGGAAAGAAGGTGGCGATTGACGTCGAGGGGGATTCGGTGCCGGTGAAGACCGCAGCAAGATCGCTGATGACGAGGCGTTCCCCGATTCCACACGGCTGCTCAGGCGGGATCTCGGCTTGTCGCACGGCGAGGGACAGTCCGAGCGCCGATCCGCTCACCCGGGCCGCCGCGATGTCGACGTCGAAGGGCACCGCCGCCTGGCTCGGTGTCGCCGCTGGCAGATCCACGGTTGCCAGAGCTTCGCCTCTGCTGTCGTCGATCTCGACGAACCCGGCGCCGAAGCCCACAGGAGCGTGGATGAGCCCACGCAAGCGGATGGCATTCAACCCGGATGGCACGGGAAGTGTGACTTCCTGGGTGGTGTCGGCGCCGACCAACGTGATCTCCCTGGGTAGACCGAGCGCGGTCCACGGCAGGGTGGTGTCTTCGCCGGCGATGGGATCGGCGTTCAGCGGCTCGGCCCGGGCCAGCCGGGGCGCACCGAGTGCCGTCAGCACCATCATCGACAGCAGCAGGCACGCGGCCGAGTAGAGAACGGCTCGCGGGATGCCTTCACGGCTCAAATCCGTCACCGCCGCCCCCGCCCGTGGGTGGATGCGTTCGAATCACATCCCGCCCTAGTGGCGAACCCTACGCGATCCGCGCCGGATGCGGGTGTGTCCGCAGCAAAGTGATTGGATCGATATACCATGAGATAGTATCGATTCAGGACGGAGCGCCGCAAAGTGTCTGTCAATGTGTCGAAAGTGCCCCCGTCCACGACTGCGTTGCTCTCGTCGATTGAAACCCGCTTCGTGCTGAAGCAGCTAATCCTCGGCGCAGTCATCGGCCTCTGCGTGGGCGCCCTCATCGGCGGCTTGACCTTCGGCGCATTCGGCACGGACACCACCGCGACCGCCTTCCTGCGGCTTCGGAATCCGGCCGACCTGACCGCAATCGCAGGCGGTGCGAGTCAGGTCACCCCTGATAACCAGGGCAACTCAAGCACGTTCGTCGGCGGCGAGATCGCCTACCTGTCAGGTGAGGGCTTCGCCTGGGCCGTCGCCAGAAAGATGGCCGAAGACGCCCCCGTCGTACTCAATGTGGCGCAGGCAGGCGAGTCGTCGGTGATCACCATGAGTTGCAGCAGCACTTCAGGCGAGAAGGCCATCAGAACCGTACAGACGGCCATCGACCTCTACGGGCAGCAACTCGCGCAGCGCATTGACGAGCAGCTGCGGACGATCCTGCCCACGGTGTCCGATTGGCAGCAGGGCGACACCGCAGACGCCGCGCGGCGACAGGAGCTGCTGCGAGTGCGTGAGAACGT
>NZ_JBEVLO010000489.1:0-2750 GCF_040509115.1 Mycobacterium sp. | reverse complement strand
TCCATCGAGTCGAAGTGCCGGTAGAACGCGGCGGGCACGATTCCGGCCTCGCGGGTCACCTCACGCAGGCTCAGCGCACTGAAGCTGCGTTCCTCCAGGAGGTGGAGGGCGGCGGACACGATGGCGCGCCGGGTGGCTTCCTTGCGTTCCTCGCGCGACGGCGTCTCCCGGTGGGAACGCGACGATCCCGAACGTCCCGACCTGGACGATCGTGAACTGGGCGTACGATCGTTCACTGTTGTGAAACCTACCACAACCTGGTCGGACCCATTGACGCTTCGGTCGATCGAGCGCACGGTGTACACATGTTCACTGAAACGAAGACGCCTGGCCTGTGGGACAGGGTGTTGCGGTCGCCGCTGGTCGACCTGCTCACCGGCCCGCACGGCGTCGATCGCTACACGGAGCTCGTCGAGCCCACCTGGACGCTGGGCGACGCCCGCGCCAAGGTCGTCGCAGTCCGGCGGCAGACGCCTCGCAGCGTCACCCTCACTCTTGAACCCAATGCGGCCTTCGCGGCCGGACCCGCCCTGCGCGCAGGCCAGCATGTCAACCTGACCATCGAGGTGGACGGGCGCAGGCAGACCCGTTGTTACTCGCCCGCCAACGCCGAGGGCGACCAACGCCTCGAGCTGACCATCGGTGTCCACGACGAGGGCCTGGTCTCCCGGCACCTCTTTCGCAACGCCCGACCCGGCATGGTCGTCGGCCTGGAGGGTTCCGGCGGCGACTTCGTCCTCCCGGCCGTCAGGCCGCAGCGCATCCTGTTCGTCTCCGGCGGCAGTGGCATCACCCCGGTGCTGTCGATGCTCCGCACCTTGATGGCCGAAGGTTCCAACTCGGACGTCACGTTCGTCCACTACGCCCGCACCCCGGAGGAGGCCTGCTATCGCGACGAGCTCGACGCGATGCCGGGCGTTCGGGTGTTGCGCGGCTACTCACGATCTTCTGAGTCCGGCGACCTGGCCGGCTACTTCGGGCCCGAGCACCTGGCAGACATGCCTGCGCCGGACGCGGTGTTCGTCTGCGGGCCGCCCACGCTGGTCGAGGCCGTTCGCGCGCACTATCCCGACGCGTTGTTCGAGACCTTCGTTCCGCCGGTCTTCGCCGTGCCGGCCGAGGTGTCCGGAGGCACCATCGCGTTCGCCGACAGCGGCGTCGACGTCGCCGACGACGGCCGCTCCTTGCTCGAGCAGGCCGAGGCCGCCGGGTTGTCACCAGCGAGCGGATGCCGAATGGGCATTTGCCACACCTGTACTCGTCGCAAGACCCGCGGCGCGGTCAAGAACCGCATCACCGGCGCCGTGTCGACGGCCGACGAGGAGGACGTGCAGATCTGCGTGTCCGTCCCCGTCGGTGACGTCGAACTGTCGCTGTAAGCCTCCGATCCCACTCGAAAGGACAGAACCATGACTGCCATGCTGAATGCTCCTCGCGGCGGCGCCATGCTCGAGAAGACCACCGCCACCACCACCGCCGACGCCGACGCGACCGACGCAGACGCAGACGCCACCACCACCGACGCCGCCGAGGCGAAGGCCCCGACCAAGCCGTCCGCCGACACGTCCGCCCAGCAGACCATCACCAAGATGGTCCGCGGCAAGCCGATCACCATGACGCCCGAGATGGCCGACGCCTTCGGCGCCGAACTCGACGCCCTGCGCGAGCGGGTCGTCGCCGACCTCGGCGAGCGCGACGCCACCTACATCCGGCGTGTCATCAGGGCCCAACGCGCCCTCGAAGTCGGCGGACGCGGACTGCTGTTCGCAGGCATTCTCCCGCCTGCCTGGATCGCAGGCACAGCCATGCTTGCGGCGTCGAAGATCCTGGACAACATGGAGATCGGCCACAACGTCATGCACGGCCAGTACGACTGGATGGGCGATCCCGCGCTCACCAGCCGCAACTTCGAGTGGGACTCGGCGTGCCCCAGCGACCAGTGGCGCCACTCGCACAACTACATGCACCACACCTATACGAACATCGTCGACATGGACCGCGACATCGGCTACGGCATCCTGCGGATGAGCGAAGACCAGCGGTGGACGCCCTATTATCTCGGCAACCCGCTGTACGCATTCCTGCTGATGGTGCTGTTCCAATACGGCGTCGCGCTGCACGAGCTGGAGACCGAGCGCATCCGCGCCGGTGAGATCTCCATCGCCGACAAGCGCGACACCCTGCGGGGCATCTGGGGCAAGGTCAAGCGACAGACCCTCAAGGACTACGTCGCGTTCCCGCTGCTTGCCGGGCCGTTCGCGCCGTGGGTATTCACCGGCAACCTGACCGCCAACCTGATCCGCAACGTGTGGTCCTATGCGATCATCTTCTGTGGTCACTTCCCCGACGGCACACAGGAATTCAGCAAGGACGAGACCGCGAACGAGAGCCGCGGCATGTGGTACTTCCGCCAGGTCCTCGGCTCGGCGAACCTAACCGGATTGTCCCTCCGTGGCTCCGCTCGGCCGGGTTCGGCAAAGCTCTTCCACGTGATGAGCGGCAACCTGTCCTTCCAGATCGAGCACCACCTCTTCCCGGACATCCCCGCGTTCCGGCACGCCGAGATCTCCGTCGAGGTTCGGGACATCTGCGAGCGCTATGGCGTCCCCTACAACACGGGTCCGCTGCCCAAGCAGTTCGCCACCGTGGTGAACAAGATCTTCAAGCTGGCCCGCAAGCCCTCCTGAGTTCGACCGTCAGGTCTGGCAGACCGGACACCAGAATGAGATCCGCTCGCTACCGGTGACCTC
>NZ_JBEVLO010000488.1:0-2601 GCF_040509115.1 Mycobacterium sp. | reverse complement strand
GGGTGCTGACCGGCGGCGCGAGCCGCACGACGTGGGCATTCGACGCAATCACCGACTCCGGTTCGCGTGGGCTGATCCTGCGGATCGGTCCTCCCGACGAGATCCACGCGGGCATGGAGCTCGAGGCCGCCGCGTTGCGCCGCGCCGCCGCCGAGGGGGCGCCCGTACCCCACGTCCTGGTTGCCGAGGATTCCGCTGCCGCACTGGGCAATCCGTTCCTGGTATGCGACTTCGTGGGCGGCGAGACCATCGTCCGCAAGATCCAGCGCGCGCTGGACGACGACTCGCGCGCCGATCTGGTCCAGCAGTGCGCCCGCGCGCTGGCCGCCATTCACCGGGCCGACCAGACCGGGATCGGACTCAAGGCCTCCGACCAACTCGAAGACTGGCACACCCAGCTCGACGAGATGGGCGATACCACGGCCACTTTCGAATGGACGTTCCGCTGGCTCGCGGCACACCGGCCGCCGTCGTCGCCGAACGTGCTGGTACACGGCGACTTCCGGATGGGCAATCTCATCATCGACACCGAGGAGCGACCCGCGCGGCTGGCCGCGGTCTTGGACTGGGAGCTCGCGCATACTGGCGAGGTGTACGAGGACCTGGCCTGGTTCTGCATCAGGGCGTGGCGATTCGGCGCACCGGAGGCGCTAGGCGCAGGCGGTCTCGGCGGCATCGAGGACTTCATGCGCGCCTACGAGAACGCCTCCGGCACGACGCTCGACCGAGACGCGCTGCGGTGGTGGTTGATTCTGTCCACGCTGAGGTGGGGCGTCATCTGCCGATACCAGGCCGAACGGCACCTGTCGGGGCAGACGCGATCGGTCGAGCTCGCCGCGATCGGGCGCAGGGTCTGCGAGACCGAGTTCGATCTGCTCGAACTCCTGGAGGCGAGACCGTGACCAATCTGCACGGCCGACCGTCGGCGGCCGAACTCGTCGCCGCCGTGGCGGAGTTCCTGGAGACCGAGGTCCGCGAGGAGACCAGCGGGGCCATCGGCTTCCACGCCCGCGTGGCAGCCAACGTGCTGCGCATCGTGGAGCGCGAACTCCGCGACGACGCCGGGGAGGCACCGCGATCAGCGCTGGCCGAGTTGGGCTTCGCCAGCGAGGTTGACCTCGCGGCGGCCATCAGGCGCGGCGAGCTCGACGACAGGGGCCCCGTCCTGCTCCCTGCCCTTCGGACGCTGGTGCTGCACCGGTTGGACGTCTCACACCCGGGATATGCACGGCCTTAGCCGGTCAGAGCCGACGGGCGCTGGCCAGCCAGGCGGGCTCGTCGATCACGGTGCCGACCTCGACGCCGTAGGCCTCGGCGTGCGCCTCACCCACCACGCCGCGGTAGGTCGTGGTGTCCAACGCCTCGAGGTCCCAGCCCGTCGAGAACGCTTCGCGGATCACGGCCTCGCTGACCTGGGGGCCGAATCCGCGCCCCGC
This sequence comes from Mycobacterium sp., assembly GCF_040509115.1. Taxonomy (GTDB): domain Bacteria; phylum Actinomycetota; class Actinomycetes; order Mycobacteriales; family Mycobacteriaceae; genus Mycobacterium. The sequence continues at coordinate 1,165 of NZ_JBEVLO010000488.1, read as the reverse complement.
ATCGGACAACGCCAGTACGTGCACCAGCCCGGTTGGCACGACGGCACCGTGCAGGCTCGTGACGTAGCGAGCCCGGTCGTCATCGTCGAAGACGTGGAACAGTGCGCTGTCGACGACCACGTCGTACTGGACGTCGGTGCCGAGGTTGAGCGCATCGGCCACCTCGAACCGGGCAGGCACACCCTTGGCCGCCGCATTCTGCCGCGCCTGCTGCACGGCGTTCGGTGCGAAGTCGATGCCGAGCACGTCGTAGTCCAGGGCAGTGAGCAAGATCGTGTGCTCACCGAGCCCACATCCAGCGTCGAGCACCCTGCCGAAGATGACGCCGGCCTGTTCGAGCGTGACGATCGCCGGCTGGGGCTCACCGATCACCCAAGGCGCAGTGCGCGATTCGTAGGCGTCGTTGAATCGTTGCCTTGCCGTACCGGAAGTGGTCATGCCGCCAGTGTTCTACCTGAACCCCTCTTGAGGTCAACCACGGAGGACGCGAGGTCCGTCGGCGTGGCGAATGGGCTGTTCAACGCCATGGACAGCGACGGAGTGGTGAGCCTGTCGACCGGCGACGCCGTCGTCGAGCGGGGTCGTCTGGCACCTGCCATCTGGCATCGAGGTCATCTGGCATCGAGGTCAAGGCCCGCACCGGCGCATTGAGGGTAATCCGCTGGTTCCTCCGGTCGACCACCCCCCGCGTCGGCATCGTGATCGAGGTCGATGCCGGTCAGATCACCAGGATCGCCGAGTACGTCGCCCTGCGTGCTGAACTTGCCGCCACCGGCGACCTGCTGAACTTGCCGCCACCGGCAACCTGCTGAGCTTGCCGCCACCGGCGACCTGCTGAACTTGCCGCCACCGGCAACCTGCTGAGCTTGCCGCCACCGGCGACCTGCTGAACTTGCCGCCACCGGCGGCAGGCTGAACTTGCCGCCCCCGGCGGCGGCGCGTCGTAGCATCGCCCTTGTGCCCGAGTCCCCATTGAAGATCCTGGTCTACAGCAACAACGCGCGCACTCGCGACCAGGTGAGGTCGGCGCTCGGCAAGCGCGTTCACCCCGACTTGCCCGAGCTGGAGTACCTGGACGTGGCGACCGCGCCCGTCGTCGTCTCCAACCTCGACAAGGGCGGCATCGACCTGGCGATCCTGGATGGCGAGGCGACCCCGACCGGCG
>NZ_JBEVLO010000487.1:0-34004 GCF_040509115.1 Mycobacterium sp. | reverse complement strand
AAACGGTTCCTGGCCCGCGGCTATCACACCAGTTCACTGATCGGGGGTTTCGGCGCCGTCGCCGCGATCGGCAACCTCGAGCAGCTCACGCCCGAGGAGATCACCGACGCGTTGGGCATTGCGGGCACATTCGCCTCGGGCATCCAGGAATCCACCCGTACCGGCTCGACGTCGAAGGTGCTGCACGGAGGATGGGGAGCGCATGCCGGCATCCTTGCCACGGACCTGGCCCGATCCGGTATCACCGGACCCGACAGTGTGTTCGAGGGTCCGTTCGGTTTCTTCAATACCCACCTCGCGCCGATCGAGGGCGCACTCGACTGGCAGACCGCTGCCGCGGGCCTCGGCACCCGCTGGTACCTGCCTGACACCGCCATCAAGCCCTACCCGTGCTGCCAGCTCCTCCACGCGTTCATCGTCGGTATCAAGGAACTGCTCATCGACCTCGCGAGGGCGAACGTCACCGTCGCGGACATCGATCGGATCACCTGCCGGTTGGCCGAGCCGGGCCTGACGTTGGTGACCGAACCGGTCGATCGCAAGCTTCACCCCACTGAGCCGCACGAAGCCCGGTTCAGCCTTCCCTACGTCGTCGCGCACACACTGATCCACGGGAACGTCGACCTCGCAACGTTCCGTCCGGCGGCGTTGGGCGACAGCGCTGTTGGGGCACTCGCGGCGAGGGTGGTCACCGGCGAGGACCCTGACTCCGACTACCCGGCACACTGCCCAGCGGTGATCGACATCGAGGCCGGTGGTCACACCTTCCACAAACGGGTGCCGTATCACCCCGGCTGCCCAGAGGCGCCCATGACCGAGGACGACATCCTGGACAAGTTCGAGCGCAACACCGCGTGGCTGCTCGGTTCGTCAGCGCGCAAGGTTGGCGCCGAACTGGCTGGGATATCCGAGGATTCGCCAGTTGCGGACATGATCGAAGTCCTCAACGTCGACGTCCAACCGGCGCAGGGTGCTCGACATGACGTCTGACGTCGACGGCAGCATCGACCTACTGACCACCGCGCCACGGCAGTGGGACCGGTTGTTCATCGGGGGACAGTGGGTTCTCCCGCACTCGGGCAGAAGCATCGAATCGATCGACCCGTCGACCGAGGAGGTGTGGGCATACATCGCCGAAGCCGACGAACACGATGTAGACGACGCGGTCGCGGCGGCGCGCGACGCACTGCACGGTCCGTGGGGAACGACGATCACGCCAACGCAGCGCGGCGCTCTGCTCTACCGTCTCGCCGAACTGCTGCGCCGCGACGCCGATCCACTGGCCGAGATCGAGTCGCGCGACAACGGCAAGCCCGTCCGGGACACGCGGGCTGAGATACGCAGGGCGGCAGACTGGTTCACGTTCTTCGCTGGGGCCGCCGACAAAGTTCGTGGCGCGCAGATCCCGGTGTCGGATACCGCGCACGCCTACACCCGGCGGCAGCCAGTCGGCGTCGTCGGCGCGATCCTGCCCTGGAATTCGCCCATCTCGTTGGCCTCTTGGAAGCTGGCTCCGGCGCTCGCCGCAGGAAACACCGTCGTGGTGAAGCCCGCCGAGCTGACGTCGGCAAGCGCGCTGGAGTTGGCCAAACTCATTGCCGAGGCCGGCTTTCCGGACGGCGTGGTGAACGTCGTGCCAGGGCTCGGAACTGTCGCGGGAGCGGCGCTGGCTGCCCACCGCGGCGTGGACAAGATCTCGTTCACCGGGGAACATCGCACCGCGCAAGCGATCATGAGAGCCGCCGCGGACAACTTGAAGAGGATCTCCTTCGAGTGCGGGGGCAAGTCTCCCTACCTTGTCTTCGCCGACGCCGACATCGACCGTGCACTCACCGTTGCCGTGCACAGCGCCTTCCGGTCGACGGGGCAATCCTGCTCTCTGGCGTCGAGAATTCTGGTTCAGCGACCGGTCTATGAAGACTTTGCGAAGGCACTCGCGGAGCGCGCGGCAAGAATTCGGATCGGGATGCCCTTCGACCCACGGACCCACATCGGACCACACACCTCGGCGGCGCAACTGGAGAAGACCAACTCCTTCATCGAGCACGGAAGGTCTGCGGGCTTTCGCCTCCTCACGGGAGGAGGCCGACCAGCGGGGCTGCGTCGTGGTTACTTCGTTGAGCCGACGGTCTTCGCGGACGTAGACCCCTCCTCACGCCTTGCGCAGGAAGAGGTGTTCGGGCCCGTGCTGTCGGTGCTTCCCTTCGACAGCGAGGAGGAAGCGGTGGCGATGGCCAACGACACCGAGTACGGATTGGTCGGCGGACTATGGACCGCCGATGTCAGCCGGGCACATCGCGTTGCGGCGAGGATCGACTGTGGGTTGGTGTCGGTCAACACGTTCCGGCCCATCATGCCGGGTCTGCCATACGGCGGATTCAAGCTCAGCGGCATCGGCCGCGAGAATGGCCTCGAGGTCCTCGACGAATACTTGGAGACGAAGTCGGTGTACGTCGACCTGGCTACCACTGCTCCCAATGACCCCTTTGGGGACTGAATGGTTCGCACCCGGGCACGGGCTGCGGGCAAAACTGAACACCGTCTGGCTGAGCGTCAATGGCGTTACAGCGCACCGATATTGAATGCAAGCTGTTGAATGTACCTGGGCGTTCTCACTGAGGAGAAGCAAAGATGTCAGATCCAGCAACCCAGACTGACCGTCAGGCCCCCTCCGGCCGGCAAGTCGCGCTCGTCAGCCTGGTCGGCACGACCATCGAGTGGTACGACTTCCAGATCTATGGCCTGGCAGCGGCTTTGGTATTCGGACGACTATTCTTCCCCACCTTCAGTCCGGTTTCCGGGACGCTACTTGCCTTCGCCACCTTCGGTGTGGGTTTCTTTGCCCGCCCGGTGGGGTCGATCATCTTTGGACACCTTGGTGACCGCGTCGGTCGGCGCAGAGTGCTGATGTCCAGCCTGATCCTGATGGGCGTGGCGACGGTACTCATCGGTTGCCTGCCCACGTACGAACAGATCGGCGTATGGGCGCCCATCCTGTTGGTCGTCCTGCGGCTGTGCCAGGGGCTTGGTCTCGGTGGTGAGTGGGGAGGCGCGGCGGTCTACGCCGTGGAGTCTGCCCCTGACGATCAACGAGCGCGCTATGGCGGCTGGCCACAGATGGGCTCGCCCCTTGGCCTGCTGTTGGCCACGACCATGTTCACCGCGGTTGGCCTGCTCCCCCAGGACGCAGCGCACAGTTGGGGCTGGCGGGTGCCGTTCCTGGTCAGCAGCTTACTGGTGGTAGTCGGCATCTACATGAGACGGAACCTGGCCGACACTCCTGCCTTTGCGAAGGCACGCGCAGACAATCAGCTGGTCAAGTTCCCCTTGGCCACCGTGCTGCGTAGATACCCGCGGGAGCTGTTGCTCATCTTCGGACTCTTCTCTGCCACCAGCGGTGGGTTCTACATGTTCGTCACGTTCATCCCGGCATACGGCCGAACGACTTTGGGTACCGACGAGCGAACCCTGTTGATCGGAGTCTTCCTGTTCGCCATCCTCGAGTTTGGGGCCGTGTGGTTCGGCACCAGACTCGCCGATCGGGTCGGACGGCGACCACCGTTCATCGTGTGCGGGGTGATTGCCATCCTGCTCGCGTATCCGATGTTCAGTCTGGTTCAGTCGGGCAGCCCCGTCGGCATCATCCTGGTCCTGGCCGCCGGCGGCGTGATAATCGGGATCATGTATGGAATCCCAGGATCCCTTGCACCCGAACAGTTGCCACCGGAGGTTCGGTACAGCGGTGCGGGTCTGGGCTATCAGGTGTCGGCGGCGATCGTCGGCGGCCTCACCCCCGTGGTCACCACCGCGGCGGCGAGTGCGGCAGGATCGACGTGGCCGGTTGCTGCACTCCTGGCCTTCTTCATCGGCATCGGCGTGATCGCTGCGCTCGCGTCACACGAGACCGGGGGTAAGAAGCTCAGGGAATCCGCGCAGACCGCTGCTCGCGTCGCGTCACGGATGCGCCAGACGCACTAATGAGGTATCAACCGCCATCGTCCTCGCGAAGTCCTATGCGCAGAAGTCGCGCAGAATGTGAAGGGGTTCTGGATGTTCGACCTCGTCGACCTCTCTCGCCCGCTGGAGACCAGCATGCCGCACGCTCGGACCATCCCGGCCGCGTCATTCACCCAGGTTCGCAGCTGGGACGAACACCACATGCGGGCAATGCGGCTGGATATGCCGACCCACATCGGCACCCACCTGGACGCGCCGTCGCACTTCGTGGAGGACGGCGGCACGATCGAGGACGTGCCGCTGTCCACCCTCATCGGCCCTGCCTACTGCGTACAAGTCTTGCGCGACGGCCCACGACCGGTGACCGCTGCCGATCTGACCAGCGCGCTGAGCGCCGCCGGCGTTGAACTGACTGCTGGCGACGCGTTGTTGATCCACACGGGATGGGACGAGCGCTACCACACGCAGGATTACGTCGACAAGCACGCCTACCTCAGCGTGGACGGCGCCCAGTGGTGCGCCGACCAAGGTCTCCGGCTCGTCGGATTCGACACCATCACGCCGGAATACCCGATGGGTCTGCGCCCGCCCAACTTCCACCACGAGGTGCACGGCGCGCTCCTGGGCGCCGGAACCCTCATCGTGGAGAACCTGGTGCTCGGCGGTGTCGCCGACCAGTGGATGACGCTGTTCGTGGGCGCGTTGCTGGTCCGTGGCGGCGACGGCGCACCGGCCCGGGTGCTGGCGATCAAGCATGGTGCGGCACGCGAGCCATCAACGAAAGTGAGTAACGGACAGTGAAGATCGAGCGGGTTGACGTCGTCGTCACGCAGTTGGCCGGGCGGGTGCGGCGCACGATGTCCAGCGGCGCGTACGACACCGGCCCCGAGGGCGACCCAATGGGGAAGCCAGTCCTGGTGCGTATCCACGCCGAGGGTCTGGTGGGCTACGGACAGGTCCGGCCGACCGCGCCAGGACACTTCGTGCCCGACACCGTGCACAGCGTGGTAGCCGCCATCCGAGATGTCTACGGGCCCTATCTGATCGGTAAGGACATCTTCGATCTCGATCAGATCTGGACCGATTTCGACCTGATCCTGCCGTTCAACTCCAACGCGAGGGCGGCCATCGACTTCGCGCTGCACGACGCGATGGGAAAGGCCGTCGGTCTGCCGGTGCACAAACTCATCGGGGGCCTCAGCCAGTCGAACATCCCGTTGGAGTGGTCGATCAGCCTTTCGAACGACATTCCCACGATGGTGGCCGACGCCGAACGCGCCGTCGGCGAGTTCGGCATTCGCGTGCTGTGCCTCAAGGCCGGGGCACCCCAGGGCTGGCGTCAGGACGTCCGCCACTTCGAGGCGATCCGTGAGGCGGTCGGTCCCGACGTCGTAGTGGGAGTCGACCCGAACACCGGGTGGCAGGTCTCCGAGACGATCCAGGCCGTCCGCGCCCTGACACCGAGCGGTCTTGGCTATCTCGAGCAGCCGGTGCACCGGCGCGACATCGCCGGGCTGGCACGCATCCGCGCCGCCGCCGACGGCATCCCGCTGATGGCAGACGAAAGCCTCTTCACCGTCCACGACGCCTACGACCTGGCCCGTGCAAACGCCGTCGACGTGCTCTGCATCAAGCTGTACAAGACCGGGGGGATCCGCCAGGCCAAGCGCATCGCCGCGATCGCCGATGCCGCGGGCATGCTGTTGAACATCGGCGGACTGGCCGTGCAGTCGCAACTGGAGGCGGCCGCCGGTGCGCACTTCTGCGCCAGCCTTCCCGTCAAGTCCGTGATGCCAGGTGCGGAGTTCATCTTCGGGCTCGGCGTGGCGGGCGCCGACCCCTTGGCCGTCGACAACGGGTTCCGGATCCGGGACGGGCACGTGCAAGTCCCGAGCGGACCGGGGTTGGGAATCGAGATCGACGAGGACGCGGTGGCGGCCCGAACCATCTTCAAGGAGACGGTCGCCGCGTCGGCGTGAGCGTGCCCTGGTACCAGATACGGAGAAGACCGAGATGAATCATTGGAATTGCATAGTGGTGGGCGCGGGGTCCGCCGGTGCGGCCGTCGCGGGCCGGTTGAGCGAGAATCCCGAACTCAAGATCCTCGTGCTCGACGCCGGACCGGCCTGGACCTACGACGAATGTCCGCCAACGCTCCGCACGCCCAACAACATGTACAAGTGGGACGTCAGTACCCATGGCGTCGTGCCAACGGAGTACACGTGGGCCGACCAGCAGGCAGTCCGGATAGCCGGGCGCGCGGCGGCGCCGTATCTGCGCGGCAAGGGGCTCGGGGGTTCGTCGTCGGTCAACGGCTGTTACGCGATCAGGCCGCCGATGGAGGAGTTCGAGGACTGGGTCGCGGCAGGATGCGCGGGGTGGGGCCCCGACGATGTCCTGCCCTACTTCATGCGCCTCGAACGGGACATTGAGTTCGGCGATCAGCCTTACCATGGCGCCCACGGTCCCACCCCGATCACGCGGGTAAGCCAAGAGGATTGGGGCGCAATCGATGTCGGACTGCGTGACTCGGCCTTTGCGCTGGGCCACCAGTGGCAGCCCGACCACAACGCCCCTGGCACGCAGGGAGTCGCCCTCACCGCATCCAACATGGAGGGCTCGCTGCGGGTGACGACGAATGACTCGTACCTGCAACCGGCGCGTGACCGCGTCAACCTGACGATCATGGGCAATGCGAGGGTCGACACCGTCCTGTTCTCAGGTGGCCGCAGCATCGGAGTCTCCGCGGACGTCGCCGGTGAACCGCGCGAGTTCTACGCCGACGAGGTCGTCCTCAGTGCCGGCGCCATACTCACGCCGGCGATTCTGCAACGTTCCGGCGTGGGCCCCGCGCCATTACTGCGGTCTCTGGACGTCCCAGTGCGAGCCGATCTACCCGTTGGCGTCGGCGTCCAGGACCATGCGGGCTTCGAGTTGCTCCTGCGGGTGCCGAACGGGCACCCTGCGCGCAGCGGTCGACGACGCGGGAACTGCACGGTCCGGTACAGCTCGGGCTTGCCGGACGCTGGCTTCGGCGACCTGCTGATCACCGACGTGAACCTGGTGGACGGGACTGATCTCGGCGCGCTGCTGTGCAAGCTCGCCCAGTGTCACGCCCGCGGATCGGTTGCCATCACGTCGACCGATCCCGACGTGCCGCCCACCGTGGACTTCAACCTGCTCGGTGACGGGCGGGACATCGCGCTGGCCAGGTACGCACTACGGCACGCCTTCGACCTCGTTCGGGCCGGTGGCTTCCCCGCGGAGGCCTCGGTCGTCGACGTCACGGGAAACGCGATCGACCTGTCCATGTCGGATTCGGAGCTCGATGCCTGGGCCGCGTCGGTGGTGCGCGACACTGCCCATGCCGCAAGCGGTTGCGCGATTGGCGGGCCCGACGACGCCGCCGCGGTGCTTGACAACGAATGCCAGGTTCGCGGGGTTCAAGGACTGCGGGTTGCCGATGCCTCGGTGTTTCCCACCGTGCCCCGCGCGAACACCCACATTCCCGCCGTGATGATCGGTGAGCGTGTCGCCGACTGGGTAGCAAGAGCCCACGGATTGACGGGGGCGGATGCCGTAACCGCGACGGCCTGAGGACGGACGAGATGAAGGATTACACGAAGCAGTACATCGGCGGCGAGTGGGTCGTCGGCTCTGGGCCGCAGTTCACCTCCGTCGACCCCTACACGGGGGAGGACTGGGTACAGCTGACGGAGGCCTCCGCCACCGACGTGACCGCGGCGATCACCGCGGCCGAGCGGGCCGCCCAGGAATGGGCGCACACGCCGGGCGTCGAACGGGGGCGCTTGATGGACCGCCTCGCCACGGCGATCACCGACAACCTCGAGTGGCTCGCCGAGATCGAGACACGTGACAGCGGTAAGGCGTACCGGGAGAACAAGGCGCAGATCGCATTCGCCGCACGCAATTACCACTTCCACGCGGGGAACGCCGACAAGCTCACCGGTGAGTACAAGCCGCTGGACACCGACGACATGGTCGACTTCACCAGCAGGGAGCCCATCGGGGTGACCGCGCTCATCACGGCGTGCAATTCGCCGATGAGTCAGCTTGCCAACAAGCTTGCCCCGGCTCTGGCGGCAGGCAACACCGCCGTCATCAAGCCATCCGAGCACGCCAGCACTAGCACCCTCGAATTCGCCCGCCTGGTCGACGAACTCGGCTTCCCGCCCGGGGTGATCAACGTCGTGGTCGGCTCCAGCGACACCGGCGCCGCACTGACCGGCGACCCGCGGGTCGGTCTGATCAGCTTTACCGGCGGAGTGGGCACCGCGCGCCGTGTCGCGACCAACGCCGCGCAGAACCTGGTTCCCTGTGTGTTCGAGCTCGGTGGCAAGTCCGCGAACATCATCTTCGACGACGCGGACGTGGATCGCGCCGTAGTCGGTGCGATCGCCGGTATCTTCGCTGCGGGCGGGCAGACCTGCATCGCAGGCTCCAGACTCCTTGTCCAAGAGGGGATCTACGATGCGGTCGTCGAGGAGCTGAAGGTCAGGGCCCAGGCAATCCGGCTCGGTGACCCGATGGATCCCGAGACCGACATGGGGCCGATCACCCACCGTGTCCAGCGCGACTACGTGTTGCAGCGCATCGACGAGGCCGTCGAGGACGGGGCGCGGCTGGTCACCGGCGGGCGTTCGGAGACCTCGTCGCCGGCGCTGTTCGTGGCGCCGACGGTGTTCGCGGACGTGCACCCGGACATGCGGCTGGCGCAGCAAGAGGTGTTCGGTCCCGTGCTCGCCGTCCTGCCCTTCGGTGACGATGACGACGCGGTCCGGATCGCCAACGGCACCAATTACGGTCTAGCGTCGGGCATCTGGACCCAAAACGTCACCCGCGCCCACCGCGTGGCCAAGCGTCTGGCCGCGGGCACCGTGTGGGTCAACACCTACCGCGCCAGTGCCGCGCAGGCACCCTTCGGCGGTGTGAAGCAGAGCGGCTACGGCCGTGAGCGTGGCACCGATGCACTTCTGGAGTACACCAGGACGAAGAACGTCATGATCGACCTGTCCGACGCCACCCGCGACCCGTTCCGGCTCGCCACCTGACTTGCCTGCCGCCATGCGGCCGGCCACCGGCCTACAGGTTGCCGCCTGCCGCCTTGGGCGCCGTCGCGTCGGAGGAGGCCGTGCTGACCTCGCGGGCCACGAAGTCCTCCAGGTGGAACAGATCGGCGCCTGCGCGCTCGGCGACCCGCACCAGGGTCGTCATCAGCGCGACCTCTTCGACTTGCTCCTTGAGGAACCACTGCATGAACTGTTCGCCGAGGTAGTCGCCCTCGTCGCGGGCGACGCTGGCGAGCCTGCTGATCTGCTCGGTCACGCTGCGCTCCTGCTCAAGCGCGAGGCGCAGTGCGGCGGTCGGGGACTCGAAGGTGTTGCGGACGCCATCGATGCCGGTGATCTCCACCTCGACGTCGCGGTCGAGCAGGTATTGGACCAGCATCATCGCGTGGTTGCGCTCTTCGACGGACTGCGCGTAGAAGTGCTTGGCCAGCTGGGGCAGGTCTTCACCGTCGAAGTGGACGGCGATGGCGATGTATTGCTGCGAGGCGGTGAATTCGCTGCGGATTTGCTCTCGCAGCAGGGTGTGGAACTTGGTGTCGTGGACGTGTGCGTCGGTCATGCGATCGAGAATAATGCAGGTCAGACCCCCTTGTCATCAAAGGTATGACTAATTAAGGTCAGGTTTCCCTTAGTCGCGTGACGCAGGCGACAGTTCGCCGGCCGCGTTTGCTAAGTCGGGCAGCCGGGTGAGGCAAACCTAAATCTCGCCCGCATCGAGCACGTCCTGAGGGATCGGGGAGTCGCTGGCGAGCGCCTGGAACAGGCGGGTGGCGGCGTCGCTGTTCCACACCACCACCGAGCCCGAGCCGTTGCCGGTGAAGTCTCCGATCGGCACCGTCGTCGTCGTGAAGTTCCCGTGCAAACCCCATGCCAGGCCGGCGAGGTCCCACACGTGTGCGTCCTCGTCGACGGTCACGGCGCCGGACGCCGCCTTGGCCATCGGGTACCACCGCAACGGGTTGAACAGCACCGACGGGCTCGCGGCGCGGTGCGTCAACGTCGACATGAACTGCCGCTGGTTGGCCATCCGGTCGAGATCGGCGCGGGGCGTGGCGCGCGTCCGCACGTAGCCAAGCGCGGTGCGGCCATCCAGCTCCTGGCAACCGGCGGGCAGGTCGATTCCCGCGAGTGGATCGCTGATGGGCTCGGCCGGGCACATCGTCACGCCACCGACTGCGTCGACCATGTCCGCGAACCCGTCGAAGCCGATCTCGGCGTAGTGGTCGATCCGGAGCCCGGTCGTCTGCTCGACCGTCTGAGCCAGCAGCGACGGGCCGCCGATGGCGAAGGCGGCGTTGATCTTGTCCTCCCCATAGCCGGGGATGGGGACGTACGAGTCCCTCGGGATCGACACCATCGTGGGTGGGACGTCTGAACCGAGTCCTGGCAGGTGCACGATCAGGATGGTGTCGGTCCGGCCGTCGCCAAGGTCACCGCCGGTGGCCAGCTCCGCCTGCTGCTCGGGGCTCAGGTCCTGTCTGCTGTCGGATCCGACCAGGAGCCACGTGGTGCCGCTGCCCGCGGGTGGCCGGTCGGGCAGTGCCGTGAGGGCGGGGACGCGACGGAGGGACGTGTCGACCCAGACGCCGGTCCCGACGATCGCCGCCACCAGGACGAGCAGGGTGACGACGAGGATCCGGCCCCAATGGCGTCGGCGACGCGGTGCCCTGGCCGTCGGCGGCGCGGCGGCCTGGCGCGGCGGGGGTTGACGACGGACCGGCTGCGGCCGGCTGGCGGGCGGGGGCGGCGGGCGTCGGGGCGGCCGGGCTGGGAACGGCGGAGTCGGCGGCCGCGGAGGGGGAGCCGGGGGTGGCGCGGACGTCCGCTGGGGAGCGATCGGCTGGGTCGCGTCGGGTCGGCGTTGGGGCGGTGGGAGAGGCCGGTAGTTCGGATCGCGGCGGATGACCTGGGACGCCTCGGGCGGTGGACGGCGTGGGTCTGGCCCGGGTGGGGGTGGCCGGTGATCCGTCACCAGAATGAATGTACGTGCAACGACGCGAGGATCAGCGCAGCCAGCCGAGGTGGCCCGCGAGCAGTGCGTAGCCGACGAACGCGACGGCGTCGATGAGCCCGTGGGCGACGATCAGCGGCCACAGCCGGCCGGTGCGTTGCCAGACGTAGCCGAAGACCAGGCCCATCACCACGTTGCCGATACCCGCGCCGAACCCCTGGTACAGGTGGTACGCACCCCGCAGCAGGCTGGAGGCGACGAGCACCTTCGTCGGGGACATGCCCAGTTGGCGAAGGCGCGTCATCAGGAAGGCGACGACGATGACCTCTTCGGCCCAGCCGTTGGCGAAGGCGACTGCCAGCAGCACCGGGATGCGCCACCAGGTGTCGCTCAGCTCGGACGGCACCACGGAGACGCCGATTCCCAGCGCGCGGCCCACCACGTAGAGGCCGAGCCCTGGAATGCCGATCAGAGCGGCGAGGCCGAGGCCGCCGAGCAGGTCGCGGCGCCACCGGAACCGTCCGAGCCCGATACTGGTCGGTCCAAACCCGCTGCGCCACAACAGGTACAAGCCGAGCAACCCCCAGGCGATCAGCTGGAACACCGTCGCCAGATTGAGCCCGAAGTCGATCAGGTCGATCGGGGAGCGCCGCCTGTTGAGCGCCACTTCCTGGCCTGAGAGGCCGAGGATCACCGCTTCGGTGAGCCGTAGCAGCGCCGAGTAGGCCGAGAGCCCGAACGTCACCGCGAGCACGACGGCGATCTCCAGCCGGACGGCCCGTCGCTTGTCTTGAGTCGGCTCGTCCGTCGGCTCGGTCACCGCAGCTACGGTAGTGCCCGCGAAACTAGATGCGGCGGGCGCGCAGACCGTTGAGGAACGGGCAGCCCATCAACACCCGGATCGCCTGGCTCAAGCCGGTGACGTCGTCGACCGGCTTGGCGAAGGGCAGGCGGACGTCGTGGTCGCCATCCTCTGCCTCGACGCGCAGCTGCACGCCGTAGCGGTCCAGCCCGAGCGGGCGAACTCGGCCGCGTCGCAGCGGGGAGGGCAGCCGGTTGGCGAGACGGTCGACCACCTCGCGATGCGCGGATTCGAGGTGCTGCAGCCAGCATGACTCCAGCGTGCAGAAGGGATCCGGTTCCGCATCCAGCAGGGCGCTGACGCCAACGGACTCGGCGCCGGTGGAGTCGGCCACCACCACGGACTCGATCTCCAGCCGCACCAGCGCGTAAGGAGTATCACCTGCTCCTGCTTCGTACGTGTCCGTATTCACCTGCAGCAGAGCTGGATTCGGATTCTTCGCGGCGATCAGATCGAGAAGGCCCGAGACGCCGGGGGTGGGGACGTGAAACAGGCGACCGCTGATCCACACTAGCGACCGGACGGGCTCCCGCAACGGCAGTGGCGCATAGTCCGTCAGCTCCAGAACCGCTTGAACGCCTGCCGGGTCGGCGGCGCCCACCATGCCGACCAACAGTCCGTTCGCCGGAGCCGTGATGGCCACCGAGCCGTCGTCGAGGAGGTGGTGCACTGGGGTGGGGGAGGGTTCGAGTCCCTCGACCGCGAGCATGGCGCCGCCGCCTCGGGCGCAGGCGCTGCGGATCCGCTCGGCCGTCGTTGGTCCCGCCAGTGCCGACCCTGTCCTTGCGTCGCCGATCATGCCGTGCCTTCCATCGAATGAGGTAAGCCTAACTTAGGCTAGCCTCACTGAAACGCGCAAGCGTTACCAAAACGTCTCGGGTACCGCCTCGCCCGGGCCGATAGTGTTGAGCGGTGCCCCGCGTCGCCTATCTCGGTCCGGAAGGGACCTTCACCGAAGCAGCGTTGCTGCAGATGGCGACTGGTGACGTGATACCGGGCAGCGCGCCCGTCGAACCCCTCCCCTTCGACAGCCCCGAGGCGACGCTGGCCGCCGTCCGCGCCGGAGTCGCGGACTTCGCCTGCGCACCGATCGAGAACTCGATCGAGGGCTCCGTCGTGCCAACGATGGACAGTCTCGTCGGTGGCACGGAGCTGCAGATCTACGCCGAGCACACCCTCGACGTCGCCTTCAGCATCGTCGTGCGGGACGGCACCCCGGCCTCGGCCGTGACGACCGTGGCCGCCTTTCCAGTGGCGGCCGCGCAGGTCAAGCGCTGGCTGGCCGACAACCTCCCAGGCGCGCGCGTGGTACCAGCCAGCTCCAACGCCGCCGCCGCCCACGACGTCGCCAACGGCCGCGCCGACGCGGGCGTGAGCACCGCCCTGGCCGCCCAGCGCCTCGCGCTGCCCACCATCGCCGACGGCGTCGTCGACGAACCGAACGCCAGGACCAGGTTCGTGCTGATCGGCCCGCCGGGGCCGCCACCGCAGCGCACCGGTGCCGACCGCACGTCCGTTGCACTTCGGTTGGACAACGTGCCAGGCGCGCTGGTGTCGGCGATGACCGAGTTCGCCATTCGCGACATCGACCTGACCCGCATCGAATCTCGGCCCACCAGAACCGAATTGGGTACCTATGTGTTCTTCCTGGACTGCGTGGGGCACATCGACGACGATCAGGTCGCGGAGGCACTCCGGGCCCTGTACCGACGTTGCGCAAGTGTGCGATATCTGGGTTCATGGCCGACTGGAGCCGTCGTCGGAGCGACACCGCCGGCCACTGACGAGGCGTCCCGCTGGCTAGTGGGACTACGAGAGGGGCAGCCGCGATGAGCGGTCGATTGGTACTGGTCCGGCACGGACAGTCACACGCAAACGTCGAGCGCCGCCTCGACACCAGGCCGCCAGGCGCGGCCCTCACCGAACTCGGCCACGAACAGGCCAGGGCGTTCGCACGCGACTGGCAGCACCCCGTCGGGTTGATCGTCCACTCGATCGCACTGCGCGCAGTCGAGACCGCCGCCGAGATCGGCGGTGGCCTCGGCCTGCCGACGGTTCAGCTCGAAGGCATCCACGAGGTGCAGGTGGGTGACCTGGAGAACCGCAACGACGACGACGCGCACGAAGTGTTCGCCACCATCTACCAGAGGTGGCAGGACGGCGAGCTCGAGGTGCCGCTACCTGGCGGGGAGAGCGGCCAACAGGTCTTGGACCGGTACCTCCCGGTGGTGACGCAGCTGCGGCTGCGGCATCTCGACGACCACGCGTGGACGGGTGACGTGGTCGTGGTCAGCCACGGCGCCGCGATCCGGCTGGTCGCAGGCGTGCTCGCCGGCGTCGACTCGGGCTTCGCGATCAACCACCACCTGGCCAACACCGAATGCGTGGTGCTCAGCCCGATCACCGACGGCCGGTGGAGCTGCGTCCAGTGGGGCGCCCGCAAGCCGCCATTCGGCCCGGAGATCGAGCTTCAGCCCGCCGAGGAGGTGCTCCACGGCGCCGACCCGATGGGCTGAGCGCAGGCACACCCGACGGCTTCGCAGTCGACGCTGAAGGCATGCGGCACGTCGGGCGTCGCACAGTCGTCCGTGCACTCGATCCCGAATCGGCTGTGGTGCACCACCGTCCCGTGGCAGTGCTCAAGGCCGTCGCGGCACTCGCGACACACACCGCTCATGAACCGTTCATAGCACTGCGCCCCGACGATGTCCGGTTGCCGCGCTGAGGTGCGGTTGACTTCCCGGCTCAGGCCCACCCGAGGTCGTGCAGTCTCTGGTCGTCGATGCCGAAGTGATGGGCGATCTCGTGCACGACCGTCACCGTCACCTCGTCGACCACCTCCTGCTCGGTCTCGCACATGTCGAGAAGCGCGTCGCGGTAGATCGTGATCGCGTCGGGAAGCGAACCGAAGTACGACGAATCGCGCTCGGTCAGTGCCGTCCCCTCGTAGAGGCCCAGCAAGTCGGGTTCATCGGCGTTGCGGCCCTCCACTAGCACGACGACGTTCTCCAGTGCCTTCGTCAGGGCCGGCGGAATCGCGTCGAGCGCGTCGGACACCAGCTCCTCGAACCGGTGCCGACTCATGGATACGGCCATCGCGGCTAGGGAGGCGGCGGGCCGGGTGCAGGCGCAGGAACGATGAGCACGGGGTCAGCGGGCAGCGGCGCGCCTGGCGCAGGAGGCACGGCGGGGTCGACCGGCGGCGGCACTGCCGCGGGATCACCGGCAGGCGGAGGGACGGCACCCTGCGGTGGAAGCTGCCCGTCCAGTGGCGGGCCCTGTGGCGGCGGTGGCCCGTTGAGGAACGTATTGCCCGATGGGGCGGGGGGACCCGTCGTGTCGGTGGGCTGGGTGTCCTGTGTCGGAGCGTTCTGAGTCTGGGTGCTCTGGGTCTGGGTCTGGGTGCTCTGGGTCTGCTGGCCGGGCATGTGCTGCGTCTGCTGTTGACCCCCCTGATCGCTGTCGCTCAGGTCGATCTGCGTCGACACCTGGGAGGACGTGTCGACGGGCGGCAACGGGATCGGCGGCATGTCCAGCCGGTCCTCGGGGATGTCCGGCACCGGCATGGGCGGCTGACCGTTGATCAGCAGCGGTCCCTTGGCACCGTTGAGCATGGTCGACCAGCCGCCATTGCCAAGCGGGGCGCCGATGCTGCACGACACCTGCTTGCTCCCAGCCGTCCAACTCGGCAGCGAGATGGTGCTGTAGATCAAGGTCAGGGTGGTCTTTCGGAGCTCGACGGGCGCCAGGTAGCCGTCGGTCATCTTGGTGCAGGCGTCCTTGACGAACTGCAGCTGATCGGGGTCCGGAGGGAGTGGTCCCGGGAACTTGTCGGCGAGGTTGACGGCGCCGGTGACCTCCATGGCGTGCGGCTGCGCGCAATCGATGGGGATGTCGGTCGGCTGGTTGGTCGCGGGATCGATCCCGAGGCACGTGCCTGGCGGCCACACCTTCGACTGATCGACGTCGGCGACCTTGCCGATCATGGCGAGCTGATGATTGTCGGGGCCCGCGAGCTGCAGACCGCACAGCATGCGCCGCTCCCCGGCCTGACGCCACGCCTTCTCGCCCGACCAGACCAGGCTGACGCTGTACCTGCCGTTGGGGTCGTACTTCTGGCCCAGGTATTGGCGTGCGGCGGCCTGGCACTGCTCCTGGCTGATCTGCTTGATGCGGGCCTCCGACGGCGGCGCGGCATCGGCGCCGTACTCGCTGCCGGGGAAGGTCCTCATGTCGATGGCCTCGGCCACCTCGAAGCGGTGCTCGTCGGCGCAGTCGACGATCTGGGCCGCGTCGGGCACCAGCTCCGGCCAGTTCAGGCACGTACCGCTGGAGGCGTGATCGAACGTGTCGTTGCCCCGGGGTCCCAGCGCCGTCGACCCGACGTTGAGGCCGATGACGTTCCTGCCGTCGCCGGTCCCGGGAACCGCGGTGATGAAGCCGGCGATGAGCAGGCCGCCGAGCGCCGTCAGCAGCAGACCGCGACGGGTGGACGTGGCCTGCAGGCTCTGCCACCACTTCGGGCTGGCCGGTTTGTCGGCCGCGTCAGTGCCCTGGGCCGAGCCCGGTTCCGTGGCGGTAGGTGCGTCCAACATCGGGGTCCATTGTGACAGGCGCGCCAGGTGCTGTGACAAGAGATGCAGTTGTAACGTTATGTGGCTGTGCCCGGGTGCTCGTCGTGCACGGACCGGCCGAACGTAGGGTTTCGTTCGTGATCGACCTCAAGCTGCTGCGTGAAGACCCCGACCGGGTTCGTGCCTCGCAACGAGCCCGCGGCGAGGATCCGGCCCTCGTCGATGCCCTCCTGGACGCCGACGGAGTGCGGCGATCGGCGATATCGACGGCCGACAACTTGCGGGCCGAGCAGAAGTCCGCGAGCAAGAGCGTGGGCGCCGCGTCCGCCGAGGAGCGGCCCGCGCTGCTGGAACGGGCCAAGCGGTTGGCCGAGGACGTGAAGGCCGCCGAAGCCGAGCAAGCCGCCGCCGAGACGGCGTTCACCGCTGCGCACATGGCCATCTCCAACGTGATCCTCGATGGGGTGCCCGCGGGCGGCGAGACCGACTACACCGTGCTCGACGTCGTCGGCGAACCGCCGGTGCTCGAGAACCCCAAGGACCACCTCGAACTCGGCGAGTCGCTCGGGCTGATCGACATGGAGCGCGGCGCCAAGGTGTCGGGGTCGCGCTTCTACTTCCTCACCGGGTTCGGTGCGCTGCTGCAACTGGGGGTACTGCAACTGGCCGCCAAGCTCGCGACCGAGAACGGGCACACCCTCGTCATCCCGCCGGTGCTGGTCCGGCCGGAGGTCATGTCGGGCACCGGCTTCCTCGGAGCGCACGCCGACGAGATCTACCGCCTTGAGGCCGACGACATGTACCTGGTCGGAACCTCCGAGGTGCCACTGGCCGGCTATCACGCCGACGAGATCATCGATCTGTCGAACGGACCTCGCCGCTACGCCGGGTGGTCGTCGTGCTTCCGCCGCGAGGCGGGCAGCTACGGCAAGGACACCCGCGGCATCATCCGCGTGCACCAGTTCGACAAGGTCGAGGGCTTCGTCTACTGCAAGCCCGAGGATGCCGAAGCCGAGCACCAGCGGCTGCTGAGCCTGGAACGTCAGATGCTGGCCCACATCGAGGTGCCCTACCGCGTCATCGACACCGCGGCAGGCGACCTGGGCTCGTCAGCCGCCCGCAAGTTCGACTGCGAGGCGTGGGTGCCCACTCAGCGCGCCTACCGCGAGCTCACGTCGACGTCGAACTGCACCACATTCCAGGCGCGCCGGCTGTCCACGCGCTACCGAGACGAGAACGGCAAGCCGCAGATCGCGGCGACGCTCAACGGAACGCTCGGAACCACCCGCTGGCTGGTCGCCATCCTGGAGAATCACCAGCAGCCGGATGGCAGCGTCCGTGTCCCGGACGCGTTGGTGCCGTACGTGGGAAGGTCGGAGCTGACGCCATGAACATGAGCGAGCTTGGCGAGCGAATCATGAACACAGGTGAGCTTGGGAGCGAATCATGAGTGAGACGGCAATCAAGACGATCGGGCTGGAAGAGGCCGAGCTGCGCACCTGGTTCGGCTTCGGCGTGGCGGGCAACTTCGCGGGCCACCTCGAGCAGGCCGGTGAGGCGGCGGACTTCGTCGGCGTAACCGGGGGTGTAGCCGGGGGCACGGACGGGGAGAAGGACGCTCCCAAGGGCATCTTCCCTTGGTACGCACCGGGTTACGACGGCTTCCTCGGTGAGTTCCCGCTGTCGCACGACACCATCCTGCTCCCCGACAGCGACACCCCGCTCAACCTGCAGATCGAGCCGGAGGTCGGGCTGGCGTGCCAGGTGAAGTGGCAGGGCGACACGGTGGTGTCACTGCAACCCTTCGCGCTCGGCGCCTTCAACGACTGCTCGATCCGTCGCCCCGGCGCTCCCAAGATCAGTCACAAGAAGAACTGGGGTCCGGCGTCGAAGGGCGTGGCGGCGCAGTTCTTCGACATCGGCGACCTGACCCCCGACGGTCCGACGTCGACGTTGCGCCTGGTGTGCAACCTGCTCACCGCCGATGGTCACGAACATGCCTACGGCGTGGACAGCGCGTTGCTCGGATACTCCTACTACGGCGAGGTGTTGCTCGACTGGATCACCGAGCGGTTGGCCAACCAGAAGGGTTCGCCAGAGACTCCGCTCGAAGACGTCGGCGCCTTGATGGTGGCCTCCGGACACCCGGCGAACGTGCTGATCGGCATCGGTGCCACGCGGTACACCGAACTCGGCGAGTCGACGTTCCTGCAGCCGGGGGACCAGGCCATCGTGCGGGTCTACGACACGGAGTCCGACGCGTACTCCGAACTGCGACAACTGGTTTCGTCGCGCTAGGAGGATCGATGTCGGTCGTGCGAGTGGCCCAGCTGTGGCGCTTCCCCGTCAAGTCGATGGGTGGGCACCAGATCGACGCCGTGCGCATGGACCGTCGCGGTCCGCACGCCGACCGGCTGTGGGCGGTCCGCGATCTGGAGAACGACGTCACCGCGTCCGCGCGCCGCGTGCCGAAGTTGTTGGGCTGCACGGCTGCCTACGTCACCGAACCGGCTGCCGACGCCGGCCCAGGCAATGCGCCCGAGGTGGTCATCACCTTCCCCGACGGCGCAGAGTGCTCGAGCTCCGACCCCGCCGTGCACGCGCTGCTGTCCGAACTCGTCGGCCGTGACGTTCGACTGACTCCGCTGCCGCCTGCCAAGGACACCAGCAGGCATCGGCTGTCGGTTCGGCAGTCCAAGGCCAACTTCTCGGCGGCCGAGGTACGACGTGACTTTGGGCTCGCCGAGACGGAGGCTCTTCCCGACACGTCCGTGTTCACCACCAAGCAGATCCTGACGCTGGCCCGATTCTCCACGCCCCCAGGAACGTTCGTCGATCTGGGGCCCGTGCACCTGATGAGCTCGACCAGTCTCGCGTCGTTGGCGACGGGCGCGGAGCCCTACGACGTGCGGCGGTTCCGCCCCAACGTCCTCGTCGAGGTCGAGCGGCCCGACTCGGAGTTCCCCGAGTCGGCGTGGGTGGGTGGTGAGGTTCGGATCGGCTCGGCCACCATGCACGTCACGATCCCCACGATCCGATGCGTGGTGCCGACCCGCCCGCAGCCGGGAGTGGAGCTGGATCGGGGCCTGACCCGCCGCCTCGTCGAGCGCACCGACCGGTTCCTCGGCGTGTACGCCGACGTCACGCGGGCGGGTGTCGTGCGCGTCGGCGACGAGGTCTCGGTCCGGCCTCCGACACCGCCGGGCGCGGGCCGCCGCGTGTTGGCCGCCGCGAGCAAGACCGCGACCCGTCAGGTCCAGCGTCTGCTGGAGGCGACCGTCCTTCGCGAGAAGGCCTAACCGGCCAGCAGCTGGTCCAGGAGTGCGGTGAACTCCTTTGCCCGCACCGGCGTGAACGCCGGGCTGGGCCTGGTGCCCGGCACGTCGAGGGTCACCAGGGTGGACTTGGTGGGCCGCCACACGTCGAGCGGAAGCCAGCGCCGCATGTCCGCGCTGCCCCAGATCCGGAAGCGGTTGAGAACCAGCCCCAGCGCCTCGGTGCGGTATCCACGGACCGATCGGAGCGGGATCACCTTCGACGTTCCGGACGGAAAGTGATAGCGCCGCAACGTGATCGCCTGCTGGTCCAGCAGGACCAGCCCGTCGTCGTACGTGGCGGCCGGGCTCACGCCTTGGAGCTCCTCAACTCGTGGCCCTTGGACGTCAGGCAGCGGCCGTTGGTCAAATTCCATGCCCAGCCATGCAGGTTGCACGTCAACGTGGTGCCGTCTACCACGCCGAACTTCGACAGGTCGGCCTTGAGGTGGGGGCAGCGGCGCTGAATCTCCCAGCCGTCCAAGGTGATCGACGCCGAGTCATCGTGCGCCTCGGCGAACCAGCCGTCCGCGTAGGCGATGCGTTCATCGGTCAGGCACTTGAAGAACGTGTAGAGGTACTCGTTGTACCCGCCGACTCGCCACGCCTTGAAGCGGGTGGACAGGAAGATGGTGTTCACCCAGTCCGGCTCGTCGTCGCGCAGGACGGTGCGAACCAGTTCGGGTGCGATCTCGAAGCCGTATCTGAACTTCTCGTCCGGAATCGGTTCGCGCACAGCGCGTTTCGGAAAGTCCAGTACCACGGTCTCGGCGCCCATGCGCAGTTCCACCGGATACCCGATGCCGTCGCAGATCTGATCGCTCTGCAGCATGATCGGCTCGAACCTTGCCCGCAGCGGTTCCAGCAGCGACTCCCCCTCCGCGGGGGCCCAGCTGGCCTTCTGTGCTGCCAGCACCGGAGCCATCCGCCGCGCGTACTCCTCGATGTAGGCGGCCTTGCCGGTGGTGAAGATTGCCTCGGCAGCGTCGTCGGAAACCGGGTGCGTCAACGAATTGCGTTGTGAACCTGTGAAATCTGCGACCGAACCGGGAATCATCAGGATTCCGCGGTCGTGCCCGTGAGAGCGCATCTGGTCGAGGAACACGATCTGGTCGGGGAAGATGTTGGCCGGGTCGCCGTGATCGTCGTTGAGGTCCCGCAGCGCGTCGTCGAGGAAGCACGGCGGCCCTGCCGACGGCACCACCCAGGTGGCGTCGACCTGCGCGATGTACTGACGGCACCGGTCCATCTGCCGCTGGCGCTTCTGCGTGCCGAACGCATCCTTGGCGCGGGCGGGCATGTCGTAGACCATCGGGTACCAGATGGCCCCGGAGTACTGCAGCATGTGCACGTCCACGTGCCCGAAGGCTTCGTGCAGGACGTCCAGGTCGACGGGTCTGGCGTCGTTCATGTTGAAGGCGGTGGTCACGCCGTCGGACACGACAAGGCCGGAGTCGCCGATGGGTCCGTCGGCCGGCGCGCGCAGGGCGATGATCATCACGTCGAGATCGCCCTTGGGGCCGCTGATCCGGTGCTTGACCGAATCCTCTGTCTCGAAGAACCGGTGGAAGCCGAGCCCTTCGAGGGCTCGCCGCAGGTCGGGCACCGGATAGTCCGGCAGCAGCACGACGGCGTCCTTGTTGACGTGGGCGGCGAGGTGAGCCGGGTCGAAGTGGTCCTTGTGCAGGTGGCTGACGTACAGGTAGTCGCAGTCGCCGAGCGCGTCCCAGTCCAATTGGCTGTTGTCGGGAAACGGGAACCAAGAGGCGAAGTAGGCAGGGTTGACCCATGGATCGCACAGGATGCTCCCCGCTGCGGTATCGATCCGGAACCCTGCGTGCCCGACGCTTGTGACCTGCACTTATCGCCTTTCCTGCGCGACTTTCGCTGATCCGAGCTTACCGGGACGCCCCGGCTTACTCTTCCCAGCGCGCCCGGTAGTACGCGATGCGTTCGTGGTCGGGTGCCACGCCGTAGGCGTCGAGCAGCGCGTCTTCCTCCACGGTGGGGAAGTTCCATGCCAGCGACATCGTCACCACGGCGAGATCCGACCACCGGTCGGCCACGCCAAGGTCACCGAGGTCGACGTGCCCGCTGCAGTCACCGTCGGCACCGATGAGGGTGTTCGGTGCGCAGGCGTCGCCGTGGCAGACCACCAGCCGGTCGGCTGGCGGCGCATCCGCAGGCACCCAGGACGGCGGCCCGAATGGGCAGCCCGCGACGGGCAGCGTGTCGTGCAACCGGCGTAGCCCGGCGCCGAGCGCACGGGCGGCCGCGACGGGCCGCGCCGCCCAGTAGGGGTCGACGGCCGAGCGGCCGGGAAGCGCGGCGGTGTGTAGCCAGCCGTGGCCCGTCGACAGCACGCGCGGCACCGGAACGAAGCCGGCGGCCCACCGCAACCTGATGGCCTCGGCGACCAGCAGTGCGGCGTGTTCGTCGGGATGGACCTTCACGAATTCCCTGGCGAGCGACCCGGTCCCGGCCACCGCGAACGTCACCCCGCCGAGTTCGTTGACCCAGACGGCGGTGACCGGCCGGCCTTGCGCAATCTCGGCGACGGCATCGGGGACCGGCACCGGTGCGGTCGGGAAGGACATGCCCACACCCTTCCACCGGTGCCGCGGGGGGCCTTTCGCACCGGTGCCGAAGGTGACGGCACTAGGCTGGCTGGTTGTGGAGCCGGTATACGGGACTGTGATCAACCTCGCCCGCTGCGTGTGGTGGGCGCAGGGATTGAAGTTCACCGTCGCCGGCGTGGAGAACCTGCCTGTTACCGGCGGCGCGGTCATCGCGATCAATCACACCAGTTACTTCGACTTCACCTTCGCCGGTCTGCCCGCCTTCCGGCAGGGCCGCGGCCGCAAGGTCAGGTTCATGGCCAAGCGGGAGGTGTTCGACTCCAAGGTCAGCGGGCCCATCATGCGCAGCCTGCGGCACATCCCGGTGGACAGGGACAGCGGCGCCTCGTCGTTCGCCGAGGCCTGCCAGCGGCTCAAGGACGGTGAGCTCGTCGGCGTCTACCCCGAGGCGACCATCAGCCGCAGCTTCGAGATCAAGGACTTCAAGTCGGGTGCGGCGCGGATGGCGATCGCCGCCGACGTCCCGATCATCCCGCACATCGTCTGGGGCGCCCAGCGGATCTGGACCAAGGGCCACCCCAAGAACATGAAGCGCCCCAAGGTGCCCATCTCGGTGGCCGTCGGCGAACCGATCCTTCCGACGCTGCCCGCGACCGAGTTGACCGCACTTCTGCATTCGCGCATGCAGCATCTGCTCGAGGAGGTTCAGGACGCCTACGGGGAGCATCCCGCCGGTGCGTTCTGGGTGCCGCATCGCATGGGTGGTGGCGCGCCGACGCTGGGCGAGGCCAACCAGATGGATGCCGACGAGGCCGCCGAGAAGGCCGCCCGGCGTGCGCAGCGCCTCGACCCGGACGAGCGCTCGGGGTAGTGGCATGGAACCGGTCTTCGCCAGTCTGGAGA
Organism: Mycobacterium sp.; assembly: GCF_040509115.1. GTDB lineage: Bacteria > Actinomycetota > Actinomycetes > Mycobacteriales > Mycobacteriaceae > Mycobacterium. Next base: position 10,774 of record NZ_JBEVLO010000487.1, on the reverse strand, counting down.
TCGCGGGCAGAACGGCGGTGCGGGCCACCGGAACGCGGATCACCTATCAGGGTCTGGAGCACATTCCAGCTACCGGCGGTGCCGTGATCGCGATCAACCACACGAGTTACGTCGACTTCTTGCCCGCCGCCCTCGCGGCGATGCACCGGGGGCGACGGTTGAGGTTCATGATCAAGGCGGAGATGCAAGGTGTGAAGATCGTGGACTTCTTGATCAGGCACTCGAAGACCATTCCGGTGGACCGGCGCGCCGGTGCCGGGGCCTACGGGGTCGCCGTCGAACGGCTGGCCGACGGCGAGTTGGTCGGGGTGTACCCGGAGGCCACGATCAGCAGGAGCTTCGAGTTGAAGGAGTTCAAGACCGGCGCGAGCAGGATGGCGATGGAGGCGCACGTGCCGGTCGTTCCGCTCATCGTGTGGGGCGCTCAGCGGATCTGGACCAAGGATCACCCGAAGAACGTGGGCCGCAGGAAGATCCCGATCACCGTGGCGGTCGGACCGCCACTATCCCCGAAGGGCAGCGCAGAAGAACTCATGGACGAGCTTCGCGACACGATGACGACGATCCTGCACGCCGTGCAGCAGGACTACGAGCACCCGCCGGGTGCGTACTGGGTGCCGCGCAGGCTCGGTGGCAGCGCGCCGACGCCGGCCGAGGCGCGGGCACTCGAGGAGGCCGAGCTCGCCGAGCGGGCGCGCGGACAGTCGGAGAACCACTAGTGCTGCCTGCGCTGATCGCGACCGACGTCGATGGCACGTTGCTCGACGACGACGAGGAGGTCACACCGCGGACCAGGGCCGCCGTTCGGGCGGCGGTCGCGGCGGGGACGCAGTTCGTCCTGGCCACGGGCCGGCCGCCGCGCTGGATCGCGCCCGTCGTCGACATGCTCGGGTTCGCCCCGATGGCGGTGTGTGCCAACGGCGCCGTCGTCTACGACGCCGCCACCGACCGCATCCTGTCGGCGCGGACGTTGTCGGCCGACGTGCTGACCGAACTGGCCGAGATCGCGACCCGCGTCATCCCAGGGGCTGGTCTTGCCGTCGAGCGCGTCGGCCGTACTGCACACGACGCGGCGACGCCGCAGTTCCTGAGCTCGCCCGGCTATGAACACGCCTGGCTGAATCCCGACAACACCGAGGTCTCCATCGACGACGTGCTGGGTGCGCCCGCGGTGAAGTTGCTCATCCGCAAGGCCGGCGCGCGCAGCGCGGACATGGCTGCTGCGTTGGCTCCGCACGTCGGCATCGAGGGCGACCTGACGTACTCGACCAACAATGGCCTGATCGAAGTCGTCCCGCTCGGCGTCAGCAAGGCGACCGGGGTCGAAGAGGTCGCGCGTCCGTTGGGCATCACCGCCGAGGACGTGGTGGCGTTCGGGGACATGCCGAACGACATCCCGATGCTCAGGTGGGCCGGTCTTGGGGTCGCGATGGGCAATGCGCATCCCGAGGCGATGGCGGCGGCCGACGAGGTCACCGCGCCCAACACCGACGACGGGTTGGCCAGGGTGCTCGAGCGGTGGTGGCTCTAGCTCCGGTCGTCGATCGGGGTGAAGCGTTCGAGCTGCACGGGTGAGTCGCCCTCGGTCAGGGGGATCTCGAGCGCGATGCCGTCGAGAACGCGGGTGACGGTGCCCTTCTCGCGGTCGAAGTTCAACGTGCCGTGTTGGAAGTTCTGCACGATCCACAGCGGCTCCTGGATCTCGCCGCTGGTGGGCAGGCCCAGTGCGCCGCGCTCGAAGCCCAGCTTGCCCCAGGCCTCGTAGATCGCGCCGGTGACGGGTTCGGCGCCGCTCTCGGGCGACCAGTACAGCGCGCCCTTGGCGAATGTCACGTAGCGCGATGACCCTTCGCCGACGGTCTCCGGTGTCTTCGGTGCCCCGAGGGCGCTGGTGTCGCCGCCCATCTGGGCCCACTTGAGGAAGATCGCGCCGCCGCGAAGCGTGTCCGAGAGATTCGGGGGTGCGATGGGGGAGTTGAAGTGAGCCGCGGTGTCGCGCAGCAGGTCCATTTGGGCGTAGGCCGCGTTGCCGGGACATTCGGTGTTGCCGACGTCGCGGTGGGTGAAGATCGTCGGCAGCGTCGGGGCCACCCCGCGGGGGAAGTGGGTGAACGACCCGCCCGACGAGGTGAGTACGACGGTGCCCTTGGGGTCGACGTGGTCGAGGCCGAGGCGCCAGCCCAGCAGGCGGCCGGTGGTGCGCAGCTGGATCGGGGTCGGGGGCACGGTCTCGAAGTCGCCGATCATCGCCACGCCCCAGGTGTCCTGGTTGAACCCGCCGGTGTGAGCGCCTTCGACGGGGCGGTCGATACCGCCGGCCCGGCCTTCGAATACTTGGCCGAACTTGTCGACGAGCGCGTTGTAGGCGATGTCGCACCAGCCGAGTGTTCGGGTGTGGTACTCGAAGATGGAGCGGACGATCCCGGCCGAGTCCTGCGGGGCGTAGTCGTTGCTGCCTGCTGTGTGGTGGACGATGCCGGCGCGAACTGCGCTGTCGTACACGATGTTTCCGCATGTCTTGGAATCGTCGGCGCCCCACTGGGCGCGGGTGATGACAGGGGGTGGCACTCCTGGCGGGGTGGCGGCTTCCGGTGGGGTGAAGGTGATGTCGACCGGCGCCTGCGGAGGGCTGATCAGAACGGCGCTGAAGTCTTGCGCCAGTGGATGTTCCACGTTGACGGGCAGGTAGCCGAGGTCGGCCCTGGCGGGGTCGTCGGAGGGGCCTGGCCGCGGGCCGACGGGCGTGCGGGTGGCTCCGGTGGGTCTAGTGACGGCGATCTGCACGTCGGTGGTGCGACCGACGAAGATGGGGTCGGTGCCGGTCACTCGGGTGGGCGCGCAGCGATCCGGGGGAGTGCACTGGCCCCCGTTGTCGGGGCCGACGCCGTCGAGCGCCTCGGCCTCGTACCAGGGCCCCCAGGAGCCGTCGGCCTTCTTGGCGCGCACGCGGGCCGAGGTGCCGCTGAGGTCGTCGGCGGTGAGGGCGACCATCGAGAACGGGGTGTCCTGGTGGAGGTCGCGGATCGTCTCGCCGCCGCCGAGTCCGGTGAGGGGGCGTTCGACGATGAGCGGCGCGGTGGCCTGCGGTGCCTCGTCATCGCCGGGCGTTCCGTAGACGGCCCAGGGCAGGATTACGGCCGTCGCCGCCACGGCCGAGAAGAGCAGCGACGGTACTTGGCGGCGGTACGGCACGGACTGATGTTACGTATGTGTCGGGTGTTACCAGTGTTTCGACACGACGGAGATGGGGTACGTCCGGCGCGCAACGGCACCGCAGAGCGCGGATTGGCTTCTGCGGTGCCGTTTCGCGGCGGGTCTAGCCGGGTTCTAGGCGGGTGGCGCGATGGCTGGGGCGGCCGCGGGTACGGCACCCTTCATGGCCGAGGTGATGGCGGGCATCACCATGCCCTTGAGCAGATCGATGGCCTGACCTGCGCCCAGCGTCTGAGCCGCACTGCTGAGGTCACCCAGCAATCCCCCGCTGGCGGCAGGGGGCGCGCCGAGTCCGAGGGACGGGTCGCCGCCGAGAATCGGATAGGTCCCGGCGGTCGGGTCCAGCCCGATCGGATCGGAGATCGGGATCTCGCCAGGCAGGCCCGTGGTGTTGGCGATCGGCGTCGTCAGCCCGGGCAGCGTGCCCGTGGGGCTGGTCAGCGACGGGCTGGTCAGCGCGGGATTGGTCAGCGACGGGTTCGTCAGGCCGGGGTCGGTGAGGCTCGGGCCGGTGGCCGTCGCGGCAGGCACGGTGAGACCGGGGGTGGTCAGGCCGGGGGTGGTGAGACCGGGGGTGGTGAGACCGGGCGTGGTGAGGCCCGGCGTGGTGAGACCGGGCGTGGTCAGGCCCGGCGTGGTGAGACCGGGGGTGGTCAGCCCGGGGGTGGCGAGGGCTGGGGTCAGGCCGGGGGTCGTCAGGCCCGTCGGGCTCAAGCCCGGCGCGGTCAGGCCCGGCGAGGTCAGGCCCGGCGAGGTCAGCGTCGTCGCCGACGGCAACTCGGACCCGGTCAGAAGGCCCGTCGGCAGCGGCGGCAGGTTGACGCCGAATTGGGACAGCCCCTGGGTCAGCGCTCCGAGCAGTTCGTTGGGCAGATCGGTGACGAGTGCCGCCTGAACGAACTCGCGGTGTTGCGGAGCGGTGGTGGTGGACGCGTCGGAAAGTGCAACGAGTGCAACTGGACTTGCGACTGCCACGGCGGCGACTGCGCTCATGGCTGTCGAGAGCTTGCGTCGACGACGGTTAGGCACGGAAGTCTCCTCAGTATTTCTTGGACCGTGTTCGTGTGGACCGTTTGATGGACCGAATATCCGGGCTACGACGGTTCGGCTGCTACGCGTTCGATGGTACGGCTGGGACTGGAGTGTCTAGAGTGACGATGCGGAATCGTGAGCGAATCGCGACCTAGCGCGTACCGCCCGACGGTCGCCAGATCCGTGCCCTCCGTCGGATACCCTTGCTGCCGATGATCTCCCCTGCTACCCCGGTCGCGTCGCTCCATCCCTCCGGAACCCGGTTTGACCTCATAGTCGTCGGCTCCGGCTTCTTCGGCCTGACGATCGCCGAACGAGTGGCGACCCAGCTCGACAAGCGCGTGCTCGTCCTGGACCGCCGACCTCACATCGGCGGCAACGCCTACTCCGAGCCGGAATCCGAGACCGGCATCGAGATCCACAAGTACGGCGCCCACCTGTTCCACACGTCCAATCAGCGGGTGTGGGACTACGTTCGGCAATTCACCGACTTCACCGGCTATCAGCACCGCGTATTCGCGCTGCACGACGGCCAGGCCTACCAGTTCCCGATGGGCCTCGGCCTGGTCTCGCAGTTCTTCGGCCGCTACTTCACCCCCGACGAGGCGCGCACGCTGATCGCCGAGCAGGCCGCCGAGATCGCCACCTCCGACGCCACCAACCTCGAAGAGAAGGCGATCTCGCTCATTGGGCGGCCGCTCTACGAGGCGTTCATCAAGCACTACACCGCCAAGCAGTGGCAGACCGATCCCAGGGATCTCCCGGCGGGCAACATCACCCGGCTCCCGGTGCGCTACACGTTCGACAACCGCTACTTCAACGACACCTACGAGGGCCTGCCCGTCGACGGCTACACCGCGTGGTTGGAGAACATGGCCGCCGACGACCGCATCGAGGTGCGCCTCGACACGGACTGGTTCGACGTCCGCGACCAGCTGCGCGCCGAGAGCCCGGACGCCCCTGTCGTCTACACCGGCCCCCTGGACCGCTACTTCGACTACTCCGACGGCAGGCTGGGCTGGCGCACGCTGGACTTCGAGCTCGAGGTGCTGAGCGACTGCGGGGACTTTCAAGGCACCCCCGTCATGAACTACAACGACGCCGACGTGCCCTACACCCGGATTCACGAGTTCCGGCACTTCCATCCGGAGCGTGCCTACCCGACCGACAAGACCGTCATCATGCGCGAGTACTCGCGGTTCGCCGACGACTCCGACGAGCCCTACTATCCGATCAACACCGAAGCCGACCGCGCGCTCCTCGGCGCCTACCGAACGCGGGCCAAGGCGGAGACCGCATCGGCGAAGGTGTTGTTCGGCGGTCGCCTTGGCACCTACCAGTACCTCGACATGCACATGGCCATCGCCAGTGCGCTGAACATGTACGACAACACGCTGGCGCCGCACCTGCGCGATGGTAGTGCGCTGTCCGCCCAAGAAGACCGAGAAAGCAGCTGAGCATGAGTGACATTCCGTCGGGCGCGCTCGACGCCGGACAAGACAAGGCAGTCAGCCTGCTGTCCCGCATCATCCTGCCCCGCCCTGGCGAGCCGCTGGACGTCCGCAAGCTCTACATCGAGGAATCGAGCACCAACGCGCGCCGGGCCCACGCGCCGACCCGCACCACGCTGGAGATCGGCACGGAGTCCGAGGTGTCGTTCGCCACGTACTTCAACGCCTTCCCCGCCAGTTACTGGCGGCGGTGGTCGATCCTGGAGTCGGTGGTGCTGCGGGTCGAGCTGACCGGCAGCGCGCGCGTCGACGTGTATCGCTCCAAGGCGACCGGCGCCCGGATCACCGTGGGCGGCAGCGCCGTGTCGAGCGTGTCCGCCGACACCCCCGCCGTCATCGAGTTCGAGATCGGACTCGACCCGTTCGAGGACGGCGGCTGGATCTGGTTCGACATCACCACCGACGCCAACGTGACGGTGCACAGCGCAGGCTGGTACGCGCCGATCGAGGCACCGAGTCGCGCCAACGTGGCCGTCGGCATCCCGACGTTCAACCGGCCGTCGGACTGCGTCAATGCGCTGGCGACGCTGACCTCCGATCCGTTGGTGGATCAGGTGATCACGTCGGTGATCGTGTCCGATCAGGGCACCAGCAAGGCCAAGGACCATCCTGACTTCCCCGACGCTGCGGCCGCACTTGCCGGCCGCCTGACGATTCACGACCAGCCCAACCTCGGTGGCTCCGGCGGCTACAGCCGCGTCATGTACGAGGCGCTGAAGAACACCGACTGCGAACAGATCCTGTTCATGGACGACGACATCCGCATCGAGCCCGACTCGATCCTGCGGGCGCTCGCGCTCAACCGGTTCGCCAAGATCCCGACCCTCATCGGGGGCCAGATGCTGAACCTGCAGGAGCCGAGCCACCTGCACGTCATGGGCGAGATGGTCGACGCCGAGAAGTTCATGTGGACCAACGCAATCAACACGGAGTACGACCACAACTTCGCCAAGTACGCGCTCAACAACGAAGACGAATACCGCAGTCGGCTGCTGCACCGGCGCATCGATGCCGACTTCAACGGCTGGTGGATGTGCATGATCCCACGTTCGGTCGCCGAGGAACTCGGCCAGCCGCTGCCGCTGTTCATCAAGTGGGACGACTGCGAATACGGGCTGCGCGCGGGTGAGCACGGCTACCCGACCGTCACCCTGCCCGGCGCGGCGATCTGGCACATGGCCTGGAGTGACAAGGACGACGCCATCGACTGGCAGGCCTACTTCCACCTGCGCAACCGGCTGGTGGTGGCCGCCATGCACTGGGACGGCAAGGTCTCGGGCCTGATCGCGAGCCACCTGAAGGCGACGATCAAACACCTTCTGTGCCTTGAGTATTCGACGGTCGCCATTCAGAACAGGGCGATGGACGACTTCCTCGCCGGGCCCGAGCACATCTTCTCCATCCTCGAGTCGGCGTTGCCGGAGATCCGCGCGATGCGCCAGCAGTACCCAGATGCGGTGGTGCTGCCCAGCGCGACGTCGCTGCCGACGCCGTCGGACAAGCGGTGGCGCAAGAAGATCAAGATCCCCGTGAGCCCACTGGCGATCTCGGTGCGCCTCACCCGCGGTGTCGTCCACCAGCTGAAGCCGCACGATCCCGAGCATCACCAGCGGCCGCAGATCAACGTCGCAACTCAGGACGCCCGCTGGTTCTCGCTGTCGCGGGTCGACGGTGTCACCGTCACCACGGCAGACGGCCGCGGCGTCGTCTTCCGCCAGCGTGACCGCGCGAAGATGTTCGAGTTGCTCCGCGAGTCGTTGAAGCGACAAGCGTTGCTGGCCCGCAAGTTCAACCGGATGCGACGGGTCTATCGCGAAGCGCTGCCGGTGCTGTCCAGCACGCAGAAGTGGGAGACGGTCCTACCGCCATCGCCGGCGGACGTGACCCGGTGACCGACACCCCGATGGGCGAGGACGCGGTTCTGGTCGCCGTCCAGACCACCCTCGCGGGGCGACCGGGCGTCCTGTCCGGCGCTCGGGCGCTGTCGCACTTCGGTGAGCACAGTGCGGGCTGGGTGGGCGTCGCCGTTCTCGGGGCCGCGCTGCAGCCCAAGCGACGGCGGGTGTGGTTGACCGCGGGGGTCGGTGCGTTCGCGGCCCATGCCGCCGCCGTCGTCATCAAACGCGTCGTGAAGCGGGAGCGCCCGCACCACGAGGCGATCGTGGTCAACGTCTCGACGCCGAGTCGGTTGAGCTTTCCGTCTGCGCATGCCACGTCGACGACGGCCGCGGCGATCCTGCTCGGCCGCGCGACCGGACTTCCGCTGCCCTGGGTGCTAGTGCCGCCGATGGCGCTGTCGCGCTTGGTGCTTGGCGTTCACTACCCGACGGACGTGCTGACGGGGGTGGCCGTGGGCGCCGTCGTCGCGAAGGCCGTCGAGGTCGCCGCGGATCGAGTGGACCGAAAGGAGACAGCGTGAGCGCCCGTGAGTGAAGAGGCGCCGCCGGTCGCGGGTCCGCCCACGAACCTGTTCTCGGGTGTCGTCAAGGCGATCCGACCGCGGCAGTGGGTGAAGAACCTCCTGGTGTTCGCGGCGCCGCTGGCGGCGCTCGGTTCTCTGTCGAACGATGCGGAGTACGACTACCGCAACGTGCTCATCAAGGTCGGCCTCGCGTTCGTCGTGTTCAGCCTCGGCGCCTCTTGCATCTATCTGATCAACGACGCCCGCGACGTGGAAGCCGACCGGGCGCATCCCACGAAGCGCAACCGACCGATCGCCGCGGGCGTGGTTCCGGTGCCGCTGGCCTACGGATTGGCGGTGCTGCTCGGCGTCGCATCCCTTGGCATCGCGTGGTTCGTCACCCCCAATCTGGCCCTGGTGATGGCGATCTACATCGCGGTCCAGCTTGCGTACTGCTTCGGCCTGAAACATCAAGCGGTGCTTGACATCTGCATCGTGTCCTCGGGCTTCTTGATCAGGGCGATCGCCGGCGGCGTGGCCGCCAACATTCCGCTCTCCCAGTGGTTCCTGTTGGTCATGGCCTTTGGTTCGCTGTTCATGGCGGCGGGCAAGAGGTACGCGGAATTGCAACTCGCCGAACGCACCGGCGCCAAGATCCGCAAGTCGTTGGAGAGTTACACCAGTACGTACCTGCGCTTCGTGTGGACGCTGTCGGCCACCGCGGTGGTGCTCTGCTACGGCCTGTGGGCGTTCGAGCGCGACCGAATGGCGGGCGGATCGCTATTCGCCATCTCGATGGTTCCGTTCACCATCGCAATCCTGCGCTACGCGGTGGACGTCGACGGTGGCATGGCGGGCGAGCCCGAGGACATCGCCCTACGTGACCGGGTGCTGCAGCTACTGGCGGTGGCGTGGATCGGAAGCGTCTGTGCCGCGGCCGCCTTCAGCTGACGGGCCGACGCCCGCCTCGGCGGGTGGGAGCGCAGCGACTCGGGGATCTGTCTTCGCGCGCCGAGCAGCGCGCTGGCCCACGTTTGCCTACGGTTTGTCGGTACGGGTCAGCTTGTGGGTGAGCACCATTCTGGTGGCCTCGCTCTTCGCCTGGGGCGCCTGGCAACGCCGTTGGATCGCCGACGACGGCCTGATCGTCCTGCGGACCGTCCGTAACCTGTTGGCAGGCGACGGGCCCGTTTTCAACGCGGGTGAGCGCGTCGAGGCCAACACGTCGACGGTGTGGACGTACCTCGTCACGCTCGGCGCGTGGATCGGTGGCCCGCTGCGGTTGGAGTACGTGGCGCTGACATTGGCGCTGACCCTCAGTGTCGCCGGTGTCGTCTTCGTCATGCTCGGCACCGGTCGGTTGTATGCCCCAGGGCTCCGCGGCAGACAGGCCCTGCTGCTACCCGCGGGCGCGTTGGTCTACATCGCGATCCCCCCGGCGCGGGACTTCGCGTCGTCCGGGCTCGAAAACGGTTTGGTACTGGCGTATCTCGGCCTGCTGTGGTGGATGATGGTGTGCTGGTCGCAGGCGCCGAGGGTGAATCCGGCTCCGCCACCGCCAAGTCCGCGGCCGCTGCGGGTCGATCCCGCGGAGGAATCGCCGCGCAACGCCGCGGGCCCGCTGTTCGAGGGAACGTTGGCGTTCGTCGCGGGCCTGAGCGTCTTGGTGCGACCCGAACTCGCCCTGATCGGCGGGCTCGCGCTGGTGATGATGCTGGTCGCGGCGCACGGCTGGCGGCGGAGGCTGCTGATCGTCGTCGCGGGCGGTTTCCTACCCGTCGCCTACGAGGTGTTCCGGATGGGTTACTACGGGTTGCTGGTGCCGGGCACCGCGATAGCGAAGGATGCATCCGGGTCGAAGTGGTCGCAGGGCTTCGTCTATCTGGCCAACTTCAACCGGCCCTACCTGCTGTGGATTCCGGTCGTGCTGCTCGCGGGTCTGGGGCTGATCCTGCTGGCGGTCCGCAGCCTGCTGTGGCGCAAGCGTGGGCCCGGCCATGGTGGGCGGCGCAGGCTGGTCAGCGTCGTCCAAAGCCCAACGGCGGTCGTGGCTTTCATGCTCGTCAGCGGTCTGCTTCAGGCGGTGTACTGGCTTCGCCAGGGCGGTGACTTCATGCACGGACGGGTGCTGCTGACGCCGTTGTTCTGCCTGCTGGCGCCGATCTCGGTGATCCCGGTGGTCCTGCCGTCGGGCATGAAGGCGGTTCAGGGGCCGGGCTATCTGCTTGCGGGTGCCACCAGCGTGTTCTGGTTGGCGATCGTGGGATGGTCGCTGTGGGCGGCGAATTCGCCGGGGCTGGGCGCGGATGCGACGCGGGTGACCTACACCGGCATCGTCGACGAGCGCCGCTTCTACGCGCAGGCGACCGGTCACGCGCATCCGCTGACGGCGGCCGACTATCTCGACTACCCCCGAATGCGTGCGGTGCTCACCGCCATCGACAACACCCCGGACGGTGCCTTGCTGCTTCCGTCCGGCAATTACGACCGGTGGGACGTCGTGCCCGCGAAACCGCCACCGCCGCCGCCCCCGGGCGCCCCGCCGCTCACCGCGGCCGAGCGCCGTGGACCGCACACCGTGTTCTTCACCAACCTCGGGATGCTCGGCATGAACGTC
>NZ_JBEVLO010000486.1:0-4598 GCF_040509115.1 Mycobacterium sp. | reverse complement strand
GCTGGATGTCGTTGATCCACTGCTGGTGGGTCAGGTCCGCATTGGCGGGGGCGGCGAAGCCGAGGACGGCGGCGGTCAGGCCTGCGGCGACGGCGGTGGTGATGGTGGCGAATCCGAAGTTCTTCATGATCGTTCTTCTTTCGTGAGTTCTGCTGGTTTGTGGTCCGGTTGGGAGGCCTTCCCGGCCGGTCTGATGGGTATAACCAGCAGGTCAGCGGGTTGATTTCCGCTGGCAGTGATTGAGCGGCGGTTGGCAGGAATCGACCCCCGCGCCACACGCCCCGGCCGCGAGTTCTGCAGCAGGGTCGCGATCTGTGCGGTGAAGTAGCCCTCACGCAGATCTCGGCGGGCGGACGTCGCCGTGGCGGGTAGGGCGGGCTGCTACGCGGTCTGCGGTTGCTTGGGCTGACCAGGCTCCTCGACGGCCGACGTCACGACGCGACCGAAGACCATCGACTCCTCGATCCGATCGAAGCGGCGGTCGATGGCGTCCAGCACATAGTTGTGCCGCACCTTCCACGGTCGCCGGACACCGGATCGCGGCAGCGCGTTCGGGGCCCGTTGCACGTACCCGGACTGCAGGTCGAACGTGGGCTTCTCCTTCATCGGCGTAGCGCCGAGGTGCGGATACGCATGGGTGTATCCGTGCTCCCCCAGGTAGGCGATCAACTTCGCGACGGCACGCGCCGTCATGTCGGCCCGCAACGTCCACGATGCGTTGGTATAGCCGATGCACCACGCCATGTTCGGCACGTCTTCGAGTAGGTGCTCCTTGTAAACGAATCGCTCGGTGGGCTTGATCTCGTCGCCGTCGATGCTCAGCGAGATGCCGCCGAGTGCCTGCAGCTGCAGACCCGTCGCCGTGACGATCACGTCGGCCTCGATGCGGCTACCCGACTTCAGTGCGACGCCCGTGGCGTCCACGTGGTCGATGTGATCGGTGACCACCTCGACGCGACCCTGGGCGATCTCCTCGTAGAAGTCGCCGCCGAGAATGACGCACAAGCGTTGATCCCACGGGTCGTACCGCGGCTTGAAGTGGGTATCGACGTCGTAGCCCTCGGGAAGGTAGCGCATTGCCGTCGCTCGGGCGAGCTTCTTGAAGGTGTCGGGCGCCTTGCGGGCGAACGCGTAGCTCCCAACGGTGACCAACTTGAAGTAGAAGCGAACCAGAGCGTGAGAAACTCTGCGCGGCAGCATCTTTCGCAAGGCGTTCATCACCGGACTGACCCGCGAGATCGACATGAGGTAGGTGGGCGAGCGCTGCAGCATGGTGACGTGCGACGCCTTCTTGGCCAGCGAGGGGATCATGCTGATGGCGGTGGCACCGCTACCGATGACGACGATGCGCTTACCCGAGTAGTCCAACGACTCCGGCCAGTACTGCGGATGGACGACCTCGCCGGTGAAGTCTTCGATCCCCGGGAATTCGGGCGTGTAGGGCGCGTCGTAGTCGTAGTAGCCCGTACCGAAGAACAGGAAGCGGCCCCGATGACTCTTCTGGGTGGGACCGTCAGGGCCGACGTGCTCGGTGCGCACCGTCCAAGTGTCCGTCGACGAGTCCCAGTCGGCCGAGCGGACGCGCGTGTTGAAGCGGATGTGACGGTCGATTCCGTTCTTGCGCGCGGTCTCTGTCAGGTACTCCCGAATGTGCGCACCATCGGCCATGTTCTCCGGCCGGGTCCACGGCTCGTAGGAGTAGCTCAGCGTGAAGATGTCGCTGTCCGAGCGGATGCCCGGGTAGCGGAAGAGGTCCCACGTCCCGCCGATCCGTTCGCGTCTTTCCAGCAACGTATAGCTCAGCCCAGGGTTCTTCTCGTGGATGCGGTACGCCGCCCCGATGCCCGAGATGCCTGCGCCGATGATCAGTACATCTGAGTATTCCGCCTGGTCGTCCACGGAGAACCTCCCTTGGTCCTGCTCCGTACCATCCCCCACGATAGGGCGTCAGCCGTTCAGGGCGTCGACTATCCGGGCCAATGAATCCGACCGGATGGGTGCCGGCTGGTAGACGCACACCTCATCGCTGATGCCCGCGACCCGGTCCCGGATGTGCGCGGCGATCTCCGTCGGCGTGCCGCACGCTGCGATGGTGTGCAGCACGTCGTCGTCGATGAGTCCACCCATCTCCTGCCAGCGCCCCTGCTTCGACAGCGCGTGCAGCTCGGGCTGCAGGTCACCCCACCCATGCACGTCGAGAACGGGCCGATAGGCGGGCGTCGACCCATAGAACGCGAGCAGTTGGCGTGTCGAGGTGTGCTGCGGATCCTCATCGCTCACCGACACGATGATCTCGGGAACGACGGCGAAGTCATCGCGGCTGCGACCCGACGCCGCCAACCCTTCGTCGACCTTCGGCATCGTGGCGTCGTGCAGGAACCGCTTCGACCCGAACGGCATGACCAGCAGGCCATCGGCCACCTCTGCGGTCGCCCGGGTGAGCCGCGGCCCCAGCGCACCGACGTAGATCGGGGGCGGCCCGTGCGGAATGGACTTGGGCGTGAAGTTCGGCGTCATCAGGGTGTGGCGGTAGAACTCACCCTGGAAGTTCAGCCGCTCGCCGGTGGTCCACGCCTCGAAGATCGCCCGCAGCGCCCCGATCAACTCGGTCATCCTCGCGACGGGTCGGTCGAAGCTGGTGCCGAAGCGCTTCTCGATCTGGGTGCGGATCTGCGTACCTAGACCAAGGACGAAACGGCCGTCAGAAAGCAGCTGATGATCGATCGCTTGATGCGCAAGGTGAATCGGATTGCGCGGGAACGAGATTGCCACGTTGGTCATGAGATCCAGCCCGCCGACCGTCGAGGCCAGCGTCAACGGCGCGAACACGTCGTGCGGTCCCTCGAAGGTGAACACGCCCGTCGCGCCCGCGTCCCGCAGCTCCCTGGTCCGGTCGATCGCATCCGTCGGCCCGAACAACGCTGTCATGACCTTCACGCGTGAGACTCTAGTCACGTGTCCATCTCTGCCGGCGACGATGAGCGCTCGCGCGAGGAACAGACCACGGCCGACGTCGTCGTCATTGGTGCCGGCTTCGCCGGACTGACGACGGCGCGCAATCTGACCGCGCTCGGGTACGACGTGAAAGTGCTCGAAGGCCGCGACCGCGTCGGCGGCCGGTCTTACACCACCACCATCGCCGGGGTTCCGGTCGACCTGGGCGCGACGTTCGTCGGGCCCACCCAGACCGAGGTGCTCAAGCTCGCCAAGGAGCTCGACTGCCCGACCGTGCGCACGCACGCAGCGGGGACGAACCTGATCCGCTGGCGCGGCCGGGTGCGGTCGTACCGCAGCACCATCCCGAAGCTATCCATCCTTGAGCTGGTTGACGTTTCGCGGATTCAGTGGCGCTTCGAGCGGCTGAGCACGCAGGTTCCCGTGGCCGAACCGTGGGCCTGCGCCATCGCGGAAAGGCTGGACCACCAGACGCTGGAGGGGTGGCTACGGTCGGTGCACGCAGGGGCCAGTACGCGTGACCTGATGGCGATCATGTCGAGGGTGACGTGGGGTTGCGAACCCTCCGACGTGTCGATGCTGCACGCGGTGCGCTACGTCAGGGCGGCGGGTGGCATCGGGTCGATGCTCGACGTCGAGGGTGGCGCCCAGCAGGACCGCTTTTCTGCGGGTACCCAGCAGATCGCGCTGGCGATGGCGCGTGATCTCGACGGCCGGGTGACCCTCGGCGCACCGGTGCGGCGCGTCGAGCACGCGGACGGTGGCGCCGTCGGCGTGGTCTCCGAAGGCAACCGTGTTCAGGCCAAGGCTGTCGTGCTCGCCATCCCGCCCGCGCACCGCGTTGGCATCGCGTTCGACCCCCCGCTACCGGAAGGGTATACCGAGCTGGCGGCGAACTGGCCGCAGGGCAATCTGAGCAAGGCGTACGCGGCGTACCAGACCCCGTTCTGGCGGGCGGAGGGCCGTTCCGGCGAGGCGCTGTCCGACGAGGGGCCGGTGTTCATCACGTTCGACGTCAGCCCATCCGATGACGGGCCAGGGATCCTCCTCGGGTTCACCGACTCGCGCACGTTCGACCCACTCCCGGCCGATGCGCGTCGAGCCCGTGCCCTCGGCTGCTTTGCGACGTTGTTCGGTGATGCCGCGACCGATCCGATCGACTACGTGGATCACTGTTGGGGCGCAGAGGAATTCGCTCCCGGCGGACCGACGGCAGCGGTACCTCCGGGGTCGTGGACGTCCTATGGCAAGTGGTTGCGCAAGCCCGTCGGCGGAATCTTCTGGGCGGGTACGGAAACCGCCGACCAGTGGACGGGTTTCCTCGACGGAGCGGTGCGCTCCGGGCAGCGGGCCGCGGCCGAAGTCGACGCCTATCTACGCGGATCGGCGCCGCGTTAGTCTCGAAGCGTTTTGTCGGTGCCCGGTGTGATGATGGTGTCATGTCTTCGACGGCAACCGATTTCGCTCCTGCCGGGGTGGGCCCGCAGGAACGTCTCGAGGTGTTGTTCGCGGAGTTGGCCGAGCTGACCGGCCAACGCAACGCCACCGACGCCCGCATCGTGGACATCATCGCCGAAATCGACCGCGACGGCATCTGGGGCGCCACCGGATGCCGCTCCATCGCCGCGCTAGTGGCCTGGAAG
>NZ_JBEVLO010000485.1:0-3111 GCF_040509115.1 Mycobacterium sp. | reverse complement strand
GCGTCGTGGCCCGGCGTTCGTCGCCGTGCTGGGCCAGGTCGGCGCGGGCGTGGGCGGCGACGAAGTTCTGCTCGTCGGGCTCGTCCAGCTTCGCAACCATCCGCACGGCATCGTCGAGCATGGCCACCACGTGCGGGAAGGCATCGCGGAAGAACCCCGAGATGCGCACGGTGACGTCGATGCGCGGCCGCCCGAGCTCGTCGGGCGAGATCACGGCGAGCTGATTGACCCGTCGCGATGCCTCGTCCCACTCCGGTCGCACCCCCAGCAGGGCGAGCACCTCGGCCACGTCGTCACCGGAGGTCCGCATCGCGCTGGTCCCCCACACCGAGAGGCCGACCGACTCCGGGTACCCACCGGTGTCGTCGAGGTAGCGCTTCACCAGGGACTCGGCCATGGCCTGGCCGGTCTGCCACGCCAACCTCGATGGCACCGCCCGAGGATCGACGGTGTAGAAGTTGCGGCCCGTCGGCAACACGTTCACCAGCCCGCGCAGCGGCGACCCGGACGGTCCCGGCCGCACGAAGCCGCCCGCCAATGCGTGCAGAACGGCGTCCAATTCGCCTGCCGTGCCAGCCAATCGGGGCACCACCTCGGTGGCGGCGAATCGAAGGACCTTCCGCACCTCGGGATCGTAATGCAGTGAGTCGACGACGCCGGTGTCCCAGGCGGCGGCCTCCATGGCTTCGATCAGCCCGCGAGCTCGCTCCTCGATTTCGTCGACGGCGGTCGTCTCTGCGCCCTCCTTCAGCCCGAGCGCTGCCCGCAGGCCGGGGATGGCGTGGTCCTTTCCGCCCCAGACCTGCGCGGCACGCAGGATCGCGAGCACCAGGTTGACTCGCGCCGACCCGTCGGGTGCACCGCCGAGCACGTGCAGTCCGTCGCGGATCTGAGCATCCTTGATCTCGCACAGCCAACCGTCGACGTGGAGGATGAAGTCGTCGAACTCCTCGTCGTCGGGGCGGTCGTCAAGCCCGAGGTCGCGGTGCATCTCCGCGGCCCGCATGAGGTTCCAGATCTCGCCCCGGATGGCGGGCAGCTTCGCCGGATCCATCGACGCGATGTTCCCGTACTCGTCGAGAAGCTGTTCCAGCCGGGCGATGTCGCCGTAGCTCTCGGCGCGTGCCATCGGCGGGATCAGGTGGTCGACGATGGTGGCGTGGGCCCGCCGCTTGGCTTGCGCTCCCTCACCGGGGTCGTTGACCAGGAAGGGATAGATCAGCGGGAGGCTGCCGATGGCCGCATCCGTTGCGCACGCGGCGGACAGCGCCGCGTTCTTGCCGGGCAGCCATTCCAGCGAACCGTGCTTGCCGAGGTGCACCACGGCGTTCGCGCCGAAACCGTGTTCCAGCCACCGGTACGCGGCCAGATAGTGGTGGCTGGGTGGCATGTCGGGATCGTGGTAGATGGCCACGGGGTTCTCCCCGAATCCGCGGGGCGGCTGAATCATCAGCACGACGTTGCCCGATTGCATGGCGGCGACGACGATTTCGTCGTGATCGTTGACGAACAGGCGGCCGGGTGCTGGGCCCCACGCCTCCGCCATCCCGTCGCGCAGGCTGGCGGGAAGATCGGCGGTCCACGCCCCGTACTGCTCGGCGGTGACCCTGACGTGGGCGTCGGTGAGCTGCGCCGAGGTGAGCCATTGCTCGTCCTGACCGCCCGCCTCGATGAGGGTGTGGATCAGTCGGTCGCCGGCCTCGGTCTCGTCCGGGACCTGGAGCACGCCGAAGCCGTCACCCACGTCGTAACCGTCGTCGGCGAGCCTGCGCAGCAGACGCACCGTGGAGACCGGGGTGTCAAGGCCGACCGCGTTGCCCACCCGGGAGTGCTTCGTGGGGTACGCCGAGAGGACCAAGGCGATCTTCTTGTCCGCGTTGGGGATTCGGCGCAACAGGGCGTGGTTGACGGCGATGCCCGCCACCCTCGCGCAGCGTTCCCGGTCGGCCACGTAGCGCGGCAGACCATCCGCGTCGATCTCCTTGAACGAGAAGGGCGTGGTGATGATGCGCCCGTCGAACTCGGGGATCGCGATCTGGGTTGCCGAGTCCAACGGGGTGACGCCGTCGGTGTTGGCCTCCCACTCCGCCCGCGACGAGGTGACACTCAAACCCTGCAGTACCGGGATGTCAAGTGCAGCAATCTTTTCGATGTCCCACGCCCCGTCGTCGCCACCTGCACCGACTCCCGCGGGACCCGAGCCGCCCGCGGCGAGCACGCTGACCACCAGAGTGTCGAAGGACCCGAGGGCCTCGAACAGCTCGGGAGGGGAACTTCGCAGTGACGACGCGAACACCGGGACACCGACGGCCGCCCCGGTGCCGTCGATGGCATCGGCGAGTGCGTGGGCGAACGCCGCGTTGCCACTGACCTCGTGGGCACGGTAGTAGAGGACGCCGATGCGCGGCAGGTCGCCGGCCTGGCGGGAACCCTTCCGTTCGGCGTAACCCCAGTCCGGGATCACCACGGGCTCCTCGAAACCCTCGCCGGTGAGCAGCACGGTGTCGCAGAGGAACGCGTGCAACTGGCGCAGGTTGGTGGGTCCGCCCTCTGCGAGGTAGGCGTGGGCTTGAGCGGCCAGCCCGATCGGCACGGTCGACTGCTCCATCAGTTCGGGGCTGGGCTGCCGTTCCCCGCCGAGTACCACCAGTGGTCGCCCGGTGGCACGGAGCAGGGCCAGCTCGGCTTCGATCTCGGCGGACGAACCGAGTACGCGAAGGACGATGACGTCGGCGCCGTCCACGACGGGCTCCAGCGCTTGACGGGCCGGATTGCCGAGGCTGAACGGCGCCCCGCTGGCTCGGGCGGAGAGCAGATCGGTGTCGGAGGTGGACAACAGTGCGATGCGCCGAACGTCGGGCGCGGGGAGGGACGGATCGGGCATGTGGCGGGCTCCTACTCGGGGTTCTCGCCCCTTGTCGTCGGATGTCCCGTGACCAGTATCTGGCTGTGGATCAACGACGCTCCACCGTCGCCGACCCTCACAGTGGCGGAACCGCCCCGGGCTCACACCGGGTTCCTTCGCCACGGGACGTACCTGGTCAGAGTAATGCAGCGGGTGTGCACCACCGCACCCTGACCAGCGTGCTCGTTGACGACCAGGACAAGGCG
>NZ_JBEVLO010000484.1:0-2798 GCF_040509115.1 Mycobacterium sp. | reverse complement strand
ACCGCCCTCCCGAACACGACCGATCACGAGAGAGTTCAGACCCGTTGACGAAAGGCTGAGATGACGATCGACGACAAGAGCGACCGCGACGAGAACGATTCCCACGACGAGACCGCTGGTGGCGGACTCGACCCCCGCGCTACCGACCATCCCACCGGCTCCCAGCAGGCGGCCGAGAACGAGGCCACCGACCCACCGGGCTGAGCCGACATGACCGACTCCCATCCCGACCCGAGCCCCGAGCTGCGAAAATTCGCTCGGGCGGTCTTGGACGTCCTCGTCCCCCTTGGCGAGGCCTTGGCGGCGGGCGTTCCGTCGCCGACCGGCGAGCAAAGCAGCTGCCAGCAGGCGTGGTGTCCGGTGTGCGCAATGGCGGCACTGGTCTGCGGTGAGCAACACCCGATGACGACGGTCGTCGCCGAGTACGCGGCCGTCCTGGTGTCGATGCTTGGCGCCGTGGCCGACCACGGCGGTGCGCCGGACCCGCCGAGTAAGGCCTCGCCCGGTGGCATGCCGCCCCCGCCCGCCCCAGGGCGTTATCAGCACATCCCCGTGATCGTGCACGACTGAAGCTGCCCGCCGGATCGACGACCGAGTCGACCCCATCCGCGTGAAAGGACGCGCCCAACATGGGATCTCCGCCAGAAGTGAACCACCGTTTGACGGTCAAGAGAGACACCACGGCTACTCGCCGTCAGGTGTGGGAGCAGATCGCCAACGGTTGGACCTATTCCCAGTGGGTCGTCGGCAACAGCCGAATGCGCGCGGTCGACGTCGATTGGCCCGCCCCTGGCAGCACCATTCACCACTCGGTCGGCGTTTGGCCGCTGCTGCTCGACGACGAGACGGTCGTCGATGAGTGCGTACCGGAGCGCAAGCTCGTTCTCATCGCGAAGGGCCGGCCGATCGGTGCCGCTCGAATCACCCTGAAGCTCTTCGACATCGACACGGGGTGTCGCATCGAGATGTCGGAGGTGCCGATCAGCGCGCCGCTCAAGTGGCTACCGACCAGCGCCAGCTTGGGTGCGGCCTGGCCGCGAAACCGGGAGTGCACCCGGCGACTGGCTGCGCTCGCCGAGGGTCGCACGTCCTTGGACGCCGCAGATTAGCGGGGGAGCAACCGTCGACGCGGTCGTGATAGGCGCAGGGCACAACGGCCTCGTCGCCGCCGCACTGTTGGCGGACGCGGGATGGGACGTCCTGATCTTGGAAGCGCAGGACCAACCGGGTGGCGCAGTGAAGAGCGCCGAGTTGACACCGGGCTACGTCAGCGACCTCTACAGCGCCTTCTATCCCCTGTCGGTGGCCTCTCCGGCGCTGCGCGAACTGCACTTGGAGGATCACGGACTGCGTTGGACACACGCTCCGTCGGTGGTGGGACACGCGCGCTCGGCCAGCGACGAGGATGCGCCGGTCATCTACCGCGACGTCGAGCACACCGCCGCTGAGCTCGATCGCCACCATCCGGGAGACGGCGAGCGGTGGGCGCGACTCTTCGACCAGTGGCTGCAGATCAAACCCGCCCTGCTGAGCAGCCTGTTCACTCCGTTCCCGCCGCTGCGCGGCCCGGTCTCCCTACTGCGGACGCTTGGCACGGGTGACGCACTGCGTCTGGCCCAGCTGATGCTGTCGCCTGCGGGGGTGATGGCGCAACGCCTGTTCGATGGCGACGCGGCGCGGCTGCTGCTTCTCGGCAACGCGATGCACGCCGACGTGCCGATCGACGCGCCAGGCAGCGGCATCATGGGCTACCTGCTGATCATGATGGCGCAGGACGGCGGCTTCCCCGTGCCGGTCGGCGGGGCGGGTCAGTTGGCGACTGCACTCGTCAACCGTGCCACGTCGGCCGGTGCCCGCATCGAGTGCGGGCGGCCCGTCGATGGCATCGAGATCCGGGGTGCCCGCGCGGTCGCGGTCCACACCGCCGACGGTGAGACCGTTCGGGTGAGGCGAGCAGTCATCGCCGATACCTCTGCACCGCAGCTGTACCAACGCCTGCTCCCCGCCGATGCCCTGCCCGCCTCGCTGCTTCAAGACTTGACACACTTCGTATGGGACACACCGGTATTGAAGATCAACTACGCCTTGGACGCCCCCGTTCCGTGGCGGTCGCGGAGTCTGGTCGGGGCGGGCACCGTCCATCTGGGGGCCGATCATGACGGGCTGATCCGCTGGATGGCGGACCTGAACACGAGAACCGTCCCCGAGGCGCCGTTCCTGCTGTTCGGTCAAATGACCACCGCCGACGCCAGCCGATCCCCCGACGGCACGGAAAGCGCCTGGGCCTACACCCACCTCCCCCGGGGAGTCTCCGACGACGCTGCGGCGCAGTCCCTTTCACGAGCAGTTGATCGCGTGCTCGAAGCGCATGCGCCTGGTTTCACCGACCACGTCGTCGGCAAGCAGATACAACGCCCGTCGGACCTGGAGGCCAGTGACGCAAATCTGTACTCCGGCGCAGTCAACGGTGGTACCTCGCAACTCAATCAACAGCTGATCTTTCGGCCCACCCCTGGTCTCGCCAGGGCGGAGACGCCGGTGGAGAACGTCTACCTCGGTAGCGCAGGCGCTCATCCCGGGGGCGGTGTGCACGGGGTGTGCGGGCGTAACGCCGCCCGAGCCGCGCTTGCCGGTGACGGCTTACGAGGCTGGCCGCGACGACGACTCAGTCGCGCGCTGCTGTCCCTGCTCG
Organism: Mycobacterium sp.; assembly: GCF_040509115.1. Lineage (GTDB taxonomy): Bacteria > Actinomycetota > Actinomycetes > Mycobacteriales > Mycobacteriaceae > Mycobacterium. The sequence goes on along the minus strand of NZ_JBEVLO010000484.1, from coordinate 106 downwards.
AACGCTGAGCTGTCGTTTCTTGGGGCCTGTCGTTCTCGGGGCCTGTCGACTTGGCGAACGACGCGAACGACACGGCCGAGGACGCGGGCCCGCCCCGCGACCGGGG
>NZ_JBEVLO010000483.1:0-7082 GCF_040509115.1 Mycobacterium sp. | reverse complement strand
TGTCCTTGAAAGTAGGTTTGGTGGACCGTTGTTTGGTGGATTGCGCTGGTGTCGATGTCGAATAGGTTGTGGTCGAGCATGATGAGGTCCGCGGATCGTCCTGGTGTGATCGCACCGATGGTGTCGTGTAGGCCCATCGCTTGTGCGCCGTGGTTGGTGAAGACTGAGATCGCCTCATCCAGTGTGATGGCGGCCGATGGGTTGGTGTGTCCGGTGGTTTGGGGGTCGGGATTGGCCCGAGTGATGAGTGCCTGCATCGCGATCCAGGGGTTGGGCGTCGGAACTATGGGCCAGTCGGATCCGGCTGCCAGCAGCGCTCGGTGGTCGAGGAGTTCGCGAAATGGCCACGATCGAGCCACGATCGAGGGTGGGACCTGATTGGTGATACTGGTTTCGAATGGAGTGGGGAACCAGATGTACGGCGAGGCGTCGGCGGTGACGCCGAGGGCTGCGAAGCGCGCTAGGTCTGAGGGCGCGATGTAGGCCACGTGGGCGATGTGAAAGATCGGTCCAGCGCCGTGGCGTTCTCGGATGACCTGAATGGCGTCGAGTGCCTGGCGGACGGCTCGATCGCCGGTGGCATGGAATTTGGCGCCCAGTCCGGCTTCGTGACACTGTTCGAGGGCGGCGACGAGTTCGTCGTCGGCCCAGAGCAGGGGTCCCATGTCCGTGGGATCCTCGTGAGCGCCGTGGCAGAGGTAGGGCTGGAGGAGGGCCGATGTTCGTGTCATCGGGACTCCGTCGAGGAAGAACTTGGCGAAGTCTGGGCGCACCTTGATCCGGCGGTAGGTCGGTGCAGCGGAATACAATTCGCTACCGGACATGGCATCGGACATGTAGGGTCGGGCCGGAAGGGTGGCCATCACCCATGCGGTGAGCCCGCCGTTGTCGTCGAGTTCGCTTAGGGCGCGCAGCGACGGTTCCAATGTCGCGGCGTCTTGAATTGCGGTGATGCCGAAGGAATTCATCAACTCGATCGCCGCACGCATGGCCACCCTGTCACGTCCGGCTGGATCGTCGATGGCCGCCGCTGCGGTGTTCTCGGCCAGGTTGCACGCCGACTCGTAGAGCACGCCGGTGTGGTTTCCGTCGCGATCGCGAACGATGGTGCCGTTGGGCGGGTCGGGGGTCGTGGTGTCGATGCCCATGCGTTCGAGGGCTATCGAATTCACCCAACGGTTGTGGTAGGAGTCGTCGCGCAGCAGCACCGGTCGTCCGTCGGCGGCCGTGTCCAGAGCCGCGAGGTATCCGCCCGATGCGAGTTGGTCCATGACGGGGCTGCCGACGATGCCGCCGACGATCCATTCGTCGGCGGCAAGGGTGTGCGCATGCGCCGTTACCTTGGCGAGGACGTCGTCGAGGGTGTCGGTGGGTTTCAGCGTCAATTCCCATGCCATGGCGGTTCCACCGAGCATGAGATGGGTGTGGACGTCGGCCAGGCCGGGCATCACCATGCGTTCGCCGGCGTCCACGACTTCGGTGTTGGTCGTGGCATGTTCGGCGACGGCGGCTGCGGTGCCCACCGCCGTGATCAGACCATCGGACACGGCGATCGCTTCAGCCCAGGTCGACGACGAATCACAGGTGTAGACACGCGCGTTGGTGATGATCAGGTCGGTCGACGCACTCACGATCAGACTCCCTACTGGAACGGAGGTGTGTGCGGCTGAGCGTCACACCCCTACGGCGATCTCGGTGATTGTGGCAACGGAGCGATCGATATCGGCGTCGGTGATGACCACTTCATCCAATCGGAGCCTGAAACGGCGACCGCCGCCTAGCTCCTAGTACTAAACGGCGCGCATGGCTGAACCGTTCGCGGTCATACCTCAACATCGATTCGGACCGTCGGAGACGCTGGCTCCAGTGCACCGACCACTTTCCTTCCTGGCAATTTTGTATCCGTCCGGGGGCGGAAGCGACAGCGATACAAGAGTTCGCCCGTCTGCCGCCAGTACTACTTGGCACCGTCGAGTTCGGTGTCGAATGCACGTGCGGATTGCCTCAGGGTGGCCGGGGACGCGCCACCGGGTTCATGTCAGCAACCATGGTCTGTTCGGTGCGCCTGTAGTGGTTTCTGCGGCGAATCCCCTCACCGCAGGACGTCGAAATACGTTGTGGCCATGCGTATTACATTTACCGTAAGAAGTGACACCGGTCGCGGTTGTGCGGCTCACCTGACTGCGCCCAGCGACCGCCGCTGTGCCATGGTCCGTACGAAGTGAGCTGCTGGCCGTTGCATAACGCGTCGCGGGCTCGACGACCGTGACTGTCGCCGAGGACGGCGGTTGCTGCGGTGCAGTCGGCGATTGTGCTTCCGAACCAGCCCCTTTACCTGTGTCACCGGAACAGTCAGGCGCCTATTGATCTGGGCGTCAGGGTGTTTCGGTCTGGCTTCCGACGCCGCTGGCAATGAGGGGCTCTCGGTCATCGGCGACGCCGATGGGTCTGTCGTCCGTCGGGTCGAGCTCGGCATCCTTGAAGACTGCAAAGCTCGACGGCTGCTCGGTGAGGTACGGGAAGTGAAAACCGCACTTCGGGCACTGCTCGCGCAACACAGCTTGTTCCTGGCTCAGCTCGTATTGCTTGTCCTGCAATTCATTGCAGCAGGGGCAGATACGAAGAAGGCGAGTGCCCACGAGTTCAAAATTGGTGATGATGTCTTCCATGATTGCGCCATTGGCGGCCCAGGCCTTCGCGTACTTGTGGTAAGTGTCGGTGTGCCAGTCGTACAGCGCTTCCTTGCTGGTCCAGAAGCTACATTCGTTGAACCAGCCCGGATCATCGGGGTGCTCCCACCAGGTCAGGTGCAGAAAACCCGGTAGCGCCATCAGGTGGTGGCGAGTATCGCCAAACACCACCTTGAACTTTTCGTAGGCGTCCGGACTGGAGAAACGCACACGTTGCATGCTCAGGTAAACGGGCACAGCGTCACTTCCTAACATGTCACCGCTGCCGTGTCGGCTGGACAACGGAGGTCGGGTAATTACGGCATATTGGTTCAAATCCTAGGGATAATTCGCCCAGAGGCCAGAGCCAATTGGGACGCAGATTGAGGGGCCATATGACATCGAAACGAAACATTTCGTCGCCGTGTGGTGACAAATCGAATCGGACCCCCACGCCGCCGGCGTACCGAGTGCTCTATGAGCAGTTGAGGTCGAGCATCCTCAGCGGTCAGCTTGCAGGAGGATCAAAGCTGCTCCCTAGCCGGGTGTTGGCCGCACAGAATGGGCTGTCGCGTAACACAGTTCTGGCGGCCTTCGACCAGCTGGCAGCCGAGGGTTACGTCACCGGTCGGCAAGGGTCGGGGACCTACGTCGCGCGAGTCCTTCCCGAGGATTTGCTCCAGACGACCCCCACCCCACCATCCTCGACGTCACCGGCGTTGTACACCAAGACCGCTCTGTCCGCCCGCGGTGAGCGGCTTGCACGAGCACGCCGAATGCCGATTCCTGCAGTAGTCGGGCAAAAACCGCGCGGAACGGCGTTTCTCATCGGACTACCCGCGCTGGACGCGTTTCCGTTCAAGACCTGGGCCAAGCTCTATTCCACCCGCTTTGCCACCTCCTCCTCCGCCTTGATGCCGTACGACAACCCGGCCGGCTACCGCCCACTGCGAGAGGCGATCGCCTCCTACATCGCCACTGCCCGCGGAATTCACTGCACCGCCGACCAAGTCATCATCATGAACGGATCGCAACAAGCTTTGGAGTTCTGCGCCCGGATCTTGCTCGACCCTGGTGATGCCGCTTGGCTGGAGGACCCGGGATACCTCGGCGCGCGGGCAGCTCTGGTATCGGCGAGCGCCCGCATCATCCCCGTGCCTGTGGACGAGGCCGGACTTGATGTCGTAGCCGGTATCGCACTCGAGTCAACTGCGCGGATCGCCATCGTGACGCCATCGCACCAATTCCCGCTAGGTCATACCATGTCGTTGGAAAGACGCCTGGCACTGATTGATTGGGCGGCGCGCAATGAGTCCTGGGTCATCGAAGATGACTACGACGCCGAGTTCCGGTACGTTGGGAAACCTCTAGCGGCGCTCACCGCCATCGACACCCATCAGCGAGTCATCTACGTCGGGACCTTCAGCAAGGTGCTGTTCCCCAGCCTGCGGCTGGGCTACATCATCGCCCCCGAGAGCATTGTCGACGGTTTCATTGCCGCACATCTGAGCACCGACATGCATGCCCACCTCATCGACCAGGCAGTCGTCACCGACTTCATGGAGCAAGGCCACTTCGCAAACCACCTCAGACGCATGCGCGTCCTATATGGCGAACGCCAAGCCCTCTTGATCCAACAAGCCGAGAAATTCAGCGGCGGGATCGTGTTGACCCCCTCAGACGGCGGCCTGCACCTCGTCGGACAGCTCCCGAAGAACATCGACGATGCCGCGATCGCAAAAGCTGCCCTACAGCAAGGCATTCACGCCTGGCCACTGTCTATACACCACTACAATTCCAGTAGTTCATCAGCGCTTCTACTTGGCTACGCGGGAACGTCTAAACGCGACATGCGAACCGGGTTCGACGTCCTGGCGGACGTGCTAAGAAACCACCCGCACTGAGGCACGTGCCTGCGCCACTGACGGATCTGCTGCGGTTTCAGGTGACAGTTTGACCTGGAGGCCAGGCGTCCACTGCTGGACGCCCGCGGCAACCAGGACGTGCGCTGGTCGTGGCGGATCAAGGCCAGGCACCAAAGACGAAGGCAGTCATGGACTTTCTTCGTTCCTCAGCACGATCCCGAATTCGCAACGAGCAGCTCGTGTGCGAATCATTCACGGCCCCGGCCCGCTCATCCCGAGTCAACTGCGACACCTCGTGTGAAATCGACGGCCTTTTCCGGCGTGCCGATCGCCGCCCCGGGGATAGGAGCAGCAAGCTCGCCGCGAAAGAGTCCTGCCGAAGTCCTCGATGCCGTTGACTATGCGTCGGTCGAGATCGCAGGTCGTCGATGCGATCGGGTGGAGAAATCCTCACGCGTCCCCCGAACGGTGTGGGCGATCCGCCCGGCCATTCGAGCCGCCGGGTCTCGACGAAGTGCAGCGGTCTTGGTGAGGCGCTGTTCCCCGAAGCCGCCGGCGACGAATGAACCGCTCCCACAAGCGATCGAAATGCCGCACCTGGTGGCGGCCGCGACGTACCTCAACACCCACGCCGCCGATACTCCGATTCGGTCCAGGCCTGCCGTACCGGTCCGCCTGTCATGCGGGAAAGAGATTGGGGTAGAGCGCCGGAACACCGCCGGACAATTGCGACATCACCTCACGCGTGGCGTCGTCGGCGATCACCTCGGGCAGGCCGTCGGCGATCCCGTCGAGCGCGATCTTTGCCACGTCGGCCGGGTCAGTCTTCGGGATGTCGTAGCCTGCCGTCATATCGGTGTCCATGCTGCCGACGTGCAGTGCGGTGACGCCGATCTTCTTCGGGGCGAGGTCCAGCCGGACGGCGTTGGTCATCGCCCAGGCCGCCGCCTTGGACACACCGTAGCCGCCGATGAAGGGCCACGACACCCACGACAGCATGGACAGAACGTTCAAGATGGCGCCGCCACCATTGCCCTCGATGACGGGCGCGAATGCGCGAATCATGTTCAGCGTCCCGAAGTAATTGGTCTGCAGGTCGCGTTGGAGGAGGTCCAGATCCCCCGTCAAGACGTCGCCGACGTAGGCGCTGCCCGCGTTGTTGACCAGCAACGTCACCTCCCCGGCCGCCCGGGCGGCATTGGCAACTGCGTCTGGGTCGGTGATGTCAAGGGTTACGGGGGTGACTCCGTAGACGTCGAGGTCCGACGGATTGCGCACACCGGCATACACCTTGGCGCCGCGTTGCAGAAGTTCGAGGGCGAAGGCGCGCCCCAGGCCGCGGTTTGCGCCGGTGACTAGAGCGGTGCAGGTCTCGAGTTCCATGGGCGAGTACTTTCTCGTCGGGCGGGCGCTCGATCCGGTCGCGTGGGCGGCAGCTCTCGCGCTTGGTCGGGCATCCTTGTACGTATCGGTGCCGAAGGGCCGACGCGAATCCGGTGGGCTCGCGGCAGTACCCCTGAGGGGAACGACAACCCGCAAGAAAACATTCGCGCCGACGAACATTCGTCTGTTACGGCCCCGCCAGCACCTGGACGACTTCCCCGAACATCACTCCTCGGGGGCATTTCAACTCAACATCCGGACACCCGACGCGGCGGCCGGCGATGACCTCCAACTCCAGCAGTGGGTCGAGCAGGCCTGCCCGTTCCTCGGACGGTTCGGCACGCCGGGGACGGGGAGGGAGACGGGGCGCCGGACTACCGGGAGCAGTTTGAGGCCACGTTGGAGGTACGGACGACGGTAGTCTCCTCGACTATGGGTCTGTTGGACCAGGGCTGCGTACGTCGGCTGCATGACCGTGACATTGCATAGTTCGCCCGCGCGACAACGCCTTTCGAAGCGCGTGCCGCAGAAGCGGCTGGACCCGACGCGATTGTGGCGCGGGGCATGGAGGCGGGTGGCCATCGAGGAACCTTCGACCAGGAAGGCGAGCGTACCGACGTCGGACTGTTCGCCATGTTGCCGGGGTTCGCCGGCCATCTGCGGGTGTCGATCGCGGGCGGGGTCGGCGACGGGCGGAGTGTGACCGCAGCGCTCGCGCTGGGGCCAGCGCAGTGCAGGTAGGCACGGCGTTGCCGCGCAGCCCAGAGACCGTTATCGACGCGCGCTGGTCGTCTTCGCTCGGCGGCTTGGCGCCGGAGGCCACGGTGACGACCCGTGCCGACGTGTGGCGAGATCAGCGCCGACGCCGTACCTCGCCGCGTGGGCCGAGCCGCTCGCGCCCCGGCCGGGGCGTACCCCGATCAGCTACGACTCGTCAACGACATGGCTGAGCGGTGCCGGCCGTCAGCAGCGACATCTACGTCGGTGGAAGGACTTTCGTCGGCGCGGGCGCGTCCCGCCGGGACAAGCCATTGCGCGATTGCCGCGTTCAGACTGCCGGTGAGCCACATGCCGTGCGTCGCCGCTGGCGACCAATGGGAGAGCAATGCTCTTGATTTGTTGACGGCACCCTGTCACGCTGAAAACAAGAGCAATGCTCTCGAAG
>NZ_JBEVLO010000482.1:0-41342 GCF_040509115.1 Mycobacterium sp. | reverse complement strand
GTCACCCTGTCGGCACCGCCGACGCCGGTCACCCTGTCGGCACCGCCGACGCCGGTCACCCTGTCGGCACCGCCGACGCCGGTCACCCTGTCGGCACCGCCGACGCCGGTCACCCTGTCGGCACCGCCGACGGCGGTACTAGAGCGCCCGAAGGTATCGCTGGGTCACCAGGCGCTGCGCCAGCGCCGTGACGGGACCGCCCAATCGACTCCACCAGGTACCCGGCCGGGAGAAGGCGCGCACCTCGGCATGGACGGTCCCACCCGTCGGGTCGAAGCGGACGGAGAAGAGCTCCTCGCCAATTTCGGCGTGCCCCTTCAGCGTTCCGTACGCGAAGCCGCGCCGGTCCGGTTCGTCCAGCACGTAGACCACCCGGCACGGCACCCGCACGGGACCGATGCCCACTAGGACCTCAGAATCGACCGCCGCCACCTCCGTGGTGGCCTCGACGCGCAACCCGGCGCCGCGCTGCATGCCCCACCGCATCAGGTCGGCCGCCGCCTCCTCGAAGCGATCCCGGCCCTGACCGATCACCGCCGATGCGGCCAACTGGTGGTAGCCATGTGGTGTGGGGCCTGCCGTCGCACCGATCTCACGGTAGGTCAACGGTAGGGCGGCGAGATCGCTCAACATCATCCATTCACCATGCCAGCCGCGGCGTACCGTCGAACCGTGACCACTGAACCCGTCGCTCATCAAGCTGGAACATTCACTCTCGGTGGAGACCTCACCGTGCACCGACTCGGATTCGGCACGATGCGGCTCACCGGCAAGGGCATCTGGGGCCCGCCCGCCGATCACGACGAGGCCATCCGCGTTCTCCGCCGCGCCGTCGAACTCGGCATCGACTTCTTCGACACGGCGGACTCGTACGGGCCGTTCGTCGCCGAAGAACTGATCCGCGAAGCGCTGCACCCCTACCGGGACGGCATCGTGATCGCCACCAAGGCCGGGCTCCTGCGCACGGGTGAAGACGCGTGGACCCCGCTCGGCTTCCCGGCCTATCTGCGTCAACAGGTCGAGATGAGCCTGCGTCGTCTTGGCACCGACCGCATCGATCTGTTCCAGCTGCATCGCATCGATCCGAAGTTCCCCGCCGAGGACCAGGTCGGTGAGCTCGCGGCGCTGCAGGGGGAAGGCAAGATCCGCCACATCGGGTTGTCCGAGATCAGCGTCGAACAACTCGAAGCCGCTCAGAAGGTGACGCCCATCGCGTCGGTGCAGAACCGGTACAACATGTCGGAGCGCGACGCCGAGCCGCTACTGGAGGCCTGCGAGTCCCAGGGAATCGCCTTCATCCCGTGGGCGCCGCTGGGCTCGGGACCGTTGGTCGCCGAGAACGGTCCGCTGCAGAGCGTCGCCACCGACCACGGTTCCACGCCGTCCGAACTGGCCGTCGCCTGGCTGCTGAGGCGGTCCCCGGTGATGGTGCCGATTCCCGGTACGTCCCGCGTCGCTCATCTCGAAGAGAACGTCGGCGCGGCCCAGATCGTGCTCACCGACGACGAATTCAACGCCGTCAGCGGCACCTGACGGCAGGGTGCGGGTGGCCGTCCGCAACCGGTCAGGCAATACGGTGAGCAGATGCCCAGCGACACCGTCGAGCCGAAGACCGGCGGTGGGTTCAACCCGCCAGAGCCGACCACCCGCGGAGGACCCGACTACGGGCGCTTCGTCGAAGCAGTCCGGACCCTGCAGGATCTGACGCGTGGTGCCGACGCGCCCGACGACGTGATCGCCCGGGCCGCCGACCTCATCGAGGACGTGAACCGCCTGCTCGCGCCCCACGACGCCGACGAGTGGCACTCACCGTCGGGCAGGAGGATGGACCTGCCGAACCGCGGCAACATCATGCAGGTTCCGGTTCGCCTGGTCGTCACCGAGGACGGCCGGCTCGGCGGCACCGCCCGGTTCCGCCGGTTCCACCTTGGCCGCAACGGCGCGGTACACGGGGGAGCGCTGGCGATGCTGTTCGACTCACTGCTCGGGTACACCACCTTCAAGCTGGCCAGGAGTCCCCGTCAGCGCACCGCGTACCTGCATGTGAACTACCGCAAGATTGCACCGATCGAAAGGGAGCTTCGGGTGGACGCCGGAATCGACCGGATCGAGGACCGGAAGATCTTCGTGTCGGGCCGCTTGTTCGACGGTGACGACGTGCTGTGCGAGGCCGAGGCGCTGTTCGTCAAGCTGAACCCGGGTCAGCCGTGAGCGACGAGCGCGAGGACGACCGGTCAGAAGACGAGTCGGGACCGCTGCACGCCCTCAAACGGTGGCGTGAGGGCCTCCAGGACAGGCCCAGGGCCGAGTTCATCTACCGCGTCGTCGTCGCCGTCATCGGCGTGGCCGTGCTCGGCGCTGGCCTCGTCGCGATCCCATATCCCGGCCCAGGCTGGGCCATCGTGTTCCTTGGCCTGGCGATCCTGGCCAGCGAGTTCGAGTGGGCGCGGCGGGCGCTGAAGTACACCCGCGAGCGCTACGACCAGGTGATGGACTGGTTCAAACGACAGGGCCTGTGGGTGCAGATCCTCGGGTTCGTGTTCACGGCGGCGATCGTGGTCGCGACGTTGTGGCTGTTCGGCGCGCTCGGCTGGTTGGCCGGCCTGGTGGGTCTTGAGCAACCCTGGTTGCAGAGCCCCATCGGGCTGGGGTCCGGCTGACGCGGAGGTTGGAGCGGGTCTGAACACCTTGCACCGATAACATGGTCGCGTTCAGGATGCCGATCCCCCTTGACGAGGAGACCCACTGATGACCGCCGCCGCCAGCCTTGCCCCAGCAGCCCCGATCCGGGTCGCTGCCGGGACCACCGCGGGCGCAGCGGTACGTGACGCCGGATTGCCGAGCCGCGGAGCGTCCGATGCCATCGTCGTCGTCCGCGACGCCGACGGACGCCTGCGCGATCTGTCGTGGGTGCCCGCGGCCGACGTCGAGGTGACCCCCGTCGCCGCCGACACCGAGGACGGTCGCAGCGTGATCCGGCACTCGGCGGCCCACGTGCTGGCCCAGGCCGTCCAAGGTCTGTTCCCCGAGGCCAAGTTGGGCATCGGCCCGCCCATCACGGACGGGTTCTACTACGACTTCGAGGTGCCGCGGGCGTTCACCCCCGAGGACCTGGCCGCGCTGGAGAAGCGCATGCGTCAGATCGTCAAGGACGGTCAGCTGTTCGATCGCCGCGTATACGCGTCCAAGGACGAGGCGCGCGAAGATCTGGCCGACGAGCCGTACAAACTCGAGCTCGTCGACGACAAGTCGGGCGACGCGGAAGTGATGGAGGTCGGTGGAGACGAACTGACCGCCTACGACAACCTCAATCCCCGTACGCGCGAACGCATCTGGGGCGACCTGTGCCGGGGTCCGCACATCCCGACCACGCGCTACATCCCCGCCTTCAAGCTGACCCGTAGCTCCGCGGCGTACTGGCGGGGGGATCAGAACAACGCCAGCCTGCAGCGCGTCTACGGCACCGCGTGGGAGTCGCAGGAGGCCCTCGACCGCCACCTGGAACTGCTCGAGGAGGCGCAGCGTCGCGACCACCGAAAGCTCGGCGCCGAACTCGACCTGTTCAGCTTTCCCGACGAAATCGGTTCTGGGCTGGCCGTATTCCACCCCAGGGGCGGCATCATCCGCCGGGAACTCGAGGAGTACTCGCGCCAGAAGCACATCGAGGCAGGCTACGAGTTCGTCAACACCCCACACATCACCAAGGCGCAGCTGTTCCACACCTCGGGGCACCTGGATTGGTACGCCGACGGCATGTTCCCCCCGATGCACGTCGATGAGGAACTCAACGACGACGGCACGGTCCGCAAACCCGGCCAGGACTACTACCTCAAGCCGATGAACTGCCCGATGCACTGCCTGATCTACCGCGCCCGCGGTCGCTCATACCGCGAACTTCCGTTGCGGCTCTTCGAGTTCGGCACCGTCTACCGCCACGAGAAGTCCGGCGTGGTGCACGGCCTCACCCGCGTCCGTGGTCTGACGATGGATGACGCACACATCTTCTGCACGCGCGATCAGATGCGTGCCGAACTGACGTCGCTGCTGCAGTTCGTCATCGGCCTGCTCAAGGACTACGGCCTCGATGACTTCTACCTCGAGCTGTCCACCAAGGATCCGAAGAAGTTCGTCGGGTCCGACGACATCTGGGAAGAGGCGACCAGCACCCTGGCCGAAGTGGCCGCCGCATCGGGTCTGGACTTGGTGCCCGACCCCGGCGGTGCGGCGTTCTACGGTCCGAAGATCTCGGTCCAGGCCCGAGATGCGTTGGGCCGCAGTTGGCAGATGTCCACGATCCAGTTGGACTTCAACGAACCCAAGCTGTTCGGTCTGGAGTACACCGCCGCCGACGGCAGCAGGCAGCAGCCGGTGATGATCCACCGTGCACTGTTCGGGTCGATCGAGCGGTTCTTCGGCATCCTGACCGAGCATTACGCGGGTGCGTTCCCAGCGTGGTTGGCGCCCGTGCAGGTGGTCGGCATCCCGGTGTCCGAGGCGCACGTCGAATACCTCGAAGACGTTGCCGCGCAGTTGAAGGCGCGGGGTGTCCGCGTCGAGGTCGACGACAGCGACGACCGGATGGCGAAGAAGATCGTCACCAACACCAATTTGAAGGTGCCGTTCATGCTGCTCGCCGGTGATCGCGACGTCGAGGCCGGGGCAGTGAGCTTCCGGTTCAACGACCGCACCCAGGTCAACGGCGTCGCGCGCGACGACGCCGTCAACGCCATCGTCGAGTGGATCGCCCGGCGCGACAATGCTTCTCCCACAGCCGAATTGGTCACGGTGTGACAGTGGATCCGGAGAATACGATCACCGACCGCGGGGTCGGTGACCCCGACCACCTCCAGCGGTTGTGGACACCGCACCGGATGAACTACATCGCCGAGGCCAAGGTGCCCGGCGGCGTCGGCTCCGCGTCCTCCTCGGAGCCGTTCAGTGACATTCCGGCGATGTCGGACGAGGACGGGCTGGTGGTTGCGCGCGGCGAGTTGGTCTACGCCGTCCTGAACCTCTACCCGTACAATCCCGGGCATCTGATGGTGGTGCCCTACCGCAGGGTCTCCGAGCTCGAGGATCTCACCGAGGCCGAGAGCGCCGAACTGATGGCGTTCGCGCAGAGGGCAATTCGCGTCATCAAGGCGGTGTCGAGGCCGCACGGCTTCAACGTCGGGTTGAACCTCGGCCACTCCGCGGGCGGCAGCCTGGCCGAGCACCTGCACCTGCACGTCGTGCCGCGGTGGGGCGGGGACGCCAACTTCATCACCATCATCGGTGACTCCAAGGTCATCCCTCAGTTGTTGCGCGACACCCGAGAACTGCTTGCCACGGAGTGGGCTGCCCAGACATGAGCGACCTGTACTTGTTGACCAGGGCGGCCTACGCCAAGCTGAGCCGACCGGTGGCCAGGGTTGCGCTGCGGGTGGGCCTCACCCCGGACAGCATCACGATCGTCGGCACGGCGGGCACCGTCATCGCCGCGCTGACGCTGTTCCCGATCGGGCAGCTCTGGTGGGGCGCCTTCGCGGTGTTCGTGTTCGTCCTCGCCGACATGCTCGACGGCGCGATGGCGCGTGAACGGGGCTTCAGCACGCCGTTCGGCGGCGTCCTGGATGCCACCTGCGACCGCATCGGCGACGGCGCCGTCTTCTGCGGACTGCTGTGGTGGGCGGCGTTCGGCATGCACGACGCCGCCCTGGTGGTCGCCACGATGATCTGCCTTGTCACCTCGCAGGTGATCTCCTACATCAAGGCCAGGGCGGAAGCCAACGGGCTCAAGGGCGACGGCGGCATGATCGAACGCCCGGAGCGCCTGATCATCGTGTTGCTCGGCGCGGGCTTGTCGGGAGTCGGGTTCCTGCACGTGCCGTGGCTGCTGCAGGTCGCGATGTGGGTGCTCGCCGTCCTCAGCCTGATCACGCTCGGACAACGGCTGCACTCGGTCCGCACCTCGCCAGGCGCAGGCGAACCGCTGGACACCAAGACGTCAGGACCGCCCAACGATTCCGCCGAGGAAGCGAGCGAGACGTGAGCACGCCGTCGGCGGGTGTGCCGAGAGTCAGGGGGCTCAAGGTCCCGCTCGGCGGCCAGCTCAGCGACCTCGGCTACGCCGCAGGCTGGCAGGTGGTGCGTGCCATGCCGGAATTCGCCGCCCGCAACGCGTTCGACGCAGGCGCGCGGTATGCATCGCGCAACGGCGGACCCGATCAACTGCGCAAGAACCTCGCCCGGGTCATCGGAGTCGCTCCCGCCAAGGTGCCCGGCAGCCTGATCCGTGCTTCGCTGGCCTCGTACGCACGCTATTGGCGGGAGGCGTTTCGGTTGCCGTCGATGGACCACGCAGTGTTGGCCAGGCGCCTGGACGAGGCGACCGTCGGCGGCGAACACGTGGCCGCGGCATTGGAGGCCAATCGCGGCGTGGTCCTGGCCCTGCCGCACAGCGGCAACTGGGACATGTCCGGGGTGTGGCTGACCAACACGTACGGCAAGTTCGCGACGGTCGCCGAACGGCTCAAGCCCGAGTCCCTGTACAACAGATTCCTGGCCTACCGGGAGAGCCTTGGCTTCGAGGTGTTGCCGCTCACCGGGGGTACGCGGCCACCCTTCGACATCCTGACGGAACGGCTGCGCGCCAACGGTCTGGTGTGCCTGATGTCGGACCGCGACCTGACGAGGTCCGGCATCCGGGTGGATCTGTTCGGCGAGCCCACGATGCTGCCTGCGGGTCCGGCGAAGTTGGCGCTGGCCACCGGCGCGGCGCTGCTGCCCGCGCACTCGCACTACGAACCCGACGTGGCGGTCACCACGATCGGACCTGCACTGGACGTGTCCTCCGGCGACGTCGGCGTCATCACGCAGGCACTGGCCGATCGGTTCACCGCCAGCATCGCCGCCCACCCCGCCGATTGGCACATGCTGCAGCCGCAGTGGATCGCCGATCTGTCCGACGAGCGCCGGGCTCGCATCACTAGCGGCGGGTCACCCTGATGCGCATCGGGATGGTCTGCCCGTACTCCTTCGACGTCCCCGGCGGCGTGCAGGTCCACGTCCTTCAGCTCGCCGAGGTGATGCGCAGCTACGGCCATTACGTCAGCGTGTTGGCACCATCGTCGCCAGCGGCGAAGCTGCCCGACTACGTCGTGTCGGGCGGCAAGGCGGTCCCCATTCCGTACAACGGTTCGGTGGCGCGGCTGCGTTTCGGTCCGGCCACTCACCGCAAGGTCAAGAAGTGGCTGCTCGACGGTGACTTCGACGTCCTTCACCTGCACGAGCCGAACGCCCCGAGCCTGTCGATGTTGGCATTGATGATCGCCACCGGACCGATCGTGGCGACGTTTCACACGTCGACCACGAAGTCGTTGACGCTCAGCGTCTTTCAGGGCATTCTGCGGCCCTGGCACGAGAAGATCGTCGGCCGCATCGCGGTGTCCGATCTGGCGCGGCGGTGGCAGATGGAGGCACTGGGCTCCGATGCGGTCGAGATCCCCAACGGGGTAGACGTCGACGCGTTCGCCTCGGCGGCCAGGCTCGACGGCTACCCACGCGAAGGCAAGACGGTGCTGTTCCTCGGTAGGTACGACGAGCCGCGCAAGGGCATGGCCGTCCTCCTCGGCGCACTGCCCGCACTGGTCGAGGCGTTCCCCGACGTCGAGGTCCTCGTCGTCGGCCGCGGCGACGAGGAGGAACTGCGCGAGGAGGCGGGCGAGCTGGCCAGCCATCTTCGGTTCCTCGGACTCGTCGACGACGCCGAGAAGGCCTCCGCCATGCGTAGCGCCGACGTCTACTGCGCGCCCAACACCGGCGGCGAGAGCTTCGGCATCGTCCTGGTGGAGGCCATGGCAGCCGGGACCGCGGTGGTGGCCAGCGACCTCCACGCGTTCCGTCGTGTGCTCGAGGACGGCGCGGCAGGCAAGCTGGTGCCGATCGACGACTCCGAGGCCCTCGGCGCGGCACTGATCGAGATGCTGTCCGACGACGTGACCCGCGAGCGTTACGTCGCGCAGGCAGCCAAGGCGGTGGGTCGATACGACTGGTCGGTGGTCGCGCAGGAGATCCTCCGGGTGTACGAGACCGTGGCAGGAGCGGGGGCGAAGGTCCAGGTGACGGGCTCTGGCCGGGGCGAAGCGAGAGCGTTGGAGCTTGCTCCCGACGATGAGAACAGGGAGATCAGTTGATCACCTGGATCGTGGTCATCGTGCTCGGCCTGCTGGCCGTGGTCCTGTTGATCGGGGGCGTGTGGGCCTTCCTGACCGCCAACCGGCTGGACCGCCTTCACGTCCGCTACGACCTGTCGTGGCAGGCGCTCGACGGCATCCTGGCCCGTCGCGCCGTGGTGGCACGCTCCGTCGCCACCGACGCCTACGGAGGCACGGCGGCGGGCAGGCACCTGGCAGCGTTGGCGGACGCCGCCGAGCGCGCGCCGCGCCACGCCCGCGAAGCCGCCGAGAACGAGCTGTCCGCGGCGCTGGTCCTCGTCGATCCCGCCACGCTGCCCGTGGCGCTCGTCGCCGAGATGGCCGACGCCGAAGCCAGGGTGCTGCTGGCGCGCCGCTTCCACAACGACGCCGTCCGCGACACCCTCGCATTGCGTGAGCGGCCACTGGTGCGATTGCTCCATCTCGGTGGAACGGCAGCGAAGCCAAGCTATTTCGAGATCGCCGAGCGCGCCACGCAGCGACCGCGCGGCCAGGTTCAGAAGCGCACGTCGGCACGCGTGGTGCTTCTCGACGAGCTGGGTTACGTGCTGCTGTTCTGCGGCTCCGACCCCGCCACTCCGTCCGCCCCGCGCTGGTGGTTCACCGTCGGTGGTGCCGTCGAGCCGGGGGAGACGCTGCCGGAGGCGGCCGTCCGCGAACTGGCCGAGGAGACCGGGCTGCGGGTCAGCAGCGCCGACCTGGTCGGGCCGGTGTGGAAGCGCGAAGCGGTGTTCGACTTCAACGGCTCGGTGATCCGCAGCGAGGAGATGTTCTTCGTCTACCGGACGCTGCGGTTCGAGCCGTCGACGATCGGTTTCACCCCGTTGGAGGAGCGCACCATCCACGGCCACCGCTGGTGCGACGAGGCGACGATAGCCGACCTCGTCGACGGCGGTGAGACCGTCTATCCATTGCAACTCGGCGAGCTGCTCGCCGAGGCCAACGCCATGGCTGCGCCCGGGTCCATCGGGCCGGGTCGGGAGATGCAATCCATCACGTAGGCCAGTTGGAGCTGCGGATCAAACCAATTTGGCCCGGCTACTACACTGAATCGGTACTAAATCGAAGGAGATGACCGTGGAATCCGGTGGGCAGCAGCGCAGCGACCGGGGTATCGGCGGCGCCGACACCTCGCAGACAGGCACCGCGCGCGTCAAGCGTGGCATGGCTGAGATGCTCAAGGGAGGCGTCATCATGGACGTCGTCACCCCGGAGCAGGCGCGTATCGCGGAGGGCGCTGGCGCCGTCGCGGTCATGGCGTTGGAGCGGGTGCCCGCCGACATTCGCGCCCAGGGTGGGGTCTCGCGGATGAGCGACCCGGACATGATCGAGGGCATCATCGAAGCGGTCACCATTCCGGTGATGGCCAAGGCGCGCATCGGTCACTTCGTGGAGGCGCAGATCCTGCAGAGCCTCGGGGTGGACTACGTCGACGAGTCCGAGGTGTTGACGCCCGCCGACTACGCCAATCACATCGACAAGTGGAAGTTCACGGTGCCCTTCGTGTGCGGCGCCACCAACCTCGGCGAGGCCCTCCGACGGCTGACCGAGGGTGCGGCGATGATCCGCTCCAAGGGCGAGGCGGGGACCGGTGACGTGTCCAACGCCACCACCCACATGCGCAAGATCGGCGGTGAGATTCGTCGGCTCGGCTCGTTGTCGGAGGACGAGTTGTTCGTCGCGGCAAAGGAATTGCAGGCTCCGTATGACCTGGTGGTCGAGGTGGCGCGGGCGGGCAAGCTGCCGGTGACGCTGTTCACCGCGGGCGGCATCGCCACCCCGGCCGACGCCGCGATGATGATGCAGCTCGGCGCCGAGGGCGTGTTCGTTGGCTCGGGAATCTTCAAGTCCGGTGACCCGGCGGCCAGGGCGGCGGCCATCGTCAAGGCCACCACCTTCTACGACGACCCCGACGTGCTGGCCAAGGTGTCCCGCGGACTCGGCGAGGCCATGGTCGGCATCAACGTGGAGGACATCGCGCAGCCGCACCGGCTCGCCGAACGCGGTTGGTAGGCGACGGCGACCCAGGCAACCTCGTGTCGATCGAAGAGATCCTCGACCTCGAGCAGCTCGAGGTCAACATGTTCCGTGGCGGGGTGTTCAGCCCCGAATCAGGCTTCCTGCAGCGCACTTTCGGAGGCCACGTCGCCGGCCAGTCACTGGTCTCGGCGGTGCGTACGGTCGACCCTCGCTACCAGGTGCACTCGCTGCACGGCTACTTCCTGCGGCCCGGCGACGCCAGGAACCCGACCGTGTACATCGTCGAGCGACTCCGCGACGGAGGGTCGTTCGCCACCCGTCGGGTCAGCGCGATCCAGCACGGCGAGACCATCTTCTCGATGTCGGCATCGTTTCAGACCGACCAGAGCGGCATCGAACACCAGGACGCGATGCCTGCCGCGCCGCCGCCGGACGACCTGCCCGGCTTCCGGTCCGGCGGGGCGTTCGATGACGCTGGTTTCGCCCAGTTCGCCGAATGGGACGTCCGCATCGTCCCGCGCGATCAGGTCGCGGTTCTGCCAGGCAAGGCATCTCAGCAGCAGGTGTGGTTCAGGCATCGCGATCCGCTCCCCGACGATCCCGTGCTGCACATCTGTGCGCTGGCCTACCTCAGCGACCTCACCCTGCTCGGTTCTGCCCAGGTGAACCACCCCGACGAGCGCAAGCACCTCATGATCGCGTCGTTGGATCACGCGATGTGGTTCATGCGCGCGTTCCGCGCCGACGAGTGGCTGCTGTACGACCAGTCCTCGCCGTCGGCGTGCGGTGGCCGGTCCCTGACCGAGGGCAAGCTCTTCAGCCAGTACGGCGAGATGGTGGCATCGGTGATGCAAGAGGGGCTGACCCGCTACAAGCGCGACTTCACCCCGCCCGCCAAGTGATCGCGCGCGTCGGTGTCCTTGCGCTGCAAGGCGATACTCGCGAACACCTCGCGGCTCTTGCCGAGGCCGGTGCGGAGGCCATCACCGTGCGGCGGCGGGCCGAGCTGGACTCCGTCGATGCCCTGGTGCTTCCCGGCGGGGAGTCGACCGCGATGAGCAAGTTGCTGCGTGAGTTCGAGCTGTTGGAACCGTTGCGGGCTCGCCTCGCCGACGGCATGCCGGCCTACGGTTCCTGCGCGGGGATGATTCTGTTGGCCACCGAGATCGCCGATGCTGGCGTGCCCGGCCGCGAAGCCCTCCCACTCGGCGGCATCGACATGACGGTGCGGCGCAACGCCTTTGGCCGTCAAGTCGACTCCTTCGAGGAGGACGTCGAATTCGAGGGACTCGACGAGCCGATGCACGCGGTGTTCATCCGGGCGCCGTGGGTGGAGCGTGTCGGGCCGTCCGTCGAGGTGCTCGCGCGTGCGGCTGGCCATCCCGTCGCGGTTCGGCAGGGCCGCACGCTGGCGACCGCCTTTCACCCGGAGATGACCGGCGACCGCCGCGTGCATCGCCTATTCGTCGACTCCCTCTGAGCGATTTGGGCGCGAGAACGGTCGGTGAGCGAACGTTTACGCGCCGAAATCGCAAGGGGAACGCGGCCGTCGCACCCAATCCGCAGCACTACGTCGAGGGCGACCTCGGAGGGGACTAACGTCCCCGTAGACTGGTCGATCGGACTTCGTAGCGGAGAAGAAGAGGTAGTACTGCATGAGCGGCCATTCCAAGTGGGCCACCACCAAGCATCAGAAGGCCGTCAAGGACGCGCGCCGCGGCAAGGAGTTCGCCCGGTTGATCAAGAACATCGAGGTCGCCGCGCGGACCGGTGGCGGTGATCCCGGCGGCAACCCGACCCTCTACGACGCCATCCAGAAGGCCAAGAAGACGTCGGTCCCCAACGACAACATCGAGCGCGCCCGCAAGCGCGGCGCCGGCGAAGAGGCGGGCGGCGCCGACTGGCAGCCCATCACCTACGAGGGCTACGGACCCAACGGTGTCGCCGTGCTGATCGAATGCCTGACCGACAACAAGAACCGCGCCGCCAGCGAGGTGCGCATCGCGATGACGCGCAACGGGGGCAACATGGCCGATCCCGGGTCGGTGTCCTACCTGTTCACCCGCAAGGGAATCGTCACGCTGGAGAAGAACGGGCTCACCGAGGACGACGTCCTGACCGCCGTTCTGGAGGCGGGCGCCGAGGACGTCAACGATCTGGGCGACAGCTTCGAGGTCATCTCCGAGCCAACCGATCTGACCGCCGTGCGGACGGCGCTGCAGGATGCGGGCATCGAATACGACTCCGCCGACGCCAGCTTCCAGCCGTCGGTGTCCGTGCCGGTGGACCTCGAAGGGGCCCGCAAGGTGCTCAAGCTGGTCGACGCACTCGAAGACAGCGACGACGTACAGGACGTCTGGACCAACGTCGACATCTCCGACGAGGTCGCCGCGCAGCTCGACGAGGACTAACCGCTGAGCGCGGACACCGCTTCCTCGATCGAGGCGTCGCCGGAGATCAGCTCGAAGGTGACCCCACCGGTCGCGGGCGCATCCAGCAGTGCGACGAGGATCGCCGCCACGTCGGCCCGCGGGATGCTTCCGCTTCCCGTCGACTCGGCGACGCGTACCCGACCCGTCCCGTCCTCGTCGGTCAGGTGGCCCGGGCGCACGATCGTCGTGCTGAGATCGGTGCGGTCGCGAACCGCAGCGTCGGCGGCGGCCTTCGCCTGCAGGTACGCCGTGAAGACCTCGTCCGATCCTTCGGGCGGTGGTCCGTCGGCGCCGATCGCCGACACCATCAGATAACGACCGACTCCGGCGGCCTGGGCGGCGTCGGCCAGCAGAATGGCGGCATCGCGGTCGACGGTGGTCTTGCGGGCCGCGCCACTGCCGGGGCCCGCGCCCGCGGCGAACACCACGGCGTCCGCGCCTGCGAGGGCAGCGGCGACGTCCTCCACCGAGGACTTCTCCATGTCCACGACGACGGCTTCGGCGCCTGCCTGGCGCAGATCGTCGACCTGGTCGGGGTTGCGGATCAAACCCACGACGGTGTCGCCACGGTCGGCGAGCAGCTTCTCAAGGATCAACGCGATCTTGCCGTGGCCCCCGGCGATGACGACGCGCATCAGTGACTTCCTTCCGTAGCGAATACTTGTGAATCATCGGCGAATGCCTTGAACTCCAAGGCGTTTCCCGCCGGATCGAGGAGGAACATGGTCCATTGCTCTCCAGTCCGTCCCTCGAAGCGAAGGTAGGGCTCGACGACGAACTCCGTGCCGTTCGCGCGCAACCGTTCGGCCAGGCGATGGAATTCGGGGACCGACAGCAGCAGTCCGAAGTGCGGCACCGGGACGTCGTGGCCGTCGACGGGATTGTGCACCCGCGCCGACGGGCCCGGTGCCAGGTGCGTGACGAACTGGTGGCCGTGCAGGTTCCAGTCGACCCAGGAGTCGGCGCTACGGCCCTGCTTCAGCCCGAGGACGTCGCCGTAGAAATGGCGGGCGGCGTCGAGGTCGTCGACGGGGACGGCGAGGTGAAACCGGGGGATGGGTGCCGGGATGGGGGAGTCGGGAACGGTCACCCTGCCAAACTATCGCGCTCCGAGGAAGCCGCCGATCTCGCGGGCGGTCTGCGCGCTGACGAGGTCGTCCCCGGGTTCGGAGCGCTCGTCGAACGCGCGGTTCCGGGCATCGGCCTCGGGGCTGCCGGAGAACAGGTTCGAACCCACGCGGGCCGTCGCCCCGCCGCCCTTGCGGGGTGCCGCCGGTTCGTTGTCCGGCTCGGCGGGCTCGATGCGCTGCGTCGGGACGACGCCGCCGGTGCGGGCTACCCAGTCGACCATGCCCTCGCGGACCGCGCACCGGAGGTCGAACAGCGCGCCCGCGTTCGGTGCACTCACGACGATCCGGATGCGCACCACGGCGCCGACGGCGTCGGTCACCTGCAGCACGCCGCGACGGCCGTCCCACTGCTCGCTCTCGGCGAGCAGGCGGTCCAGTTCGGCGCGCATCTCGTGGAAGGGGACGGAGAAGTCGACGTCGAATTCGACGGTTCCCATGATCTCGGTGGCGTTGCGGGTCCAGTTCTCGAACGGAGTCGTCGTGAAGTACGTGCTCGGCAGGACTAGTCGACGCTCGTCCCAGAGTCGGACGACGACGTAGGTCAGGGTGATTTCCTCGATCCGGCCCCACCAGTGGCCCTGTTCGAGCTCGACGACGTCGCCAACGCGGATGGCGCCGTTGAAGGCGATCTGCATCCCGGCGAACACTGCCCCCAGCGAGGTCTGCGCGGCGAGCCCGGCGACCACGGACAGGACGCCTGCCGACGCGAACACCGTCGTACCGATGTCGGAGAACGACGGGAACGTCATCAGGATCGCGGCGGTGCCGAGCAGGACCACCACGGCGACGGCCAGCCTGCGCAGCACCGTCACCTGCGTGCGGACCCGGCGCCACCGCCGGTCGGCATCGGTGATGTCGTCGTCACCACCGCCGAAGCGGGCGATCGCGCGGCGTTCGACGACCTCGACGAAGGTCGCCGCCATCCACGTCAGCGAGGCGATCAGGAGGATGACCAACGCGTGATCCACCCAGCCGCGCCATGCGTCGGTCAGGTCCGACGTCCGCTGGACGGCGACGGTGGCGCCGATGACCATCAGCGTCGCGCGTACCGGCATCCTGGTCAGCGTCGAGATGTCCCTGAGCAGGGCGCTCCGCCTCCCGATCCGCAACAGCGCCTTGTTGACGACCACCCCCAACACGTAGGCCGCGACGACGGCGCCCGAGGCCCAGGCGAGAGTGACGGCAAGGTTGGTTGCGGAGGAGAGTTCGGACTCGTCGGGCATGGAGAAGGGGTCAACTTTCACGGATCGGGGGCAACGGTCTTGGTCCGACGGTAGCGGCGGCCACCTCCGTCGTCACATCGCCTCGACGGCGACATCGCCCGTATTCGTGGGCGGTTTTCACGCCAATCCCGCCCTTCAGCACGCAAGATGTTGCCGTGACAGTGGTCTCCGATCCAAGTGGCATTCAATGGAATCTGAAGCGACGGTGGTGGCCGTTCTGGGACGTCGCCGATCTGCTGGACCTCGGCGACTTCTTCGGCTGGCTGGGTCTGCTCCTGGCCGCACCATTCCTCCTGGTGTGGCCGTTCTGGCTGCTGTCGAAGGCGCTCGGGGCGCGCTGGCGGATCGTGATCGAACGCGACCACGAGGAGGTCGACACCGAACTGGTCCGCGGCTGGCGCAGGTCCACGGCCAGGATCAACGATCTGGCCCTGGAGATCGCGCAGGGGCGGCGATCCGGCCACTTCGTCATCTGACCGAATCCGACCCGGTCCGACACTCGTGGGCGTGTCACCGCCCGAGCCGTCGTCGGCTGCGGTTAAGGTATCGAACAGTTGTTCGGGACTAAGGAGTCTTCAGGTGCGGGTGATGGGTGTCGACCCGGGACTGACGCGCTGCGGTCTGTCGATCATCGAGAGCCGGGGCGGCCGTCAGGTGATCGCGTTGGACGTCGACGTGGTGCGTACACCGTCCGACCTACCGCTACACCGGCGTCTTCTGGTGATCAGCGACACCGTCGAACACTGGATGGACACCCACCTTCCCGACGTGATCGCCATCGAGCGGGTGTTCGCCAACCAGAACGCGAACACCGCGATGGGCACCGCCCAGGCGGGTGGCGTCATCGCGCTCGCCGCGGCCAAGCGGGACATCGACGTGCACTTCCACACGCCAAGCGAAGTGAAGGCCGCCGTCACCGGCAACGGTCGCGCCGACAAGGCCCAGGTCACCGAGATGGTCACCAGAATCCTTGCGCTGCAGACCAAACCGACGCCTGCGGACGCCGCCGACGCCCTCGCCCTCGCCATCTGTCACTGCTGGCGTGCGCCCATGATCGCCCGGATGGCGCAGGCCGAGGCCATGGCGGCCGAGCAGCAGCGCAAGTACCGGGCCAAGCTGAAGGCCGCCAGATGATCGCCTCCGTTCGCGGCGAGGTCATCGACGTCGCCCTCGACCATGCCGTCATCGAAGCCGCCGGCGTCGGCTACAAGGTCATGACCACGCCGACCACGCTGGCTACGCTGCGCCGCGGCAGCGAGGCGCGCCTGATCACCGCGATGATCGTCCGCGAGGATTCGATGACGCTGTACGGCTTCGCCGACCCCGAGGCACGTGACCTGTTCACGACGTTGCTCGGTGTCTCCGGGGTGGGGCCGAAGATCGCGTTGGCGACGCTGGCGGTCTACGACGCCCAGGCGCTGCGTCTGGCGCTGGCCGACGGCGACGTCGCGGCGCTGACCCGGGTGCCCGGCATCGGCAAGCGCGGCGCCGAACGCTTGGTGCTCGAACTGCGCGACAAGATCGGCGCCGTGGCGTCGACGGGTGGCGCGGTGGCCGCCGTCGGTCATGCGGTGCGCATGCCGGTCGTCGAAGCCCTTGTCGGACTTGGGTTTGCGGCCAAGCAGGCCGAGGAGGCCACCGACAAGGTGCTGGCGGGGGATCCCGACGCCACCACGTCCGGCGCGTTGCGTGCGGCCCTGTCGCTGCTGGGGAAGAGTCGCTAGGCGTGGGTCGATTCGACGAAGAGGAACACGAGGACACCAGCGACCGCGAGGTGTCCTCGGCGCTGACGGTGGGCGAGGGGGACGTCGACGCGAGTTTGCGGCCCCGCTCGCTCAAGGAGTTCATCGGCCAGCCGCGCGTGCGCGAGCAGCTGCAACTCGTCCTGGAGGGCGCCAAGAACCGCGGCAGCACACCCGATCACATCCTGCTGTCCGGGCCACCCGGGCTCGGCAAGACGTCTCTCGCGATGATCATCGCAGGCGAACTGGGCACGTCGCTGCGCGTCACCTCCGGGCCTGCGCTGGAACGAGCCGGTGACCTGGCCGCCATGCTGTCCAACCTGGTCGAGGGCGACGTGCTCTTCATCGACGAGATCCACCGCATCGCGCGCCCCGCCGAAGAGATGCTGTACCTCGCAATGGAGGACTTCCGTGTCGACGTCGTGGTCGGCAAGGGGCCCGGGGCCACGTCGATCCCGCTGGAGGTGGCGCCCTTCACGCTCGTCGGTGCCACGACGCGGTCCGGTGCGCTGACCGGACCGCTGCGGGACCGATTCGGGTTCACCGCGCACATGGACTTTTACGAACCCGCCGAACTCGAACGCGTCCTGGCCCGCTCGGGCGGCATCCTGGGAATCGAGGTGGGTACCGACGCAGGTGCTGAGATCGCGCGACGATCCCGTGGCACGCCGCGTATCGCCAACCGGCTTCTGCGTCGAGTCCGCGACTACGCCGAGGTGCGCGCCGACGGGGTGATCACCCGTGACATCGCCAAGGCTGCCCTCGCGGTCTACGACGTCGACGATCTCGGTCTCGACCGACTCGACCGCGCGGTGCTCTCGGCGCTGACGCGGAGCTTCGGAGGCGGCCCGGTCGGGGTGTCGACGCTCGCGGTGGCCGTCGGCGAAGAGGCCTCGACGGTCGAGGAGGTCTGCGAACCCTTCCTGGTGCGCGCGGGCATGATCGCCCGCACCCCGCGTGGTCGCGTGGCCACCCGACAGGCCTGGACTCACCTGGGGATCACCCCGCCCAGCGGGGTGACGGGCGTCGGCCAAGCCGGTCTTTTCGAGTAGTCGACGGCGCGAACCTTGGGCAATGACACGACGACCGGAGGAGTGAAATGATCACTGCTGGAGTGACATTCGCGGCGCTGGCCGCGCTCCTGCACGTGTACATCTGGGTGTTGGAGTCGTTCCTGTGGACCGCGCCTCGGACGAGGGCGACGTTCGGGACCAGCCAAGAGGAAGCCGAGATCACCAAACCGTTGGCGTACAACCAGGGTTTCTACAACCTCTTCTTGGCCGTGGTGACCGGGGTGGGGATCGGCTTGACGATCTCCGGCGGCACCCTGGTGGGCGCTGGTGTGGCGTTGCTCTTCGCGGGCGTCGGCTCCATGCTGGCAGCCGCGATCGTGCTCCTGGCCTCGTCGCCGGACAAGGCCCGGTCGGCCGTCATCCAGGGCGCGTTTCCTCTGGTGGCCGTGGTCCTGCTGGCCATCGGTCTCTTCTCGATGTAGCCGTCGTGCGGCTTGCCGACCACGTGGACGCGGTCACCGCCGGCACGCTTGGCCGTGTACATGGCCCGGTCGGCCGAGTCGACGAGTCGGTCGACCTGGGTGGGAATCTCACGCGACACCATCCGGAAGAACGACCCACTCGCCACGCCGATGCTGGCGGTGACCCGCGATGGCGTCTGAGCGATCTCGCGTCGGATGCGTTCGGCCAACCCGATCGCCTCGTTCCGATCGCCCGACATGGCGACCACGAACTCCTCGCCGCCAACGCGTGCGACGACCGAATCGCCGCGCCGTGACCGACGGAGGATGTCGCCGACCGCGATCAGCGTCTGGTCGCCCGCGGCGTGCCCGGCGGTGTCGTTGATCCGTTTGAAGTCGTCCAGGTCGACCATCACCACCGTCAGGTGCGCGGTGCTGTTGCGGGTCGACTCGGAGGCCAGGACGTGGACCGAGCGGCGGAAGCCGCGGCGATTGGGCAGTTCGGTCAGGGGATCGGTGTCCGACTTGAGCGCGTCGAGGCCCAGGGTGTGGACGAGGACCTGCACGCAGAACGGCACGGCAAGGATGCTGGCGACCATGATCACCAACTTGCTCACGGCGAGTGCCACGTCGCCTTGGGCGATGATTCCGACGGCGCACGTCACCGCCGTCGCCACGGCCATGACCAACGTGAACGTCAGATACCGGCTGGTGTGGAAGAACGCGACGTAGCCTGCCAGAGCCGCGAAGGCGGTGCAGCCGTGAATGCCGGTGCCCGGCCACCGTTCGATCAGGCATGACGTGGCGATGCAGACATTCGCTACGACGACGAACACCGTGGACTGGCTGCGCGTTGGCCACCTCAGCAACCACAGCACCGCCATCACTGCGCAGCAAATCGTAATGGCGACGGCCAGCGCGCGCGTGACCGGTCCGGCCGGGCCTGCTGGCGTGAACATCATCAGCACCGGGACGATGCCGAGCAAGGCGACGATGGCCGCAATCATGTAGCGCGCGAACCGTTGCAGGTCGCGGGCCGCAAGGTACGTGGACAGCCATCTGTAGTGGTCGGGTTGCCGCCACCAGCGGCGAATCCAATCCACTTTGTGTGCGCACCCTTGCCGTCGTGTGCCATGCGTAGGGGATGAATCGGCCGGTGACTCGGCGGTCGGATCCCCCTCGAAAGGGATCGTACAAGAACTGGCAGGGGTTTGCTCGCAGGTTCGAACAGTCGCTCATATGAGCACCGGCAAAGCGCTTCCATGTCCTTCCGGCGCGTTCGCCGGCTCTTGCCGACGATCACGGGGACCAGATGCGCTGACGTCCCGCCGGCAGCCGAGGCGGCTGCGTAGGCGCACGTGGAAGTGGGTACCCCGCCCGCAACTCAGGAGGACGTGATGAACGACGTGGTGAC
Source organism: Mycobacterium sp. (assembly GCF_040509115.1). GTDB lineage: Bacteria > Actinomycetota > Actinomycetes > Mycobacteriales > Mycobacteriaceae > Mycobacterium. Next base: position 21,752 of record NZ_JBEVLO010000482.1, on the reverse strand, counting down.
CGGTGAGCGTGTGAACGGCGGACGGATGACCATCCCGCGCAGTCGTGGTGCGGCAAGTGGACTTCTCGTCGCACTGCTCGGTTTGTGGGGCGCTCTCGTCCCGTTCGTGGGACCCGCCTTCGACTTCGCGTACAACCCGGAACAGGGGGCGGCGTGGAGCGCGGCGCGCGGTTGGCTGGAGGTACTGCCCGGAGTCGTCGCCGTCGTCGGTGGCGTGTTGCTGGTGAGGTCGCGCAACCGGGCGACCGCCATGCTGGGCGGCTGGTTGAGCGTGATCGCAGGCGCATGGTTCGTGGTCGGGCGGGTCGCCGCCACCACCTTGACGATCGGGGAGATCGGACGACCGGTCGCGGAGACCGACACGAAGGCGGCGTGGCTCGAGCTGACCTACTTCTACGGTCTCGGTGCCGTCATCGTGTTCCTCGGTGCCATGGCGTTGGGTCGGTTGTCGGTGCGCAGTGCCCGCGACATCACCCATGCCCAGCGGGTGGCCGGTCGGCGCGGTACCCACGACGACGTGGTCGAGTCACCGGCAGGCGCCGTGTACGACCCCGCCACGGGTCCCACGACGTCACCCGTCGACGGCCAGGTGCTGGCGACCGGCGCGGAGAAGCGGCCGCGCCGGAAGTGGCGCAACCCGCTGTCGAGGCGCGACGAGACGCGCACCCCGGCCGCGCGCTAGCGGCGGGCGGGCACAGGCCCGGGCGTCGTTGGTCCCGCGACCGTTTCGGTCTCCGGAGTAGACGAGGTCGTCATGTCAGAGTCGTTCGTCGCGACCAGATTGGGCCGGCTGCACGTGAAGCGCACCGGGACCGGCCCACCAGTCGTGCTGTGGCACAGCCTGTTCATCGACTCGCAGTCGTGGGGCCCGCTGGTCGATCTCCTCGCCGGCGACCGGACGGTGTTCACCGTCGACGGTCCGTCCCACGGCAGAAGCGGCGCCGTGCACCGTGACTTCACCTTCGACGAATGCGGCGCCGCAGCAGCCGAAGTGCTCGACGGGTCGAACCTGGCCGAGCCCGTCGACTGGGTCGGCAACGCATGGGGCGGGCACGTCGGCATCCAACTGGCCGCGCATCGGCCCGTTCGCATCCGCACACTGGCCACGATCGGCACCCCGGTGCACGGACTCAACGCCAGGGAGCGGTGGGTGATGTGCTGGCCGCTGGTCCAGCTCTACCGCATGGCGGGACCAAGCAAGGTACTGATGAAGGCCTTGTCGAAAGCACTCATCGGGCCGCAAGCCCTCGAGGCCCAACCCGATCGGTCGGCCGCCATCATGGCGGCGTTCGCCTCGGCCGATCGCGACGGAATGTTCCACGCCATGCGGTCGATGATGTTGAGGCGACCGGGCATGGAGTCCGACGTCGCGCGGGTGACGGCACCGACGTTGCTGATGGCCGCCAACGACGATGCGATGGGCTGGCAGCCATCGGACGCCGAGAAGGTGGCGGCGACGATGCCCGACGCCCGCGTGACGGGCGTCGCCGGCACCGGGCACGTCTCGCCGCTACTGCTCGACGTCGACGGCATCCTTACGGCGCTTCGGGGGTTTTGGGACGACGTCCCTATCCCGTATAGACCATGACGTGCTTGACGCGGGTGTAGTCCTCGAGCCCGTACATCGACAGGTCCTTGCCATGGCCCGACGACTTGAACCCGCCATGCGGCATCTCGGCAACCAACGGGATGTGGGTGTTGATCCACACGCACCCGAAGTCCAACGCGTTCGACATCCGGATCGCGGTCGACACGTCCTTGGTCCACACCGACGAGGCCAGCGCGAACTCCACGCCGTTGGCCTTCTCCAGCGCGTCGTCCTCCTCGGTGAAGGACTGCACCGTGATGACGGGGCCGAAGACCTCCGTCTGGATCAGCCGGTCGTCTTGGCGCAGACCACCGATGACCGTCGGTGCTACGTAGAAACCCTTGTCGCCCTGGCGATGTCCGCCCGCCGCGACCGTGGCGTGGTCGGGCACGTCGTCGAAGTAGCCGAGCACCCGCTCCAACTGGTTGACGTTGTTGACCGGCGGCACCCAGGCGTCCTCGTCGTCGGCCGCCCTGCCGAACGTCGTCGTCGCGCCGTTGGCCTGCTCGGCCAGCGCGGCGGTCAGTTCGTCGACCACCGAGGCGTGCGCAAGCACCCTGGTGGCCGCCGTGCAGTCCTGGCCGGCGTTGAAGTAGCCCGCCGTGGCGATGCCCTCGGCCGCCGCGGCGATGTCGGCGTCGCCGAACACGATGACCGGTGCCTTCCCGCCCAATTCGAGATGGGTGCGCTTGAGATGGCCACCCGCGCTGACCGCCACCGCGCGGCCCGCCGCCACCGAGCCGGTGATCGAGACCATCGCCGGGGTGGGATGTGCGACGACGGAGGCACCCGTGACCCGGTCGCCGGTCACGACGTTGAGGACACCCGGCGGAAAGTGCTTGGCGGCCAACTCGGCCAGCATCACCGTCGTGACCGGAGTGGTGTCACTCGGCTTGATGACGACGGCGTTGCCCGCGGCGACCGCGGGACAGAACTTCCAGATCGCCATCATCATCGGGTAGTTCCACGGCGCTACCTGACCGACGACGCCGACCGGTTCGCGCCGGATCCACGAGGTGTGGTTCTCCATGTACTCACCGGCCGACTTGCCTTCGAGGATCCTTGCCGCCCCGGCGAAGAAACGGATCTGGTCGACCATCGGCGGAATCTCCTCCGCCAAGGTGACGTGATTGGGCTTGCCGGTGTTGCGGCCCTCGGCGGCCACCAAATCCCCGGCGGCCTTCTCGACCTCGTCGGCGAAGTCGAGGAGGGCCTTCTGGCGGACCGACGGCGTGGCGCGCTTCCAGTCCTTGAATGCCTTGGCGGCGGCGGCGTACGCGTTGTCGACGTCCTGCTCGTTGGACACCGGGGCGGTGCCGTACTGCTCACCGGTGGCGGGGTCGACCAGAGGCATCGTCGCTCCGCCGACCGAGTCCACCAGCTCGCCGCCGATGAAGTTCTTCACGGTCGTCATCGTCAGAGGTCCTTCAGGACGAGCGCGAGCACGTCGAGACCCTCGTCGAGCAGTTCGTCGCTGATGGTCAGCGGGGGCAGGAAGCGCAACACGTTGCCAAAGGTGCCGCAGGACAACACGATGACCCCGGCAGCGTGCGCGCCCGCACACAATGCCTTCGTCAGCTCCGCGTCGGGCTCGATGGTGCCGGACTTGACCAGCTCGACGGCGATCATCGCGCCGCGGCCACGCACGTCGCCGATGCGGTCGTCGTCGGCCTGCAGCCTGCCGAGGCGCTCCTTCATGAACGCCTCGATCTCGCGGGCGCGCTCGATCATGCCGTCGGACTCGATGGTCTCGATGGTGGCCAGTGCCGCTGCGCAGGCGAGGGGGTTTCCGCCGTAGGTGCCGCCGAGACCGCTGGCATGCGGAGCGTCCATGATCTCGGCGCGGCCCGTCACCGCCGCGAGTGGAAGCCCGTCGGCGATTCCCTTGGCGGTGACGATCAGATCGGGGTCGATGCCCTCGTGCTCGCACGCGAACATCGCCCCGGTGCGGGCGAACCCGGTCTGCACTTCGTCGGCGATGAACACGACGCCGTTCTTGCGGCACCAGTCGAGCAGGGTCGGCAGGAAGCCTTCGGCGGGCACGATGAAGCCGCCCTCACCCTGGATGGGTTCGATGATGACCGCGGCCAGGTTGTCGGCGCCGACCTGCTTGTCGATGACGGTCAGTGCTCGTTTGGCGGCCAACTCTCCGTCGGTGGCGAGCTCCTTGCCGAACTCGGCGTCGCGGAACGGATAGGACAGGGGAGCGCGGTAGATCTCCGGCGCGAAGGGCCCGAAGCCGTGCTTGTAGGGCATCGACTTGGCGGTCAGTGCCATCGTGAGGTTGGTGCGGCCGTGGTATGCGTGATCGAACGCGACGACCGCCTGCTTGCGCGTGAACGTCCTGGCGATCTTGATGGCGTTCTCGACGGCCTCGGAACCGGAGTTGAACAGTGCGGAGCGCTTCTCGCCGAGGACCGGTGTCAACCGGTTGAGGTGTTCGCACACGGCGACGTACTCCTCGTAGGGAGTGACCATGAAGCAGGTGTGCGTGAAGTCGGCTGCCTGAGCGGCGACCGCGTCCACCACGCGGGGCGATGCGTTGCCGATGGTCGTCACCGCGATGCCCGAACCGAGATCGATCAGGCGGTTGCCGTCGACGTCCTCGACGATGCCGCCCCCCGCACGGGCGGCGTAGACCTGCATGGTGTTGCCGACGCCCCGCGAGACCGCCGCGATCTTGCGGTTGATCAGCGCTGATGACTTGGGGCCTGGGATGGCCGTGGCGAGGTGACGGCTTTGTTCGAGGGTGCTCACTTCAAACTCCTGCGAGGGTGGCAGCGACGCGGCGATCCGACGCCGGATGAACGTCGAGACGGTGCAGCAGAGCCTAGTCGGCCGGTCCTGGGGTGCGACCGGAATCCTCGGTATGCGGCCCGCCGGAGGGATGATTGCGCATCTGAAACGGTTGAAGGGCCGCGAATTCAGTGGGCAGAGGGTTCACTTGAAGACGGTCCGGTCCGCCAGCCAGAAACCGCTCTCGGTGGCCCAGCAATCGGTCGCCGTCGGTGCGGCCTGGCGGGGTCGAGAAGCGCCAACGGCCGAGGTCCGGGGCCGGGGGCGGTCTTCCGTCGACGGCGTTGATGGCACACTGGTGCACGACGAGGTTGCCCCGTGGATCATGCTGTGCGGGCGCCGTGACCGCACGACCGACACGAAAGACTGCAAGCTGCCATGGGCGAACTGACCATCTTCCTGCCTCTTCTGATCATCATGGGCGCGTTCATGTTCTTCGCGTCGCGGCGTCAGAAGAAGGCCATGCAGGCCACCATCGACCTGCAGAACTCGCTGACCGTCGGGGACCGGGTCATGACCACGTCCGGTCAGTACGGGACCATCGCCGCCGTCGAGAACGACACCATCGACATCGAGATCGCGCCCGGCATCGTCACCACGTGGACCAAGCTGGCCGTCCGCGACGTCGTCAAGGACGAAGACGGCCTGGACGACGACCGGGACGACGACGACTTCGACGACGACGATTACGAGACCGACACCACCGAGAACTCCGGTGCGGTGGAACTCAACAAGCCAGGCACCGCCAGCGAAGCAAACAGCGACCCAGGTCGTCTCACCAAAGACTGACAGCCGACCACTCAGCGCGACCACGTACTGTTTCCGGGGTTGACGGACTGATCTGAGGAGAACCAAGAACGTGGCATCGCCTTCGGCGTCGGTGCATCCCTACCGCTACCTGACGCTTTTCCTGGTGCTGCTCATCGGTGCCTACCTGCTGGTGTTCCTCACCGGAGACAAGCAGGCCAAGCCCAAGCTGGGCATCGACCTGCAGGGCGGCACCCGAGTGACGCTCACGGCACGCACCCCGGACGGCACCCCTCCCACCCGCGAAGCGCTGGCCCAGGCGCAGGAGATCATCACCTCCCGCGTCGACGGTCTCGGCGTCTCCGGCTCCGAGGTGGTGGTCGACGGCGACAACCTCGTCATCACCGTTCCCGGCAACGACGGCAACGAGGCGCGCAACCTCGGGCAGACGGCACGGCTATATATCCGGCCGGTCATCCACGCCATTCCCGCCGAAGGCCAGGGACCGCCGCCCGGGCAGGCACCGCCCGGCGCCCCAGGGATGCCACCGGGGCTGCCCGGAATGCCGGGCGCCCCAGGGATGCCCCCCGGGATGCCGCCGATGATCTCGCCCGCTGAGCCCGAAGCGCCGATTTCGCCGCCGACGCCGGGGCAGCCGCCGCGACCCGCACCTCCCGCCGAGGGCGCTCCCGACGCGCCCGCCGAGGGCGCCCCCGGCGCTCCTGCGGCACCGCAGCCCCGCCCGTACCCGGAGGAGCCTGCCCCGACCCCCGCCCCGCCCAGCCCGGCTCCGTCGTCGTCCCCCGGCGCCCCTGCTCCCGGCGAGAGCCCGGCGCCTGCGCCCGCCCCCGGACAGAACCCGCCCGCGACGCCCAATCCGCGCGCCGACCTTGCTCAGCGGATCTCCGACGAGAAGGCCCTTCGCCAGAGCGCAGACCAACAGATCCAGATCCTGGCGCTGCAGTTCCAGGCCACCCGCTGCAACGACGAGGACGTCCTGGCGGGCAACGACGACCCGAATCTGCCTTTGGTGACCTGTTCGCAGGACCACAAGCAGGTCTATCTTCTGGCCCCGTCGATCATGAGCGGCGAGCAGATCGCGGGCGCGACGTCCGGGCTCGACCAACAGCGCGGTGAATACGTCGTCGATCTGGAGTTCAAGAGTGAGGGCGCCACGATCTGGGGTGACTTCACCGCCGCCAACGTCGGCACCCAGACGGCGTTCACCCTGGATTCGCAGGTGGTCAGCGCGCCCGCGATCAACGAGGCGATCCCCGGTGGCCGCACGCAGATCACCGGTCAGTTCACCGCCGATTCGGCCCGGGAACTCGCCAACGTGCTGAAGTACGGTTCGCTGCCGCTGTCGTTCGAGTCCTCGGAGGCCGAAACCGTTTCCGCCACACTCGGTTTGACGTCGCTGCGGGCAGGCCTGCTCGCCGGGGCCGTCGGACTGGGCCTGGTACTTCTCTATTCACTGCTGTACTACCGCGTGCTCGGTCTGCTCACGGCGCTGTCACTGGTGGCCTCCGGTGCGATGGTCTACGCAATCCTGGTGCTGCTTGGCAGATCCATCGGTTACACCCTCGACCTGGCGGGCATCGCGGGTCTGATCATCGGCATCGGTACGACCGCCGACTCGTTCGTCGTGTTCTTCGAGCGCATCAAGGACGAGATCCGCGAGGGCCGCTCGTTCCGGTCGGCCGTGCCCCGAGGCTGGGCCAGGGCCAGGAAGACGATTCTGTCGGGCAACGCCGTCAGCTTCCTCGCTGCGGCAGTGCTCTACGTGCTGGCCATCGGACAGGTCAAGGGCTTCGCGTTCACTCTGGGCCTCACCACCATCCTCGACGTCGTCGTGGTGTTCCTGGTGACGTGGCCGCTGGTGTACCTGTGCTCGAAGTCGGCGGTGCTGTCCAAGCCGGCGTTCAACGGGCTCGGGGCGGTGCAGCAGATCGCGCGCGAACGCAGAGCTGCCGCAACGTCAGCGGGAGGGAGATAGCGACATGGCCAAGCAGGGATCGAAGGACGTGTCTCTGTCCAAAGACGACGTCAAATCGGCCAAGGACGTCGAAGACGTCAAATCAGCCAGGGACGTCGACGACGTCACCCTCGACGACCTCGAGGACGGATCGGGTGCCAAGGAACTGGGTGCACCCGGCTCCGCCGCGCCGAGGCACGGCTTCTTCGTCCGGTTGTACACCGGTACCGGTGCCTTCGACGTGGTCGGCAAACGCAAGCTCTGGTTCGGCATCAGCGGTGCGATCATCGTCATCGCGCTCGCCAGCATCCTGTTGCGCGGCTTCACCTTCGGCATCGACTTCGAGGGCGGCACCAAGGTGTCGATGCCCGCGGAGGGCACGCAGGGCCAGGTGACCACCCAGCAGGTGGAGGACGTCTTCTCCTCGACCCTCGGTCGAGCACCGGAATCGGTGGTCCAGGTCGGCAACGGCGGCTCGGCCACCATTCAGATCCGGACCGAGAAGCTGAGCAACCCGGACAACGAAAAGCTGCGGACCGCGCTGTTCGATTCGTTCCAGCCCAGGGGGGCCAACGGTCAACCCAGCAAGGACGAAGTCAGCAGTTCCGACGTGTCGGAGACCTGGGGTGGTCAGATCACCCAGAAGGCGCTCATCGCGCTGGTGGTCTTCCTCGCCCTCGTCACGGTGTACATCACCGTGCGCTATGAGCGATACATGGCCGCCGCGGCGCTGGCCGCTCTGGTGTTCGACGTCGTGACCACGGCGGGCGTCTACTCCCTGGTCGGCTTCGAGGTCACCCCGGCCACGGTGATCGGTCTGCTGACCATCCTCGGCTTCTCGCTGTACGACACGGTCATCGTGTTCGACAAGGTCGAGGAGAACATCCACGGCTTCGAGCACACCACCCGCAGAACGTTCGCCGAACAGGCCAACTTGGCGATCAACCAGACCTTCATGCGGTCGATCAACACCAGCCTCATCTCGGTGCTGCCGATCGTCGCGCTGATCGTCGTCGCCGTCTGGCTGCTCGGCGTCGGGACGTTGCAGGACCTGGCGCTGGTCCAGCTCGTCGGCGTCATCGTCGGCACCTACTCGTCGATCTTCTTCGCCACGCCGCTGCTGGTGGCCATGCGCGAGCGCACCGATCTGGTGCGTTCGCACACCCGCCGCGTCCTCAACCGCCGCAAGAACGCGTCTACGAGGGCGGTCGAATTGGACGGTGACGCCGGGTCTGACTCCGAAGCCGACAAGGTGTCGGTGGCCGCCACACCCCGGCGCGCCGCCGCACCCGCCCCGGACAAGCCTGCCCCTGACAAGCCTGCGCCTGGCGCGAAACCGAGCCGTCCGACCGGTAGGCCATCGGGTAAGCGAAACACCCGTCGGTAGGCCTGAATGACTGCCCGATCCAGGCGGGCCGCGATCGTGGCGGCGACGGTTTCTCTGGTCGGCGCATTGAGCCTGTCCGGGTGCGGAAGTTCGGCCGACGAGATCCACTACGCCGTCGACGGGACGCTCGTCACCTACAACACCAACACGGTGGCGGGCGCGGCGTCGGGTGGACCGCAGGCCTTCGCCCGCGTGCTGACGGGTTTCAACTATCACGGTCCCGAAGGCCAAGTCGTCGGAGATCGGGACTTCGGCACGGTGGCGGTGGTCGGTCGTGCTCCGCTGGTGCTCGACTACCAGATCAGCGACAACGCCGTGTACTCGGACGGCAAGCCCGTCACGTGCGATGACATGGTGCTCGCCTGGGCCGCGCAGTCGGGCCGATTCCCCGGTTTCGACGCGGCCACCCGGGCGGGCTACATCGACGTCGCCGCCGTCGACTGCACCCCAGGGCAGAAGAAGGCCCGCGTCTCGTTCGCCCAGGACCGAGCCTTCGTCGACTTCGGGCAGTTGTTCGCGGCGACGGCGATGATGCCGTCGCACGTGATCGCCGACGAACTCGGAGAGGGCGATGCGGGGGTGACGAACGCCGTGCAATCAGCCGACCTGCCGACGATCGCGCGCATCGCGGAGCTGTGGAACACCACGTGGGACCTCAAGCCCGACCTCGACGTGAAGCGCTTCCCGTCGTCGGGGCCGTACAAGTTGAGTTCGGTGTCCGACGCCGGCGCCGTCGAGCTAGTGGCGAACGACAAGTGGTGGGGCGCCAAGCCCCTGACGCAGAAGATCACCGTCTGGCCGCGCGGCGCCGACATCCAGGACCGCGTGAACGAGGGGGACTACGACGTCGTCGACATCGCCGCAGGCTCGTCGGGCACCCTGAATCTGCCCGACGGTTACACCCGGTCCGACAGCGCCTCGGCAGGCATCGAGCAACTGATCTTCGCCCCGCAGGGTCCGCTGGCCGATCCGGCGGCGCGGCGGGCGGTGGCCCTGTGCACGCCGCGCGACCAGATCGCGCAGAACGCGGAGGTGCCGCTCGCCAACAGTCGGCTCAACGCCGCCGCAGAGGATTCGATCACGGCGGCCGAGAGCGCTGCCGAGGGCGGCCAGTTCAGCGCGGCGAACCCGATCGCGGCCCGCGACGCCATCGCCGGGAGACCGTTGACCGTTCGCATCGGCTACCAGAGTCCGAATGCCAGACTTGCCGCCACCGTGGGCACCATCGCCCGGTCGTGTGAGGCGGCGGGCATCACGGTTGAGGACGCCGCATCGGAGACGGTGGGCCCACTGTCGTTGCGGGACAACGAGATCGACGTCCTCATCGCCAGTACGGGTGGCGCAACCGGGAGTGGTTCGAGCGGCTCGTCTGCCGTGGACGCCTACGACCTGTTCACCGGGAACGGCAACAACCTCTCCGGGTACACCAACGAGCGCATCGACGGCGTCATCAGCGCGCTTGCGGTGTCCGCCGATCCAAAGGAGCTCGCCAGACTGCTGGGCGAGGGCGCCCCAGTACTGTGGGACGACATGCCAACACTTCCGCTGTACCGCCAGCAGCGAACCTTGCTGACATCGACGAAGATGACGGCTGTGAGCAGCAATCCGACCCGATGGGGCGCGGGATGGAACATGGACCGTTGGGAACTGACGTCGTGAGTGAGTCCGCTTCCGGTGGGGCGGACCGAAGCGATCGGGGTCGGTCTGAAACGTCGACGGACGTCACCGCCGTGATCGCGTCGCTGATGCGCGAGGTACCTGACTTCCCCGAGCCGGGCATCCAGTTCAAGGACCTCACCCCGGTGCTCGCCGATGCCGCGGGCCTGGCCGTCGTCACCGACGCGCTGGCCGCCGTAGCCGAAGACGCCGACCTGATCGCCGGGATCGACGCGCGTGGGTTCCTGCTGGGCGCTGCCGTGGCGACGCGGCTCGGCAAGGGCGTGCTCGCCGTTCGCAAGGGCGGCAAGCTGCCGCCCCGGGTGCACGGCGTGACGTATGACCTCGAATACGGCTCCGCAACGCTGGAGATTCCCGCCGACGGCATCGAACTCGCCGGTCTTCGCGTTGTAGTCATCGACGACGTACTGGCCACCGGTGGGACGTTGGCGGCGGCCATCGAACTGCTCCGCACCGGCGCAGCCACGGTGACGGCGGCCGCGGTGGTGTTGGAGCTGTCCGCCCTCAACGGCCGGGCGCGGTTACCGGACTTGCCGGTGACGAGCCTGTACGTGGTGTGATGAGCGCTTGCGCGAAGAACAGATGACTGGGCATGAGCGCTTGCGCGAAGAACAGATGGCTGGGTATGAGCGCTTGCGCGAAGAACAGATGGGCTAGCAGGGATATCCTCGGTTAGGAGCCCGGCTTTGGTCAGGAGGTGAGCATGGCGGTGGACGATCCGGCGTTGACGCAGACGCAGCCGATGCCGATCATCACTCCGGACCCGACGCCCGAGGCGACCAAGACCTCGAGCGCGTCACGGCGGGTCCGCGCTCGGCTCGCCCGCCGGATGACGTCGCAGCGCAGTGCCGTCAACCCGGTGCTCGAGCCGCTGGTGGCCGTGCACCGCGAGGTATACCCGAAAGCCGATTTGGCGCTCCTGCAACGCGCCTACGAGGTCGCCGAGCAGCGGCATGCCGATCAGCTGCGCCGCTCGGGCGATCCCTACATCACCCATCCGCTGGCGGTGGCCAACATCCTGGCCGAGCTGGGCATGGACACCACCACGCTGGTGGCGGCGCTGCTCCATGACACGGTGGAGGACACCGGCTACACACTGGACGCTCTTACGGTCGACTTCGGCGTCGAGGTCGGTCATCTCGTCGACGGCGTGACCAAGCTCGACAAGGTGGTGCTGGGCAACGCCGCCGAGGGCGAGACCATCCGCAAGATGATCATCGCGATGGCGCGGGATCCGCGGGTTCTGGTGATCAAGGTCGCCGACCGGCTGCACAACATGCGGACCATGCGGTTCCTGCCGCCGGAGAAGCAGGCCCGCAAGGCCCGCGAGACGCTGGAAGTCATTGCGCCCCTTGCTCACCGGCTCGGCATGGCGACGGTCAAGTGGGAGCTCGAAGACCTCTCGTTCGCGATCCTGCACCCCAAGAAGTACGAAGAGATCGTCCGACTGGTGGCCGACCGGGCGCCGTCACGCGACACCTACCTCGCGAAGGTGCGCGCGGAGATCGTCAACACCGTGACCGCGTCGAAGATCAACGCCACCGTCGAGGGCAGGCCCAAGCACTACTGGTCGATCTATCAGAAGATGATCGTGAAGGGCCGCGACTTCGACGAGATCCACGATCTTGTCGGCGTGCGAATCCTGTGCGACGAGATCCGCGACTGCTACGCCGCGGTCGGGGCGGTGCACTCGCTGTGGCAGCCCATGGCGGGCCGGTTCAAGGACTACATCGCCCAGCCGCGGTACGGCGTCTACCAGTCGCTGCACACCACCGTCGTCGGGCCGGAGGGCAAGCCGCTGGAGGTGCAGATCCGCACCCGCGACATGCACCGCACGGCCGAGTACGGCATCGCGGCGCACTGGCGGTACAAGGAAGCCAAGGGCCGCAACGGGATTCCCGCCAACAACGCGGCCGCCGAGCTCGACGACATGGCGTGGATGCGTCAGCTGCTCGACTGGCAGCGGGAAGCTGCGGACCCGGGCGAGTTCCTGGAGTCGCTGCGCTACGACCTCGCCGTGCAGGAGATCTTCGTCTTCACGCCCAAGGGTGACGTCATCACGCTGCCAACGGGTTCGACGCCGGTGGACTTCGCCTACGCCGTGCACACCGAGGTCGGCCACCGATGCATCGGTGCGCGGGTCAACGGCAGGCTGGTCGCGTTGGAGCGCAAGCTCGAGAATGGCGAAGTGGTCGAGGTCTTCACCTCGAAGGCGCTCAACGCGGGCCCGTCGCGGGACTGGCAGTCGTTCGTCGTGTCGCCGCGGGCGAAGGCGAAGATCCGGCAGTGGTTCGCGAAGGAACGGCGTGAGGAGGCGCTCGAGTCGGGCAAGGATTCGATTGCCCGTGAGGTGCGCCGTGGTGGTCTTCCGTTGCAGCGCTTGATGAATGGCGAGTCCATGGCGGCGCTGGCGCGTGAGCTGCGCTACGTCGACGTGTCGTCCCTCTACACCGCGGTCGGTGAGGGACACGTTTCCGCCCGCCACGTGGTGCAGCGGCTGCTGGCTCAGCTCGGCGGGGACGACGAGGCCGAGAACGAGATCGCCGAGCGGTCGACGCCTGCCACGATGCCGGTGCGGCAGCGCACCAGCGACGACGTCGGCGTGGCGGTACCTGGCGCTCCCGGCGTGTTGACCAAGCTCGCGAAGTGCTGCACCCCGGTGCCCGGCGACAACATCATGGGCTTCGTCACGCGTGGGGGCGGTGTCAGTGTGCATCGCACCGATTGCACGAATGCGACGTCGCTGCAAGAACAGTCGGAGCGCATCATCGACGTGAAGTGGGCGCCGTCTCCGTCGTCGGTGTTCCTGGTGGCCATTCAGGTCGAGGCGCTCGACAGGCACCGGCTGCTGTCGGATGTCACGCGGGTGCTGGCCGACGAGAAGGTGAACATCCTGTCGGCGTCGGTGGCGACGTCCAACGACCGCGTGGCGATCAGCCGGTTCACCTTCGAGATGGGCGATCCCAAGCACCTCGGTCACGTGCTGAACGTGGTGCGCAACGTCGAGGGCGTCTACGACGTCTACCGGGTGACGTCCGCGGCTTGACCGTCCCCGCCGACCGTGGACTTCTGGCACGCGATTCGACCCGCGGCGTAGACGAAGTCCACGCTCGGCGGCCGTTGGGGTGCTAGCGGCCGCGCGTCGTGACGGCGCCGATTCCGGCGGCGGCCAGGCACGCGACGGCCACCGCGCAGGCGAACCACGGAAACACCGCGCCGAGCGGCCATTCCGTCGCGGCCCAGCCTGCGAGCAGCGTAGGTACCGCCATCGCGGTGTAGGCGACCAGGTAGAAGGCGGACATGGTCTCACCGCGCCGGTTCGACGGAACGACGTGCGACAGGTGTCGCAGCGAGCCGCCGAAGCCGAGGCCGAACGACGCCCCGAGCACCGCGGCTGCCACCAACACCAGGGGCCAGTTGTGCGTCGCCAACACCGGGATGGTGAGGATCAGCGCGACGGCCATCCCCGCGTCACCGGCGATCGCCGACACTCGGGCGGGCAGGCGGGTCGAGAAGAGCTGGGCCATCGCGGCCGCGAACGCCGTGGTTCCCACGACGGCGCCGCCGAACACGAGGTTGTGCACGTGCGTCTGCTGCGCGGCCAGTGACGGGTACAGCGACAGCAGTACGCCGAGCACCGACCACGACGCCATGGCGCCGATCGCTGCGAACCAGAAGTCGCCACGAATCTCCTGTGGCACAGCGGGTTTGGCGATCCGGATGCGGCCGTGCGTGCGGGTGGTGTGGGGTTCGCGCAGGGCGATGACGCCCACGCCGAGCACTGCGCAGATGATGGCGACGATCGCATACGGCGTGCGCATCGGATGGGGGGCGTACTGAGCCAATAGCGCCGAGCCGACGAGGGCGACCGTCATGCCGATGTTGAAGCTGACGCCGCTGAGTTGGCCGGACCGGACGCCGTGGTCGGGCCGTAGGTCCAACAGGGCGGCAGAGCCTGCGACGACGATCGAGCCAACCGCGGCGCCGTGGATCACGCGGGCGAGCATCAGCATGGCCATGTTGTCGGCGACGAGGAACACGCCGAGTCCGACGATCATCGCGACCAGCGCGCCGAGCAGCACCGGCTTGCGGCCGACGACGTCGGAGATGCGACCGGACACCAGGACGGCACCGAGCGCCGCGACGGCGTAGACGGCGAACACGATCGTGGTGGCCAGAGGGGACAGGTGCCACTGTTCCTCGTACATGCCGTAGAGCGGCGCGGGCAGCCCCGATACTCCGAGGGCGACGCCGCTGAGGACGAGTAGCAGTGAGTAGGCCCCGCGCTGGGTCTCCCCGGTGAAACGGTCGACCGCGACCACAGCCACGTAGTCCTCCCTCGGCAAGCAGGTTTGACGAACATCGAACTCCAGCGAGAGTACGCTCGGTTCGATGAACGTCAAACCTGCGGTGAGCGAGCACACAACGGTGCCGCCGGGCGAGCTCCCCGATGGCCACGGAAACTCCGTGGCAAGCGTGCAGCAACTGCTCGTCGCGCTCGCCGACCCCGTGCGCCTCGAGATGGTTCGTCGTCTGATGAACGCCGCCGACTCCGTGCCGTGCGCACTGCTCTACGACGGCATCAACAAGTCCACGGCGACCCACCACTTCAAGATCCTGCGGGAAGCGGGTCTCACAGAGCGGCTGGTGATCGACGGGCACACCCATCAGCTGCTGCGAACGAGGGCCGTCGACGAGGCAGCCCCAGGACTATTGACGTCGATCGTGACCACCGCGAACCGGGAGGCCGCCGGCTAGTCAATCGAGCCGGACCGATTCGATCGTCACGTCCGTGGCGGGCGGACCGTCCTCGACGCCGCCCTTGACGCCGCCGGCCGCAATGCGGTCGATGACGCCCAGCCCCACCTCGTCGATGGTGCCGAACACGGTGTAGGTCGGCGGCAGGTGCGAATCGGCGTAGACAAGGAAGAACTGGCTGCCGTTGGTGCCCGGCCCGGCATTCGCCATGGCGAGCGTGCCCCGCGGATACACGACCGGGGTTTCCTTGGCCGGATCCGCCAGGCGGAACTGGTTGGTCGGGTATTCGTTCGGAAAGCGGTAGCCGGGCCCGCCCATTCCGGTTCCCGTCGGGTCACCGCACTGCAGGACCCCAAGCGAGGCCGACGTCGTCAGTCGGTGGCATGTCGTCCCGTCGAAGAAGCCCTGCTGGGCGAGGCTGGCGAAGTTGTTCACCGTGCACGGTGACTTCCCGTTGTCCAGTTGCAGGCCGACGGCGCCGTCGTTCGTCACGATCGTGGCATCGACCGTGGCGGGCTCGGTGGGGACGGCTCCGGTGCGCGGCGGCCGTACGGGTCGGCTGGCCGCCTCCGTCGTGTTCGGGTACTGGCAGTTGCCGCCGAGGTTGGCAGGCGCCTTGAACGGCGGCAGCGGGTCCCCGGTCGGTGGCGGGGCGTTCAGCCCGGAGGTGAACGAGGACCCGAAGTTCCCGTCGTCGGCGACGCGCACGAGAAATGCGGCGAACACGAAGGTGGCGACGATCGCGACGATAGTCAGCACCGCCATCACGTAGCTGACCACCAGGCCAGCGATGGCCAGCCCGCGGCCCTCCTCGCCGCTGCGCTTGAGCTGGGACAGCGAAACGTGCCCGAACACGATGCCCAGTGGGAAGAACAGGAACGCGCAGACCAGAGACGCGATCGCCATTCCGTTGGTCCTGCGGGGCGGTGCGTAACCGTAGGCACCCGGCACGCCGTACGGGGCAGGTTCGGGTGGTATCGCGCCATGGGGCGGCGGGTTGGTCACGGCTGGGACGGCCGGGTCGGCGTCAGTCGAGCTGGAGCGACTTGATCTGGACCGGCAGTTTCGGCTTGCCGTCACCGGCGCCGGTCGCCGGATCGACTCCCGCCGCGGCGATCTTGTCGAGCGTCGCAAGGCCGGTCTCGTCGATCGTCCCGAAGACCGTGTACCCGGGGGGCAGCTGCGAATCCTTGTAGACCAGGAAGAACTGGCTGCCGTTGGTGCCGGGTCCGGCATTGGCCATCGCCAGGGTGCCCCGCGGATAGGTCACCGGCTGCTGGAGTGCTGGATCGTCGGGCCGGAACTGGTCGGTGGGGTATTCGTTGGCGAACTGGTAGCCGGGGCCGCCCATGCCGTCACCCTTCGGGTCGCCACACTGCAGCACCGACAGGCCCGGCGTCGTGGTGAGGCGGTGGCAGGAGGTGTCGTTGAAGTACCCCTGGTTGGCAAGACTGGCGAAGCTGTTGACGGTGCATGGCGCCTTGGCATTGTCGAGCTGAAGGCCGATGTTGCCCTCGTTGGTGGTCATGCTGGCGCTGACCTCGGGGGGGTCCGTCGGCACCTTGCCGGTGCGCGGCGGCGTGTTCGCCTTGGCGGCCGCCTCGGCAGCCGGGTACTGGCAGTTCGCACCCAGGTCGGCGGGCGCCACGAACGGCGGCAGCGGCGCGCCCGCCGCCGGCGTCGGCGTGTCCGAGCCCGGGGTCGACGTGGGGGTGTCGGCCGACGCGTTCGAGGCGGAGGAGTCCTTGCCGGTGTAGTACACGAGGCCAACGCCCGCACCGATGAGCACCAGCACCCCGACGACGGATCCGATGATCGTGAGGAGCCGACGCCGGTGGGCCTGGGCGGCCCGACGTTCCAGCTGACGCTCCAGTTTGCGCTTGGCCGTCGCCCGCCGCTGTTCGTTGGTCGGCACCGCGTACTCCTCCTCGATGTGGTCGATCGGCACCGAGTGTGCCAGCATTCGCTGAGCGTAGGCGCTGCGACCCACGTCAAAGACGGATGGGAAACTGGTCGACGTGTTCATCACGGGGTTTCCGGCGGGCGTGCTGCAGTGCAACTGCTATGTGCTCGCGCCGGGCCCTGGAGCCGACTGTCTCGTCGTCGACCCTGGCCAGAGGGCGATGGGGCCGCTGCGCAAGATTCTCGACGACAATCGGCTGACCCCGGCGGCGGTGCTGCTCACCCACGGTCACATCGACCACATCTGGTCGGCGCAGAAGGTGGCCGACACATTCGGCTGCCCGGCCTACATTCACCCCGAGGACCGGACCATGCTGACCGACCCGATCAAGGGTTTCGGGCCGCGGCTCGCGCAGCTGGCGTTGTCGACGATGTTCCGCGAACCGCGCCAGGTCGTGGAGCTGGACCGCGACGGCGACAAGGTCGACCTGGCCGGGTTCAGCGTCACCGTCGACCACACGCCCGGCCACACGCGGGGCTCGGTGACGTTCCGGGTGGCGGGCGGGGTGGAGCGAAGCGACGGAATGTCGTACGGAGGAGCGTCCGATCTGGCCTTCACCGGCGACACCCTGTTCAAGCAGTCGATCGGCCGCACCGACCTGTGGGGCGGCAGCGGGCGAGACCTACTGACCTCGATCGTGTCAAAACTGTTGGTGCTCGACGACGACACCGTGGTACTACCGGGGCACGGCCCCAAGTCCACCATCGGCGCCGAGCGTCGCACCAACCCGTTCCTCGAAGGCTTGTCTACGTGAGTGACTTTCAGGCGCCCAAGGGCGTCCCGGATTACCTGCCGCCGGACTCCGCCGCGTTCGTCGCGGTCCGCGATGGCTTGCTGGAGGCTGCCCGACGGGCTGGCTACGGCCACGTCGAACTGCCGATCTTCGAGGACACGGCGCTGTTCGCGCGTGGTGTCGGCGAGTCGACCGACGTCGTCAGCAAGGAGATGTACACGTTCGCCGACCGGGGCGAGCGCTCGGTCACGTTGCGACCGGAAGGCACCGCAGGCGTGATGCGGGCCGTCATCGAACATGGTCTCGACCGCGGCCAGCTTCCCGTCAAGCTGCGGTATTCGGGCCCATTCTTCCGGTACGAGCGGCCGCAGGCGGGGCGGTACCGCCAGCTGCAGCAGGTTGGCGTCGAGGCGATCGGCATTGACGACCCCGCGCTGGACGCCGAGGTGATCGCGATCGCCGACGCCGGGTTCCGGTCCCTCGGTCTCGAGGGATTCCGGCTCGAAGTCACCTCGCTGGGCGATGACACGTGCCGCCCGCAGTACCGGGAGTTGTTGCAGGAATTCCTGTTCAAGCTCGACCTGGACGAGGAAACACAGCGACGCGCTCGGTTGAACCCGCTTCGGGTGCTCGACGACAAGCGACCGCACGTGCGTGAGATGACGGCAGCCGCGCCCCTGATGCTCGACCACCTCTCCGACGTTGCCAAGCACCACTTCGACACCGTGCTTGCCAACCTCGATGCGCTGGGCGTGCCGTACGTCATCAATCCCAGGATGGTGCGCGGTCTGGACTACTACACCAAGACGACGTTCGAGTTCGTCCACGACGGGCTCGGCGCGCAATCCGGGATCGGCGGCGGCGGCCGCTACGACGGGCTGATGAAGCAGCTCGGTGGCCAGGATCTGTCGGGCATCGGGTTCGGTCTCGGCGTGGACCGGACGATGCTGGCGCTCGAAGCCGAGGGCAGGACGGTCGGCGAGACCGCCCGCGTCGACGTGTACTGCGTGCCCATGGGCGAGGCGGCGAAGCTGGCGCTGGTGACGGTGGCGGGTGCGCTGCGAGCCAACGGCGTGCGCGTCGACCTCGCCTACGGTGACCGCGGGCTGAAGGGCGCGATGCGTGCGGCCGACCGGTCGGGGGCCCGCATCGCGCTGGTGGTCGGCGACCGTGACATCGAGGCCGGGACCGTCGGCATCAAGGAGCTGGCGACGGGGGAGCAGGCCGACGTGGGTGCCGACGCGGTGGTGGCCGAGGTGCTCGCTCGCCTGGGTTGACCCGCGTCCATCGTTTCGAAGCTCACCTGGTGCAGCAGCGCCAACACCGCGAGACCGCCGACTTCGGTGAGATCCTCGGTTGCGCGGAGGCGGTCACACAGGGAGCCGGCCATCGCCGACGGGCCGCGTGGCAACATCGAGGATCGTGCGAATTCTGGTGCAGCGGGTGTCCTCCGCGCGTGTCGTGGTTGCGGGTGACGTCGTCGGGGCCATCACACCGACCGGTCAGGGACTGTTGGCACTGGTCGGCGTCACGCACACCGACGACACGGCGATCGCGGCAAGGCTGGCCGAAAAGCTTTGGCAGTTACGCATTCTCGACGGTGAACGGTCGGCGTCGGACGTCGCCGCACCGGTGCTGGTGGTCAGCCAGTTCACGCTGTACGCCAACACCGCAAAGGGTCGAAGGCCGTCATGGAATGCGGCCGCACCGCGCGACGTGGCCGAGCCGTTGGTGACGGCGTTCGCCGAGGCGTTGCGCGCGCTCGGGGCGCACGTGCAGACGGGCGTGTTCGGCGCCGACATGGCCGTCGAACTCGTCAACGACGGCCCGGTGACGGTCCTGCTGGAGCTCTGACGGCCACCGACCGTGACGGTGGGGAGAAGGGTAACGATCGGGTAGCGTCCGACGATGTGACCTTCATGCGAACACCTACGAAGAAGATCGGGGCAACCCTCGGAGTGGCATCGATGCTGGCGGCCGCAAGCGTGGTCGGCCACACTGCCTTGTCAGTCGGGGTGGCCAACGCGGAGCCCGATCCCGCGCCTGCCAACGGACACAAGGTCGTGTACACGGTCACCACCAACGCGCCGTATGACTTCGAGCTGTTCTACCTAACGGCGCAGCCTGCGGACAAGGCCGCCTACAACGCCGACGCGTATGCATACGCGAAGCGCGACCGGGTGAATCTGGCGCCGGGCGCGCCGTGGACCTTCGAGACGACGCTCGCCGATCCGCAGTGGGCAATCCTGACCGTCAGCAGCACCACGCGCGGCACGTCCGGCCCGCCAGGGGCGCACTGCGAGATCACCGTCGACGGTCAGATCGCCGTGCAACAGGACAACCCCTACAGCCCGTGGTGCCAGCTCGGTCAGTGGTGAGTGAGCCGGTGCCGGTGACTGAGCCGGTGACCGAGCGCTAGCGGCTCGCTGCCCACACGTAGACCCACGCCGAACGCCCCGACCGCAGTGGCACCTTGACGCGGGCGTAATCGTCGACTTCGTACTCGTCGGCAGCGGCCAGCTCTTCGGCACTGATCTCGAACACCGTGCCCTCGACGGCCCCGTCTAAGCTTCCGGACCGCTTGAGGATCGGGTGACTGTCGGTGCCGCTCGTCGCGACCACGTGCAGGTCCGTGATGGCGACCCAGTCCAGCTCGTAGCCGACGATCGCGTCGTCTTCGCCGCGGAGCTCTCGGCCGAAGGTGGTCAGTTGGACCTCTCGCTGACGCAGGGTGCCGTAGGAGAACAGCAGTTCGGTGGTCACGGCGTTTAGTAAACCGCCGGATGACCGGGTCCGCCACGCGGGCATCTACGCTGACTCGTCGTGGAACGACGGAGTCGGGTGCCTGCGGTCGTCGTGCCGGTCGGGCTGGGGCTCTTCTCGCTGGGTCTGGCCTTCGGGCTGGTCGTCGTCCACGCCGGTCTGGCGTGGTGGTGGGCGACGGTGTTCACGGCGGTCGTGTACGCGGGCTCGCTGGAGTTCCTCCTCGTCGGTCTCGCCGTCGCCGCGACTCCGTTGGCGCAGGTCGCCGCGACCACGCTCATCGTGAACCTGCGCCACGTCTTCTACGCGTTGTCGTTTCCGTTGGACAGGGTCGACGGCAGGCTCGCCAAGGTCTACAGCACTTATGCGTTGACCGATGAGGCCTACGCCGTCACGGCAACCGATCCGCTGCGTTGGACGTCGCGGTCGATTCTGTTGATGCAGTTCATCTTTCAGATTGCCTGGGTCTCGGGTGCGACGGTCGGCGCGCTCATCGGCACCGCAGTGCCCATCGAGCGGGTGCAGGGTTTGGACTTTGCGCTGACCGCGTTGTTCGTGGTCTTGGCCATCGACGCCTACCGCGCTCGACCCGACCGGCTCCTGGCGGGAGGCTCGGGAGTCTGCGCCGTGGTGGCGGCGTTGGCGGTAACGGATCAAATGTTGGTGTGGGCGTTCGCCGCGTACACCGCAATGCTGCTGGGCCGGTTCGTCATCGACCGCCGACGGGAGGCCCGTGACTGAGCCGTGGCACACCGCGGCAATGGTGGCGGTCAGTGCGGTGATCACGTGGGCGCTGCGCGCATTCCCGTTCGCCGTGCTGGCTCCGATGCGGCGGTCGGTCGTGGTGCGCTACCTGAGCGTGCACATGCCCGTCGGCATCATGATCATCTTGGCCGTGTACACCTTGCGGGACGCCCCCCACGTCGACGGGCGTCACGGCTGGGCGTTGGCCGCGGCGCTGGTGGTCACCGTCGGACTGCACCTCTGGCGCCGCAATGCGCTGCTGTCGATCGTGGGCGGGACCATGGTCAACGTCGTGACGGTCTCGCTGATCCTGCCCGGCTGACGGCAAACCGCGTGCGGTCCAACCGAATTGGGCCCCGAAACGAACTATGGGCTGACAAGGTTTCCCTTGTCAGCCCATAATCCGTGAAGTTCTTAGATCGCGGTAACTCCGGTGGCCTGGGGGCCCTTCGCACCTTGTCCGACGTCGAACTGAACTCGCTGAGCCTCTTCCAGCGAGCGGTAGCCGCCGCCTTGGATCTCAGAGTAGTGGACGAAGACATCCGGGGAGCCGTCGTCGGGGGCGATAAAGCCGAAGCCCTTTTCGCTGTTGAACCATTTCACAGTTCCCTGTGCCATACT
>NZ_JBEVLO010000481.1:0-11841 GCF_040509115.1 Mycobacterium sp. | reverse complement strand
CCCACCCGGCACACCGATCAGAAGGAAGTCCACATGAGCTTCGAGAACCCGTTGACGTCGGCTTGGCGGCGCGGCGAGCCCACCCTTGGCGCGTGGTGCACCCTGCCCGATCCCTTCGCGGCGGAGATCTTCGGCCGCCAGGGATATCACTACGTCTGCATCGACCAGCAGCACGGCATGATCGACGACTCGACGGCCTTCCCGATGATCCAGGCCGTCTCGGCATCTGGCTCGGCGCCCATGGTGCGGCCGCGCTGGAACGAACCCGCCGCGATCATGTCGGCACTTGACGCCGGTGCCCTCGGCGTCATCATCCCCATGATCGAGACCAGCGAGGACGCGCTGGCGGCCGTGAGCGCCTGTCGGTACCCGCCCAAGGGTCTTCGGTCCTACGGTCCCATCCGGGCCCGTGACGTGATGGGTTCAACCGATCCCGATGTACTCGGCGACGTCGCGTGCGTCATCATGATCGAAACCGCCCGCGCCCTCGACGATCTCGACGCCATCGTGTCGACTCCCGGGGTCGACGGCGTCTACATCGGACCGAGCGACCTGGCCCTCGCGCTTGGCGAGAAGCCAGGGTCGACGGCACCGATCGTCGACGACACGGTGCAGCGCATCGTCGACGCGTGCCGACGGCACGGCGTCGCCGTCGGAATGCACACCCCTGCGGGGTCAGTCGCGCGCGGTTACATCGAGCGTGGCTTCGACTTCGCCACGGTGTTCTCCGACGCAGGACTGATCGCCGCGGCGGCGCGCGATCAACTCGCCGCCGCCCGCAGTGCACCGCAACCGGTGGCCGTCCAGACCGGGTCCTACTGAGGAAGCCCGACGATGTTGGCGCGATACGTGATCAAGCGGACCATCCACGCGGTCCTGGTGCTGCTGGCGGTGCTCATCGTGGTCTGGATTCTGGTCAATCAGATCGGAGATCCGGCACGGCTCATCCTGCCGCCTTCGGCCAGCCATCAGCTGTACCTTGACACCAGGGCTTCGATGGGTCTCGACGATCCGCTGGCCGAACAGTTCTGGCGATCGTTCTCGGGTTGGTTGCAAGCCGATTTTGGAAACTCGTTGTGGCAGAAGGTTCCTGCCTTGCCGCTGGTGCTCGAACGGGTACCAGCGACGCT
Organism: Mycobacterium sp.; assembly: GCF_040509115.1. GTDB lineage: Bacteria > Actinomycetota > Actinomycetes > Mycobacteriales > Mycobacteriaceae > Mycobacterium. The sequence goes on along the minus strand of NZ_JBEVLO010000481.1, from coordinate 10,711 downwards.
GCTGCTGACCTTGGCCACGTTCATCGTGGCGCTGCCGATCTCGTTGGCACTCGGGGTGCTGTCCGCGCTGCGGCCAGAGGGGTTGCTGGATCGGATACTCACGACGGTCTCACTCGCCGGAGTCTCGATCGCCGACTTCTGGCTGGGCCTGATGCTGATCCTGGTCTTCGGTGTCCAACTCCACCTGCTACCGACGTCCGGCTACGGAGGCCTGGAGTTCGTCATCCTGCCCGCAATCACGTTGGCGTTCCGCCCGATTGGCAGGCTCGCTCAGGTTGCCCGGTCTGCGCTGGTGGAGGAGATGCAGAAGCCCTACATCGTCACGCTGCGCGCCCAGGGCATGTCAGAGGGGCGCATCGTGCGTCGTCACGCGCTGAAGAACAGTTTGATCCCCATCATCACCGTCGGAGGTGACGAGTTGGCGAGCTTCCTCAACGGCGCCGTGGTGATCGAGACGATCTTCGCGTGGCCGGGCATCGGAAGCCTGTTCATCCAGGCGATCGAAAGACGAGATCTGCCCTTGGTTCTCGCGTGTGTCTTCGTGATCGCAACGCTCGTCATCGTGATGAATCTGATCATCGATCTGGCATACGCATGGATCGATCCGAGGGCGTCACTGGTCGTCGACTCGCGCCGCCGCAGGCGTGGCCGCGGTCCCATCACTCCGTCGACGATGGCGGGTCCCGTCACCAGTGACGGCCAGAGCATCGCGGGAGAAGACGTCGGGCCGACCGCACCCTCGATGACGCCTGCGAGATAGAGCTACGACCCGAAGACAGAGGAGACGAATGAGTGACGGGATTGCGCCAGGTCCGTTGCACGGCATCCGCGTGCTGGACTTCACCGAGCGCATGCAGGGCCCGTACGGCACCCAGATCCTCGCCGACCTGGGTGCCGAGGTCATCAAGGTCGAGCGGCGGGTCTCCCTGACGGTCGACGGAAGGCCCGACGAGCGGTACGGGCCGAATGGTCGGTACGGACTGGATCCGGCCGACACGTCGTTCTATGCGGCTGGCTTTCTCGCAGCCAACCGCAACAAGAAGAGCGTCACGATCGACCTGAAGAATCCCGAGGGCAAGGGCGTGGTCGAGCGCCTAGTGGGAACATGCGACGTCGTCTATGAGAACTTCCGGCCAGGCGTCATGTCCAGGCTGGGCTTCGGCTACGAGCAGTGCGCCGAGATCAACCCGGCGGTCGTCTATGCGTCGGCGTACGGCTACGGATCGGACGGGCCGTATGAGCGACGTCCCGGCCAGGACGTGCTCGTTCAGGCGATCGGCGGTTTCGGCGCCATGAACGTGGCTGCCGACGGTCGGCCAACACCCGTCGGCATGTCGATCACCGATCTGCTCGGCGGGATGAACGGGGCCATCGCGGTGCTCGCGGCGCTCCGCCACCGCGACAGGAGCGGAGAAGGGCAGCGGGTCCAGGTCAACTTGCTGGCGAGTGCGATCGCCGCCCAGTCCGAGCAGGCGGTGCACTTCCTCAACACCGATGTCGGCGAGCCCGACCGCGGGACGATCATGCACGCGCATCCCTATATCCCGGCGCCGTACGGTTTCTACGCCACCAAGGACGGATACCTCGCGTTGTCGAGCGGCAGGCAACTTCCCGAGCTGTCACGAATTCTGGAGTTGCCGGCTCTGACCACCGATCCCCGGTTCGCGACCCCGCAGGCCCGCAACGAGCACCGCGCAGAGTTCGAGGCGCTACTCGAAGAGGCGTTGGCGCACCGGACCACTGCCGAGTGGATGGAGCTGATGGAGCCGGAGGGGCTCTTCGCCGCGCCGGTGAAGTCGTTCGGCGAGGCCTTCACCGACGAACAGGTCACCCAGCAGGACATGATCGTCACGATCGACTCACCGGTGGGTGAGCTGAAACTGCCTGCGCCGCCGTACAAGTTGTCACGCAGTCCGGCGACCGTACGCACCGCACCGCCTCGCCACGGCGAGCACACCGACGAGGTTCTGGAGGCCGTGGGCTACAGCAGAGCCGACATCGCCAGGCTCCGCGACTGCGAGGCGATCTGATGGCTGATGCGCAGGGCCCGTTGGCAGGCATTCGCGTATTGGACTTCACCGAGCGGATGCAGGGACCGTACGCCACTCAGATGCTGGCCGACATGGGCGCCGACGTCGTGAAGGTCGAGCGGCGGGTGGCGATGACGGTGGACGGTCGCAGCGACGATCGGTATGGCGAGAACGTGCGCTACGGCAGTGACCACGACGACTCGACGATCTACGCGGCGGGCTTCCTCGCGAACAACCGCAACAAGCGCAGCATCACCGTCGACCTCAAATCGCCTGCCGGCCTGACGATGATCGAACGCCTCATGCCTTCGTTCGACGTCGTCTACGAGAACTTCCGGCCCGGTGTGATGGAGCGGCTGGGACTGGAATACGAGCGGTGCAAGGATCTCAATCCGGGCATCATCTACGTATCGGCGACGGGCTACGGGTCGGCGGGTCCGCACGCGGCCAAGCCCGGTCAGGACGTCCTCGTCGAAGCGCGCACGGGCTGGGGCCATCTCAACGCGGTCGACGGACGGCCGGTGCCCGTCGCGACCGCGATCGCGGACACCTTCGGCGCGATGAACGGCGCCTTCGGAACCGTCTGCGCGATCGTGCATGCCATCCGCACCGGTGAGGGGCAGCGGGTACGGACGAGCCTGTACGAGAGCGCCATCGCAGGCATGGCGGAGTGGGGTTTCCACTTCGTCAACTCACCGCAGGGTGAGCCACGTCGACCGCACCCCGGCCACGCCAGTCCGTACACGCCACCGCCCTACGGGTTCTATGCCACCAAGGACGGCTACATCGCATTGTCCAGCGGCAAGCAGATGTCCAGTCTGTCCAGAATTCTCGGCATCGACGACCTCAGCGAAGACGACCGATTCGCCACCTACTGGGCCCGTTTCGACAATCGCGACGAATTCGCCGCCGTCATCGAGGATGCGCTGGCCGCCAAGACCACGGCTGAATGGCTGGCAATGATGGAGGCGGACGACCTCTTCGCGGCCCCGGTGAACTCCATGGCGGAGGCCTTCGAGGACCCCGCCGTCAGGGAGACCGAGATGGTCGTCGAGCTCGACACCCCGGCGGGGCCGTTGAAGTTCCTGGGTGTGCCCTACAAACTCGACGCCACGCCGGCGTCGGTGCGGACGCCGCCGCCGCTGCACGGTCAGCACACCGACGACGTGCTGACCGACGCGGGCTTCTCAGCTCAGGAGATCGCCGACCTGCGTGCCCAGGGCGCCATCTGACGCGCGCACGGGGTCAGGCCTGGAGCTGGCCCTTGAGGCTGGGGCAGTAGGCGTAGGTGGCCTCGACGACGAATGCGGCGGCCTGGTCGGTGGTCAGGTCGCTGTTCGACTGGATCTCCCCGACCAGGTCGACGCCCGTCTGGCCCGCGGAGAGGTAGGTGCAGACGGTCCTGGCTTCGCGGATGGCGGCACTCTCGGAGGTGAAGCTGATGCCCTCGCCCGTGATGTTGGTGATGAACTGGTCGTCGATCGAGCCGGCGCTGGCGGTGCCGGTGCCCGCGAAGGCGGCAAGGCCGAAGGCGGTGGACGCGACGGCGGTGGCGGCGATCTTGGCGATGCGAGTGGTGAACATTTCAGTGGCTCCTCGGTGGTGTTCGGTTCGCTTCTTGCGATGTGCGAACAGCATCCGATGACGGTCTTGGCGGATTCTGGGCGAATTCTTGACGCCCGTTCCAAGCGCTGGGCTACAGCCAGTCCCGCCTGCGGAACGTCACGTACAGCAATGCGACCAGGAGCAGGATGACGACGCTGCTCACGACGAAGCCGGCGACCGTGTTGATGCCCGGATAGTTGACGTTCTGGCCGTAGAAACCGGTGATCGCCGTCGGTACCGCGATGATCGCCGCCCAGCCGGTCAGCTTCTTCATCACGGTGTTCAACCGCGCGTCCTGCAGGGACAGATTCGTCTCGAAAACCGTTGTGACCATGTCCCGCAACGACTCCGTCCACTCCGACGCGCGCAGCACGTGGTCGTACAGGTCGGCGTAGAGGGGGTCGAGTTCGGGTGAGGTCTTGTCGTCCAGCCGACGGTGCTGGATGGCGTTGACGACCTCGCGCATCGGCAGTACCACCCGGCGCAGCTCGACCAGATCCTTGCGATAGCGGAACGTGCGGCGCTGCAGGCCGCGCTGGGGACCGTCGTCGTCGAACAACTCGTCCTCGAGCGACTCGATGTCGTCGTCGAGCGCCTGAACGGCCTCGAAGTGGCCGTCGACGACCACGTCGAGGAGGCCGTGCACCAGTGAGCCCACGCCGTACTCCTGGCCACCGAGCTCGTCGAACCGTTGAGAGACCGCCTCCATGCCGAAGTTGGGATCGCCGCCCTCGGTCGGTGGCAGTCGCACCGTGATCAACCCCCGCGGGAGGACGAACGCGGAGATCCGGTGCTTGGCGATCGTCGAGCTGGTCTCGTCGTCCGGGGCGGGGGTCAGCGTCTGGATCGCGTACACCGTGAAGAAGGTGTGTGTGCGGTAGACGGTTGCCTTGGTGCGTTCCCTCGGCGCGGTGGCGTCCTCGACGGCCCACACGTTGAGACTGAGCTCTTCGGCGAGCGCGGCCAGGGCGTCGTGATCGGGGTCGTAGATGTCGGCCCACACCAGGGTGTCGTCGGATTCGAGACAGTCCGAGATGGACGAGAACGTGAAACCGTCCGACGGCTTGCCAGATCGCCATATCCGTCCATGCACTTCGGTCACCCCGCCATCATTCCGCAACTCCCTGTGGCCTCTTCACGGGCGGGCCAAAGGCGGCTTTGGCCTGCGATCTCGATTGCGCACCGATCGCGCATCGAGATCCATCAGGGGGCTGTGCTCTCAGCGCCACCGGCCCACCATTGCCAGGGAGAGTTCCGGATGGTCCGACGGAGGGGGCGTTGCTGCCGTGAGTGTGGTGGTGGAACGTGGACTTGCGCGTTGTCCACGGTGTGTGGCGGTGGCCGACTACGCGTTCGTCGAGTCCGGCCCCAACGTGATGCGCTACGAAGTGCGCTGCCGTCGGTGTGGCGAGGACTACTGCGAAGTTCACACGCCGATGGCACCCGACTTCACGACTGCGGTCGCGGCCTTGGAGTTCGTGCCGCCCGAAAACCCAAGGGACACCGTGCCGTTCGCGCGACGAACCGTGGCGTGGCTGGCGCACGCGCGGGACCGGGTGGTGGCCACGGGCTCATCGGCACGGCTGCCACGTGACTGGCTGGACCGCGTGCGGCGCCGTCCGCGCGTCGACTCCGGCGCCGAATGACGAACGCCCCGCACGCGGTACGTGCGGGGCGAGCGGCTGCGTCGGTCAGGCCGTGATGCGGTCGGTGTAACCGGGGCAGTACGCGTAGGTCGCCTCGACGACGAACACGGCAGCCTGGTGGCTGGTCAGATCGGTCTCGTCGAGGATGTCCTGGCCGACGTCGACTCCCGTGGCACCGTTGGCGAGGTAGCCGCACACCTGCTTGCCTGCAGTGATCGCCCCGCTGGCCGAGTCGAAGGTGATGCCCTCGGCGGAGATGTTGGTCAGGAATTCGTCGTCGAACGAACTGGCCGACGCGGTGGCGGTGCCCGCGAGTGCGGCGAGTCCGAAGGCTCCCGCGGCGACGGTGCTGGCGGCGATCTTGGCGATGCGGTTGCTGGTGAACATTTTGGTGGCCTCCCGGGTGCTGTGTGTCGCGTCTTGGCGATGTGTGAACAGCATCGGGTGGAGGTCTTGGCGGATCCTCAAAGGATTCTTGGCGCCCCGAAGGAGCCCGCCGCGCTGCCAGAGCCACCGGAGAAAGAATGAGGCCCCTCCCGGCGCGGGAGGGGCCTCATCGGGGGACAGGCTCAGATTTGGTCGCGCAACTCCCGCAGCGTGCGCTCGAGGATCCGCGAGACGTGCATCTGCGAGACGCCGATCTTCTCGGCGATCTGGCTCTGCGTCATCGATGCGAAGAACCGCAGGTAGAGCACGGTGCGTTCGCGCTCGGGCAGCGCGGCCAGCAGGGGCCGCACCGTCTCCTGGTCGGTGATGCGCTCGAATTCGGGGTCGACGTCGCCGACGGTGTCGGACACCATGCGCGGCGCCGAATCACCGGTCGAGACCGGAGCGTCGATCGAGTGCACGCGGTAGGCCTCTGCGGCCAGCATGCTGTCGACGATGTCCTCGCGGCTGAGTTCGAGGACGTCGGCCAGTTGACCAGCGGTGGGTGCTCGACCCAGTGTCTGAGTCAATTCCATTGTGGCCCTTGTGATATGGCCGTGACGATCCTTGAGCCGCCGCGGCACGTGCATCGACCAGCCGTGATCGCGGAAGTGCCTGCGCACCTCGCCCATCATGGTCGGTACGGCGAACGCGACGAAGTGCGAACCCTTCGACGGGTCGAAGCGGTTGACCGCCTTCACCAGGCCAAGGCGTGCCACCTGGGTCAGGTCCTCGATGTCCTCGCCCCGGCCGCCGTAGTGGCGCGCGATTCGGTCGGCCAGCACCAGGCACCGCTCGAAGATGAGCTCCCTCTGGCGAGCGACCTCGGCGGGCTCCCCGATCCGGTCCTGCAGCGCCGTGAACATGTCCATGACGTCGGCGTACTCGTCGATCCGCACGACCTCGGGCGCCGCCGGTTGTTGAACCTCGACCGCCGATGCTTGAACCTCGACCGCAGGTGCTTGAACCTCGACCGCCGGTGCTTGAACCTCGATCGTCGGCCGTTCCATCTGGAGGGTCACGAGGCGCTCACCTCGCTGGCGCGACTCGAGTCGACATTCGTTGTGCAGCAATGGTTTTCCACTATGGACTCCTTACAGGCGTCCAAGGGCACGGCGCGGCGGCGAGAATTGACTCTCGACGGCGGCGCTATGCTCACTCCGTCGGTGACGGAGCCGGCAATCTGCCGTAGCCACGCAGAACAATATGGGCGCTACCTCCCGCAGGAGTCTCAACGAATTCGGCGCTACCCAAGGAATCGCGGGGCTTCGTGCCCGCTTTGCACTAAACGGGGTGTCCCGATGGGGACGATGTCAGACTACGCCCCTATTGAACGGATTGTGCAATAGCGACTTAAATTCGCAGTGAGCGCAGCTCTTCATCAGCGAATCCGAAGCCGGTAAAAACGTCGGGTGACCGCGACAAGGCCTGCTGCTCCCTGCTGTCGCTGAACGCGCTCTTCAGTCCAGCCCCAGGTCGTAGAAAGTCGCAGGACAAGTGTCTGTCTTCGTAGATATCGTGCCCGACGCGTCGCAGGTCGACTCGCCGGCTGAACGCGCACCCAAGAACAGGTGGCGGGGCAGGCTCACCCGCGCCGCCCTGCCACTGCTGTCAGTGGTCGTCTTCGGCGGTCTCTGGCAGCTCGCCGCCGCCAGTGGCGTCTGGAACCAGACGTTCGTGCCCTACCCGAGCACGGTGTGGAGGGCGTTCATCGACGTCTCCACCACCCACGACGGCACCCGCGGCTACGCCGGGTACCTGCTGTGGGAGCACCTCTACATGACGTTGCGCCGGGTGCTGGTCGGCGTGGTCATCGGCGTGGCGCTCGGCGTTCTGCTTGGTCTCGTGATGGGCTCGATCGGCTGGGTGCGCAGCGTGCTGGAACCGTGGTTGACGTTCCTGCGAGCACTTCCACCGCTGGCGTACTTCTTCCTGCTGGTCATCTGGCTCGGCATCGACGAGGCGCCCAAGATCACCCTCCTCGCCCTGGCCGCGCTGCCCCCCGCGGCGGTCGCCACCACGGCGGCCGTCGTCGCGGCGCCCGTCGGACTGACCGAGGCGGCCCGTGCGCTTGGCGCCACCCGGCTGCAGGTGATCCGCGACGTCGTGGTGCCCTCGGCCTTGCCGGAGACCTTCACCGGCATCCGGTTGGCGGTCGGGATGGCGTACTCGTCGGTGGTCGCCGCCGAGTTGTTCAACGGCATTCCCGGCATCGGTGGCCTCGTCAAGGACGCAAGCAACTACAACAACACCCCCGTGGTTCTCGTCGGAATCTTCGCCATCGGATTCTCCGGCCTGATCATCGACGGTCTACTTCGCACCGCCGAGCGGCGTGCGGTCCCCTGGAGAGGAAAGATATGAAACTGAGGACGCTGATCACGGCCCTGTTGGCCGCCGCACTCGCGGTGCTCGGATTGGCAGGCTGCTCGGTCGACCACTCCGGGCAGGATGCCGCCAAGCCGACGATTCGCATTGGCTACCAAACCTTTCCGAGTGGCGATCTGATCGTCAAGAACAACAAGTGGCTCGAAGAGGCGCTGCCCGACTACAACATCAAGTGGATCAAGTTCGACTCCGGCGCCGACATCAACACCGCGTTCATCGCCAAGGAACTCGACTTCGGCGCTCTCGGCTCGAGCCCCGTCGCCCGTGGGCTCTCGGCACCACTGAACATTCCCTACAAGGTCGCATTCGTGCTCGACGTCGCGGGTGACAACGAGGCGCTGGTGGCCCGCAACGACAGCGGTGTCAACACCATCGCCGACCTGAAGGGGAAGCGCGTCGGGACACCGTTCGCGTCGACCGCGCACTACAGCCTGCTCGCCGCGCTTTCGCAGAACAACCTGTCCGCCACCGACGTTCAGCTCGTCGACCTGCAGCCGCAGGCGATCCTTGCGGCCTGGGAGCGCGGTGACATCGATGCCGCCTACACCTGGCTGCCGACGCTGGACGACCTGCGCAAGACCGGCAAGGACTTGATCACCAGCCGTCAGTTGGCGAAGGACGGCAAGCCCACGCTGGATCTCGGAGCCGTCGCCGATGACTTCGCGGCAGCCCACCCCGAGGTCGTCGACACCTGGCGTCAGCAGGAGGCCCGCGCGCTCACCGTCCTCAAGGACGATCCCGACGCCGCGGCCAAGGCGATTGCCTCCGAGATTGGCCTGACACCGGAAGCCGTTGCGGGACAGCTCAAGCAGGGCGTGTACCTCACTCCCGAGGAGCTGACTTCCCCGGAGTGGCTCGGCACCGACGGAGCTCCTGGCAAGATCGCCGCGAACCTGGAGAGCGCATCGCAGTTCCTCGCCGAGCAGAAGCAGATTCCGGCTGCCGCTCCGCTGAAGACCTTCCAGGACGCCATCTACACCAAGGGACTTCCCAATGTCCTCAAACAGTGAGGTAAGCGGGCCCGTCTCCCCAGCTGCCGTCAGCGGTGGAGCGCGTACCGGTGGGGTCCGCATCGAGAACCTCGCACACCGCTACGGGGACGTCACAGCCCTCGGCCCAGTCGATCTCGACATCGAGCCGGGTACGTTCCTGGTCCTGGTCGGCGCGTCGGGTTGCGGCAAGAGCACGCTGCTCAGGCTCATCGCGGGCTTCGAGGAGCCCAGCTCGGGGAAGGTCGACGTCTCGGGGAGCGCTCCGACCCCCGGCGTCACCGCAGGCGTCGTCTTCCAGCAGCCGCGGCTGTTCCCGTGGCGGACGGTGGGCGGCAACGTCGACCTGGCGCTCAAGTACGCCAAGGTGCCGCGGGAGCGGCGCGCCGAGCGGCGCGACCAGTTGCTCCACCGGGTCGGGTTGGAAGGCACGGCCAATCGCAAGATCTGGGAGATCAGTGGCGGGCAGCAGCAACGAGTGGCGATCGCGCGAGCGCTGGCTGCCGAGACACCGCTGTTTCTGCTCGACGAGCCCTTCGCCGCGCTGGATGCGCTGACCAGGGAGCGGCTGCAGGAGGACGTCCGTCAGGTGAGCGCGGAGACGGGTCGCACCACGGTGTTCGTCACCCACAGCGCCGACGAGGCGGCCTTCCTCGGCTCCCGCATCATCGTGCTCACTCGCAGGCCGGGCCAGGTGGCGCTGGACCTGCCCGTAGATCTGCCCCGTACGGGGGTCGACCCGGACGAGTTGAGGCAGTCGCCCGAGTACACGAGGCTGCGCGCCGAGGTGGGCCAGGCGGTGAAGGCGGCCGCGGCCTGAGCCGGTACGACCGTCGGGTACGCAGCAAAATGCGGGCGAGGATTACTCCTCGCCCGCATTTTCTGACTCTGTTAGACCGGGGGATACGCCGGGGGCGGGTACACGCCGCGAAGACCCCACGGAACGAAGTTGAAGAAGTACTCGATCTCGTCGCTGGCGTCGTAGTCCGGATTCGGATCCATCTTTACCTCCAAGCGGGACGATTACTTGCTCGGAGTCTAGCCGTCGGGGCACGGCGGCGAACAGGGGAACCGATCGATTGGCCTAAACTGGCCAACCAGTTGATTGGTCCCCGGGAACCCGCCCGGCATACATATAGTGAGTCGCCATGTCCACGGAGTCAGACCCTCTTCGCGCAAGCGGCTCATCGGAGTCGAATTCTCTTCGCGCAAGCGGCTCATCGGCATCCCCGAACGGCCTGACCCGTCGCGAGGAGCTGCTCGCCGTCGCCACCAAGCTCTTCGCGGCCCGTGGTTATCACGGCACCCGCATGGACGACGTCGCCGACGCGGTCGGCCTGAACAAGGCGACGGTGTACCACTACTACGCCAGCAAGTCGCTGATCCTCTACGACATCTACCAGAGTGCCGCCGACTTCACCGTCGGCGCGCTGCACGACGACCCGACCGCCTCGGCACGCGAGACGATCTATCACTTCACCCGCCGTCTGCTCGTCGGCATCGCCAGCGACATCGAGCGCGCGGCCGTGTACTTCCAGGAGGGCCCCTACATCACCGAGTGGTTCACCGAAGAGCAGGTGGCCTACATCCGCAGGTCCGAGACCCAGGTGTACGAGCACGTCCGCGACGT
>NZ_JBEVLO010000480.1:0-15499 GCF_040509115.1 Mycobacterium sp. | reverse complement strand
CTTGATCGCCTCGAACGCGGCGTTCTTGATTTCCTCGACGTGCGAGATGCCCTCTGGCGTCGCGGGATCGCCCTGGTGGGAAATGATGAATCGCACCGCCTTGCCGTCCGGTGAGACGAACTGCTTGAGGCCTCTCTTGAAGTCCGGGTTGTCGAAGACCTCGGGCGGCAGATAGAACGAGTCGTCGATCTTGGAGTCGTCGAAGGCTCTGCCGATGGCGTTGGGGTCGGACTGCTGCCGGTCCTGCAGGCTCTGCTGATCCTGCTGCGTCGCGTAGTTGGTCATGATCTGGTCGCGATTGCGTTCCTGGCTGGCGATCTGAGGAGGAATCAGCGCAATCAGCTTGGGCTGCAAGGCGTTGAGCTTGTCCAGACTGGCGGTGGTCTGCCCGAGCAGATCGGTCAGCTCGCCGATCCCGTCCAGCGCGTCGAAGATGGAGCGCAACGTGTAGCAGACGGGAATGTCGTAGCAGTGCGGTTCCCAGTAGAAGTAGCTGCGCAGGGGACGGAAGAAGTCGTCGAAGTTGGCGATCTTGTCCCGCAGCTCGTTGGTGACCGCCACCGTCTTCTTGAGGTCGTCGGTCTGTTCCTGTTGTGCTGCGGCACTTTGCTTCTGCAGCGACAGCTGCTGGCGCAGGACGTCGATCTGGGCGTTGATGTCGGCGGCTTGGGTCAGCAGATCGGCCGTGCGCTGTTCGGCGTACGACTGGCCGAGCTTCTGGTTGACGCCCTGTTGGCCGACGATGAACGGCAACGAGGTCCCGTCGATCGGAGTGCCCAGCGGTCGGGTGATCGTCTGCACCCGGCCGATGCCGGGCAGGTGGAAGACGTCCTTGGCGACCTTGTCGACGATCAGCATGTCGGTGGGGTTGCGCAGGTCGCGATCGGCCACCAGCATCAGCACCTCGGGGTTGAGCCGGGCCTGCGGGAAGTGCCGTTGCGCGGCGAGGTAGCCGATGTTCGCCTCGACGTCCGCCGGAAGGTAACGCTTGTCGTCATAGCTCGTCGTGTAGGACGGCAGCGCCAGCAGGCCCACCAGGGTGACTGCCGTGGACGCCACCAGGATGGGGCCTGGCCAGCGGACCACCGCCGTCCCGATCCGCCGCCACCCCCGGGTCTTGGTCTGCCGTTTGGGGTCCATCAAGCCGAACCTGGAGGCGATGGTCAACAACGCCGGCGCCATGGTCAGCGCGGACATCGTCACCACGAACATCCCGATGGCCAGGGGTATGCCCAGGGTCTGGAAGTACGGCAGCCGAGTGAAGTGCAGGCACAGCGTCGCCCCGGCGATCGTCAGGCCCGACCCCAGGACGACGTGAGCGGTGCCGTGGTACATGACGTAGAACGCGTCCACCCTGTCATCGCCGAGGTTGCGGGCCTCGTGGTAGCGGCCGACGAAGAAGATGGCGTAGTCGGTGGCCGCCGCGATGGCCAGCAGCGTCAACAGATTCACCGCGAAGGTCGACAGCTCGATGAGGTGGTGGTAGCCCAGGAACGCGACTACCCCCCGCGCCGCGGCCAATTCGAGCATCACCATGACCATCACCAGGAGCACGGTCACGATTGAGCGATAGACCAGCAGCAGCATGATCAGGATGATCCCGATGGTCACCGCCGTCACCAGCTCCAGGCTCTTGTCGCCCGCGTGCTGCTGATCGGAGTTCAACGGTCCCGCGCCGGTGACGTAGACCTTCAACCCCGGCGGTGGCGGATGGCTGGCGACGACGTCTCGCACCGCCTCGACCGATTCATTGGCCAGCGTCTCACCCTGATTGCCTGCGATGTAGAGCTGCACGTACGCCGAAAGGTTGTCCGCGCTTTGCGAACCCGACGAAGTGAGCGGATCACTCCACAGGTCCTGAATGTGCTGGATGTGGGTCTTGTCCTTCTCCAAGTCCGCGATCAGGCCGTCGTAGTACCGATGGGCCTCGGCACCAAGGGGCTTGTCACTTTCCAGGACGATCATCGCCGAGCTGTTCGAGTCGTACTCGTCGAAGAGTTCGCCCACCAGCTTGGTGGCTTGCAAGGACGGCGCGTCGTTCGGGGTCAGCGACGTCGAATTCGCCGCCCCCACAGCCTCCAACTGCGGCACCACGACGTTGACGACAGCCGTCACGGCAAGCCACGCCAACAGGACCGGCACGCAGAACAGCCGCAGGAATCGCGGAACCCGGGAACGCCTGACCTCGGTATTGGGATTGGTATCGGGATTGCTCATGCCGACTTCACCAAGCAAGAGGTCTGCGCGTTCACTCCGGCCGAGGTCTGCTCGTCTCTGACCTCGTCATCGACGAGGACGCGGCAGCTGATGCTGTCGCCGTCGCCCTGGGCGATGATGGTGGCGCTGGCGGCCGGTTTGGTGGTCCTGAGCGTGATCGACCAGGGCAGCGGTGCATCGTCGACCCGCTGCGGGTTCGCATCCAGGTCGAGGTAGTTGATGGTGGCCACGGCGCCCTCCGTTCCGGAAACCTCATAGGTGACGACCTTGGGGTTGAACGGTTCGGCGTCGTCGGCCAGACCGGCGCCCGGACGGGTGGTCTCGTTGTTCGACCCGAAGAAACCATGCATCCGATACACCACGACGCCGGCGACCGCCACCACAACCACGATGAGCAGCGGTATCCACGCCCGCTTGAGAATCCCGACCACTGGCCCCTCCGTTGCCACGACCGCGCTCTCCGCAGGACGACGAGCGGTCTCAGCGGATTTCATTGCGCGGCAGCACGATTATCTGATTAGTGGATCAAACAATAAACGGTCGACTTACGTTGGGCAAGCCGAACGGCTAACTTAAATTAGACCAGTGGTCAATGATGGGGACTGCCGCGCTCAGGGCATGGGGCTACCCTTGCTGGCGGACGCGGCATCGGAAGCGGCATCCGAGCGACATGGCAGAGGAGCGAGCGATTGGCGAAACCGACGGCACCGCGAGGCCTTGCCCGTGGGCGGGTCCTCGACGCCGCGGTTGCCTTGTTCGCCGAGCACGGGGTGCACGGCACGTCGCTGCAGATGATCGCCGACCGGGTCGGAGTCAGCAAGGCCGCGGTCTACTACCAATTTCACTCCAAGGAAGACATCGCCCTAGAAGTCATCCGCCCCACCATCGACGACATGGCCCGCGTCATCAGGATCGCCGAGGCGCTGCCCGACGTGCAACAGCGGCGCACCGTGGCGGTTAGCGGGCTGGTCGAGATGATCGTGCGGCACCGTCAGTTGGCGATCGTGTTCCACGGAGACCCGGTCATCGATCACTTGATCGTGAATGCCCCCGATTTCAAGGCGGTGGCCGATCGCCTCCGCGATCTGCTCGAGGGACCCGAGCGCAGCGCTGTCGATCGGGTTGCCTTCTCGGTGTTCATCGCCGGCCTTGGCAAGGCCGCAGCCGATCCCGAGCTGACCGACATCGACGACGCCGAGCTACACCGGGCACTGCTCGAAATGTCAGGACGGATCCTCGCGCCCACCACCCAGCACGCATCTGCGACGTGATGCGAGGCAGCCTCGTGCCCGACTGGACTGGTCGGTCCACGACTCGGCGCTGAGCGGGGCGCTCACGTCAGGCCCCGACAATGGGTCGCGTCCCGCCGATGTGCAGCTCGATTTCGTGTGCCGCGCTTCGGATTCGGGCGAGGTAGCTGCTCTGTGTGGCCGCGGTCAACCGTGACGCGGGCGCGGCGAGGGCAAGAGACCCCACGACCGCACCCGTGTAATTGCGCAGCGGTACGGCCAACGAGCACAACCCGACTTCACGTTCCTGTCGGCACACCGCGTAGCCGCGGGTGCGGACCGTGGCCAGTTGACGACGTAGCTGAGCGACGTCGGTAACCGTGCTGCGGGTGTACTTCTCGAGGTTCGTCTTCAGGATTCGGTCAATGAGCTGGGCATCAGGAGCAAAGGCCAGGAGCACCTTGCCGGAGGCGGTGGCGTGCAAGGGCCCTCGCCTGCCTGCATTGGCCACCATCTGGAAGCCGCGGGGGGATTCCCCACGGTCGAGGTAGAGCACGGCGTCGTCGTCGAGGATTCCCAACAGCACCGACTCACCCGTGTCGGCGGCAAGTCGGTCCAAGGAATGGCGCGCCGCCCGCGACAGCTCGACATCGCGAACGACGCTGCTGCCCATCTCATAAAGCGCCCACCCGAGTCGGTACAACGACGTGTAGGGGTCCTGCATGACGTAGCGCCGACTGGTGAGAGTGGCGAGCAGATGATGAGCGGTGGCCTTGGACAAGCCGGTTCTACGCGCGATGTCGCTGACTCCGAGGGGCCGACCGGCCTGGCCCAGGCAATCAAGCACGTTGAGGGCGTTGTCGACGGCGCGGACCCGTCGGCCGGTGCCGGTGTCGGATTGCTCGCTGGCTGTCACCGTTGACTCCCCCGTGTACTCCGCGCATCCCATGAACCGCTGGTGATGGGCCTAGCTAAACACCTGCGGATGCCGTCACCAAAAAGTGTTTGCAGGTCGCTAACACCGTTTCCACCGCATTTTCCGCGGTCTAACTTTACGTGAACCAGAGCACACCGGGAGCCGCGACGGCCCCCGCTCACATCACCTTCCAATCCTTGATGCATGAAGGGGCCCTGCCATGAACGAACGTCACCGTGCCGCATTAGCGTCGATCGGCCTCGCCGGCGCACTACTTCTGAGTGCCTGCTCGGGGATGGCGGGCAGCGGGCCGGATCCCGCGGGAATCAAGGTCGGCCTGCTGCTGCCCGAAACTGCGGTTGCCCGTTACGAGAGCAAGGACAAGCCGTACTTCGAGGCCAAGCTCAAGCAGATCTGCCCGGACTGCACGCTGGTGTACGCCAACGCCAACGCCGACGCCGGAAAGCAACAAGATCAGGCCAATTCGATGCTGACCCAGGGTGTCAAGGTGCTCGTCGTCGACCCGGTGGACGGCAAGGCAGCCGCGAGCATCGTCAACTCCGCCGCCGCGGTACAGACACCCGTGGTCGCCTACGACCGCATGATCGACAGCCCGGAGCTGTCTTACCTGATCTCCAACGACTACCGCCAGGTCGGTGTCCTCCAGGCCCAGGCAATCGTCGACAAACTCAGGAATGCCAACGTCGATCCGGCCTCTGGTGGGATCTTGATGATCAACGGCGCCAGCACCGACGACAACGCCGCCACCATCAAGGGCGGCGCACAGAGCGTGTTCGAGGCAAGCGGCTATCAGGTCCTGGCGTCGGTGGACACCTGGGATCCGGACGAGGCACAGCAATGGGTGTCGGGCCAGACCACTCGTTTCAACGATCAGATCCTTGCGGTGTACTCGGCCAACGACGGCAACGCCGGAGCTGCGGTGGCCGCGCTCAAGGCCGCCGGAGTCACGAAGATGCCCCCGATCACCGGGTTGGACGCGTCATTGGCGGGTCTGCAGTCCATCCTGGCCGGTGACCAATACATGACCACCTACAACTCTTTCAAGGCCGAAGCCGAACAGGCCGCCGAGGTCGCCGTCGCCCTGGCCAAAGGCCAGACCCCGGCAGCCGAGACAGACGTCGGCGGCGTTCCAGCCACCTTGCGCTCCCCGCGGGCCGTCTTCGACAACAACATTGGCTCGATCGTCATTGCCGACGGCTTCTACGCCGTCGACGAAATCTGCACCCCGCCGTACGCGGCGGCGTGCACCAAGTTCGGACTCAATTCCTAGCTCCGCCAAGCCTTCCGCCTCGAAAAGGACAGCCACCATGACCGGTGCCAACGCGCTTCAAGAACCGAGACCCGTCACGCAGCAGCCGCTGTTATCGCTACGGGGCGTGTGCAAGAACTTCGGCGCGATCCAGGCCCTCACCGACATCGAACTCACCATCGATCGAGGCGAAGTGGTCGCACTGCTGGGAGACAACGGGGCCGGGAAATCCACTCTCGTCAAGTTGCTCGCCGGTGTCCACCCGCCCGATCGCGGCACGGTCGAGTTCGAGGGCCGGCCGGTCACGATTACTGCGCCTGCGGATTCGCGGGGCCTCGGGATTGCCACGGTCTATCAGGATCTCGCGCTTTGCGACAACCTCGACGTCGTCGCCAACCTCTTTCTTGGTTGCGAGAAGGGGCGGTTCTCCATCGACGAAGAATCGATGGAGAAGGAGGCGTGGAACCTGCTGCGGCAACTGTCGGCGAAGATCCCGTCCGTGCGGATCCCGGTGGCCGCACTCTCCGGTGGGCAACGCCAGACCGTCGCGATTGCACGGGCCCTGACGAGTGATCCCGGACTGGTCCTGCTCGACGAGCCCACCGCGGCACTCGGCGTAGCGCAGACTGCTGAAGTGCTCAATCTCATTGAGCGTCTGCGTGATCGCGGGCACGGGGTACTGCTGATCACCCACAACATGGCCGACGTGCAAGCCGTCGCCGACCGTGCCGTCGTGCTGCGACTGGGCCGCAACAACGGCGACTTCGTGGTCAAGGACACCACCTACGAACAGATCATCGCCGCCATCACCGGCGCCACCGACAGCGTCGTCACGCAGCGAGCACACGCCGTTGCCGCCCGCACCGCCAAGGAGACCACATCATGACCGACCTCAAAAGCGCTGCGCCCCTTGATCTGCACGACGAACGACTAATCCAGCGCCACGGATTCGGCGGTGCGCTGTCCTCGTTCATGGCGCAGATCCGCAGCGGAGATCTCGGCTCGTTGCCCGTCGCGATCGGCCTCGTCGTGATCTGGGGAGTGTTCCAGACACAAAACCCCTACTTCCTGTCGAGTGCGAATCTGACCAATCTGATCATCGAATGCTCCGCGGTGGGCACCATGGCCATCGGCGTGGTCCTGGTGCTGCTCGTCGGGCAGATCGATCTCTCGGTGGGGTCGATGAGCGGTGTCGCAAGCGCCATCCTCGGTGTCGGCCTCGTCCATGCCGGCTGGTCCGTTTGGCTGGCCATGGGCGTCGCCCTGGTTGCCGGCGTCGCGGTCGGAGCGATCTACGGCGTGGTGTTCGTCCGCTTCGGAGTCCCCAGCTTCGTCATCACCTTGGCCGGACTGCTCGCACTGCTGGGCCTCCAGTTGAAGATCCTGGGCACCAACGGGTCGATCAACATTCCGTTCGACACCTTCATCGTGCGCTTCACCCAGAGCATGTTCCTGCCCGAACTGCTTTCCTACGGGCTCGTCGCACTGGCCAGCGCGGGCTATCTGGCCGCCCGGCTGGCGCGGCGACGCCGACGGGCGCGGGCGGGTCTGTCCAACAAGTCGATCGGCGGTCTGCTCATCACCGCAGCGGTGTCGTTCGTCGTCGGTGAGGCCGTCACCTGGTATCTGAATCAGACCCGCGGCATCAGCGCTGCGTTCGTCCTATTCTTCAGCCTGGTGCTCATCACCCACCTGGCCTTGACCAAGAGCCGATGGGGGCGTGCCATCTACGCCGTCGGCGGCTCGGTGGAGGCCGCGCGTCGCGCCGGGATCAAGGTGTCGCTGATCTTCATTTCGGTGTTCACGCTCTGCTCCGCCTTCGCCGCTCTGGGCGGCCTGTTGGCGGCGGGCAGGTTGGCCACCGCCAGCATCAGCAGCGGGGTCGGTGACACCAACCTCAACGCCATCGCCGCGGCGGTGATCGGCGGAACCAGCCTCTTCGGCGGTCGCGGTCACGCGTTCTCCGCACTGCTGGGCATCCTGGTCATCGCCTCGATCTCCAATGGTCTCACCCTGCTCAGCCTGGACTCCTCGATCCGCTACATGATCACCGGCGCGGTGCTGCTCGTCGCGGTCATCGTCGACGCACTTTCGCGACGCTCCCGCGCCGCCCACGGCACCGCCTGACACTTGTAAAGCCGTCCCCACTCGACGCCACGGAAGGAACCCGTCGTGACCCAGACCAGTTCACCCACCACCAGCACCTCCGCCACCCCCGCGCGCCGCTACCAACACTTCATCGACGGCCGGTGGGAACCCGGCACCGGAGAAACCATCGAACGACGCAGCCCGGCCACCGGCGCGCTGGTTGCGCACTTCGCCGCGGGCGACGCCGACACCACCAACCGCGCCATCGCCGCCGCGCGGCACGCATTCGACCATTCCAGCTGGCCCCACGTCGACGGCGCCGACCGCGGCCGCCTTCTGAGCGCGGTCGCCAACCGCATTCGTAGCCATCACGAGCGGCTGTCCCACATCGAAGCCGAGGAGACCGGCAAGTCCATCCGGGTGGCCCGCGCCGACATCACCGGCGTCATCGGGCACTTCGAGTCCGCGGCCGGGCTGGCCGCTGGACTACACGGCGAATCGTTCGAACTCGGAGCGGACTTCACCGCAGTGATCCTGCGGGAACCTGCCGGGGTGGCAGGCCTGATCGTTCCGTGGAACTTCCCGGCGCTGATCCTGAGCCAGAAACTGCCCTACGCGCTTGCCGCGGGGTGCACCACCGTGATCAAGCCCTCCGAAGCCACCTCGGGCACCGCATGCGAGATCGCGCGGCTGTGCCAGGAAGCGGGCCTCCCGCCGGGTGTGGTCAACGTGGTCACCGGCCTGGGAGGCGTTGTCGGGCAAGCTATTACCGAAAGCAACGATGTCGACCTGGTCAGCTTCACCGGATCCACCGCCTCGGGCCGCAAGGTGATCGCAGCGTCGGCAGGCAACATCAAACGCCTGTCCCTCGAACTGGGCGGCAAGGCAGCCACCATCGTCTTCGCGGATGCCGACCTCGAGGATGCCGTAGATGGCGCCTTGTTCGCGATCACCTTCAACCAAGGTGAATGCTGCGTGTCGGGGACCCGGCTGCTGGTCCAAGATTCCGTCGCCGACGCCTTCGTCGACGCACTGGTGCAGCGGGCGAGAACGCTGGCTGTCGGAGATCCGCTCGCAGAGGGCACCGATGTCGGCGCACTCATTCACGAAGAGCACCTCAACTCCGTGCTGGGCCATATCGCCACGGGCGAGGAGGACGGCGCGACGCTACGCACCGGCGGCCAACGGGTGCACCCGGCAGGGTGCGAGGACGGATTCTTCCTCGCTCCCACCGTGTTCGACCACGTGAGCCCGCAGGCCCGGATCTTCCAGCACGAGATCTTCGGTCCCGTGCTCAGTGTCACCCGTTTCGCCACTCCCGACGACGCCATCGACCTGGCCAACGACACCATCTACGGCCTGGCGAACTCGGTGTGGACCAAGAACATCGACACCGCGCACTACGTCAGCAGGCGCCTGCGCAGCGGTACCGTCTGGGTGAATACCACCATCGACGGCTCACCCCAGCTCCCGCTGGGCGGCTACAAGCAAAGCGGGTACGGCCGCGAGGCCGGCCGCATCGGTCTCGAGGAGTTCACCAATGTCAAGACCGTCCAGACACGCCTCGGCAAGCGGACCCCCGCTTACCCCGACCCCACCGCGTAACACCCCATTCCCCATGGCCTTTCACCGATCCGCAGAGCAAGGTTCATCCTCATGAGTTTCGATTACGTGATCGTCGGCGGCGGCACAGCCGGATGCGTCCTGGCCAACCGCCTCACCGAAGACCCCACCGTCACCGTCCTCCTCTTGGAGGCCGGCGGCCGCGACATCAACCCGATGATCCACATTCCCGGCGGCATCGGCTTCTTGTTCGGCCCCCGGGTCAACTGGCGCTTCCACACCGTGCCCCAACCCCACCTGGACGGCCGCAGCATCTGGTACCCCCAGGGCAAGACGCTGGGCGGATCCAGCGCCATCAACGCGATGATCTACATCCGTGGGCAGAAGGAGGATTACGACGGCTGGGCCCAGCTGGGCAACAAGGGCTGGAGCTATGACGACGTCCTGCCCTACTTCATCAAGTCGGAGGACAACAGCCGCATCGTGGACCGCTTCCACGGCCAAGACGGCCCGCAGGCCGTCTCCGATCAGGTCAACCCGCACATCCTGAGCAAGTCCTTCGTGGCGGCCGCCACCAGCTGGGGGCTGCCGTACAACACCGACTTCAACGGTGAGACGATGGCAGGCGCGGGCCTGTATCAGGTCACCTTCCGGGCCGGACTTCGCCGCTCGCAGGCGGTCTCGTTCCTGCACCCGGCGCAGTTGCGCCGTAAGAACCTCACCGTACGCACCCATGCGCGGGTCACCGGGGTGCAAGTCGACAACGGTCGCGCTGTCGGTGTCCGGGTGGCCTCGCGGCGCGGCACTCAGGTGCTGCGCGCCGACCGAGAAGTCATCCTGGCCGCGGGAGCCATCAACACCCCCCGCCTGCTGATGCTCTCCGGCATTGGTGATGCCGCCGAACTCGGCCACGTCGGCGTCCGGGTGGTTCACGACCTGCCCGGCGTTGGCAAGAATCTCAAAGACCACCTCAACACCAATGTGCACACCACGCTGAGGGATCCGATCAGCTACGACGGCCTGAACCGATTCCCCCACATGCTGCGCCCCGGCCTCCAATGGATGCTCACTCGCACCGGTCCGGCGGCCTCGGTCATCGTCGAGGGCGGGGGGTTCTTCACCAGCCCCGGCGAACAACGACCCGACATGCAGATCCACATCGCCCCCGCGATGGTGGTGCGCGGCGGTCAAACCTCCCTCGACGGACACGGATTCACCATCAACTCGACTTTCCTGCGGCCACGCAGCGTCGGGTGGGTCAAACTGTCCAGCGCCGACCCGGCCGCCGAACCGTTGGTCAACCCGAACTACCTCGATGACCCCAAGGACAAGGAGATGGCCGTCCGGCAGGTGCGCACCATCCGAGAAGTGTTGAGCCAGCCCGAGATGAAGCAGTACATCGCCGAGGAACGCCTGCCAGGGGCACACGCGCAGACCGACGAGGAGATCATGGCCTACGTCCGGCAGTACGCATCGTGTGACTACCACCCCGTCGGGACCTGCAAGATGGGTAACGACGACATGGCCGTCGTCGACGAGCAGCTTCGCGTCCGGGGATTGTCGAACCTGCGGGTCATCGATGCGTCGATCATGCCCAAGCTGGTCAGCGGCAACACCATGGCCCCGACGATGATGATCGCCGAGAAGGGTGCAGATCTGGTCAAATCCATGGTATCGGGCGGACTCCGATGACCACCGACGCGCCGGTGACCTACACCGTCGACGACGGCGTCGCGGTCCTCACCCTCAACAATCCACCGCTCAACCTCAACACCCTGTCCACGATCGATCACCTGCTGGCACTGTGCGAGGCGCTCAGTAGCGACGACGACGTCCGTGTCGTGGTGGTCACCGGGTCCGGCAACCGCGCCTTCTGCGCCGGCTCCGACATCACCGAATTCACCGACGTACGTGACCAAGTGGTGCCCAAGAAGTTGGCACGGGAGAACGCCGCCTTCACCGCGATCGAAGAGCTGCCCCAGCCGGTGATCGCCGCGCTCAACGGTGTCACCTTGGGTGGTGGCGCGGAGATCGCGCTGGCGTGCGACCTACGGGTCATCGACTCCGCGGCGCGAATCGGCTTTCCCGAAGTGGCGCTTGGGGTCTTCCCTGGCAGCGGCGGAGTGTTCCGGCTGCCCCGGATCGTCGGCGCCGCCCGCGCCTACGAGCTGCTGTACGGCGGAGAGGCCATCGACGCCGAAGCCGCCCTGCGGATCGGGTTGGTGAATCGGATCGCCCCCGCGGGTGAGACCCTGTCCACCGCGCTGGCCTGGGCGCACGACCTTGCCGCCAAACCGGCGCTCGCACTGAGCCTCATCCGCGCCGGCGTCCGAGACTCGTTCACTCAAACCGTCTCCGAGGCCACCCAACGCACCCTTGCCGACAGCCACCGGGTGTTCACCGGACCCGACATCGATGAAGGGGTGGCGGCGTTCTTCGCCAAGCGCGCGCCGCAGTTCACCGCTACCCGAAGCCAACACCGAGACAGCCAGGAGACCCACCGATGAACGGCCTGCTCAGCGGCATCAAAGTCGTCAGCTTGACGCACTACCTGCAAGGCCCGTCGTGCGCCCAGTTCCTGGCCGACATGGGCGCCGACGTCATCAAGGTCGAACGCGAAGGCGGTGCCTACGAACGGCATTGGTCGGGCGCGCAAGCCTTCGTCGGCGACGAGAGCGTGTTCTACCTGCTCGCTGGGCGGAATCAGCGCAGCATCGAACTGGACTTCCGCTCAGATGAGGGCCGCGCCCTGCTGTGGCGTCTCATCGAGGATGCCGACGTCCTGGTCGAGAACTTTCGGCCCGGGGTGCTGAACAAGTATGGCTTCTCCTACGCCGACACCAAGGACCGCAACCCCCGCCTCGTCTACTGCTCGCTGAGCGGATTCGGCACCACCGGCCCGTCGGCCAACAAGCCCGGTCAAGACCTTCTCGTCCAGTCCCTCAGTGGGATCGGCACCATCAACGGACGTGCCGGGGAACCGCCGAGTCTGGTGGGCAGCGCCATCGTCGATCAGCACGCGGCGACCCTGGGCGCCTTGGGGATCACTGCGGCGCTGTTCGGTCGCCAAAGCAGCGGCGTCGGCGCCAAGGTCGACAGCAACCTACTCTCGGCGGCGCTCGATTTGCAGCTCGAACCCTTCAACTACCACCTCAACGGCGCGCAGCTCTACGAGCGCAGCGCATCGGGCATCTCGTCCCGCTTCCATCAAGCACCGTATGGGGTGTTCCAGACCAGCGATGGATGGCTCACGCTGTCGTTGTGTGACGGGCAGACGATGGCCACCGCCTTCGAGGACGCGCGGTTCGCCGACTTCTCCAAGACCGACCAGTTCGATCTTCGCGAGGAGATCAACACGCGCATCGCCGGACACCTGCGCACCAAGACCACCGCCGAGTGGGAGAAGATCTTCGACCACGTAGGAATGTGGAATGCCCGGGTGCGCGACTACGACGAGATCGAAGCCGACCCGCAGCTCGCCGAGAACGAGTCGATCGTCGAATACGACCTGCCGCGGGCGGGGCGAATCCGCACCTTGAACCATCCGGTCCGCTATGACGGAGCGGCGCCGCCGCTGCGCCGCATGCCACCGTCGGTCGGGGAGAACACCGACGAAGTCCTCACCGAGCTGGGCTACGGCACTGACGACATCGCCGCGCTTCGAACCGCCGGGGCGGTCGGCCCCGACCGTGCGCAGACTCCCTTCGATCGCGCCGCCTCCGCCCCGGCGAGCTCCTACTCCCGAAAGTGACCGGAATGACTGTCGAGACCTTCACCGACCTACGCGAATTGGCCTTCAACACAGCGGAATCGAAGCTGCGCCGGCTGCTGACCGAGCATCCTGGCCGGATCCCCACCCATACCGTCAACGGGCGCTGGCACCTCGACGCCGACACCTGGGCCCCGACGTGGACGGAGGGGTTCCTGGCCGGCATGATCTGGCTGCTCGCCGAACACACCGGGGACCCGTGGTGGCGCGAACACGCCGAACGTTACTGTCGATCCTTCGCCCACCGCAGCGACGACACCGGCACCCACGACATCGGGTTCCTGTTCACTCCCAGCTGGGGCAAGTGGCGGCAGCTCCAGGAAACCGACGAAGTCAACGGCGTGCTGGCAGCCGCGGGCCGCACCATGGCGGGCCGCTTCAACCCCGAGGGCTGCTACCTGTCCACCTGGGTCGACCCCGGCAGCACCTTCATCGACGTGATGATGAACATCGACATCATCTACGAGGCTGCCGAAATCACCGGTGACACAACGCTGTCGGACATCGCCACCGCGCACGCGCTGACCAGCCGCCGGCATCTGCTTCGCGGTGACGCCACCACCATCCACGAGGGCTGGTTCGATCCCGATACCGGCGAATTCCTGCGCGCGGCCACGCATCAGGGATGGCGTGCCGATTCGTCGTGGGTGCGTGGCCACAGCTGGGCGATTTACGGCTTCGGTCAGGCGTATCACCGCACCCGCGACCCGCGCTTCCTGCAGACTGCGCAACTGTTGGCAGATGCGTTCATTGAACGCAGCAACAACTCTCTGCCGCCCAATGATTGGGAAGAGCCAAACCCGGAGTTCTCCACTGAAGCCTCCGCGGCCGCAATCGCCGCTGCCGGACTGGCGCAGTTGGCAGACCTGTCCGAGGAGGCTGACGAGCACCGCTACCGGGCGCACGCGCTGCGTACCGTGGAATTGCTGTCCCAGCCCCGTTACCTGTCCTACGCCAACGACGACTGGCAGGGCCTCATTCAGCATGCGACCTACCATCGCCGCCACAACCTCGGTGTCGAGGAGTCCGTCATGTGGGGCGACTACTACTACCTCGAAGCCGTAGATCGCCTGCTGTCCCGGAATCGGCGGTGAGCGTCACCATGCCCGCGCCTGCAACCATGCCCGCCGGATCTGCGCTGCGACATCTGTGGCGCAACAAGGCGATCGCAGTGATCCGCGCCGAAACGATCCCCGATCCCGCCGCGCTGTGTCAGGCGTTGCGTAGCGGCGGGATCAGGACCATCGAATTCACCTTCACCACACCGCATGTCGAGACTCTCATCGAGCAGACAGCCCACCACGACACCGACGAGTTCACCGTCGGCGTCGGCACCGTACTGACCGCCGGACAGGCCAACAGCGCCATCGCCGCCGGCGCCCGCTTCTTGGTGACGCCCTGCGTGAGCGCGGAGGTCGCCGAGGTCGCCCGCCGTCACGACGTGGCGGTCCTGATGGGGGCGATGACACCGGGTGAGGTCCTCGCCGCACACCGGGCAGGCGCGACGGCGGTGAAGATCTTCCCGGCCGGCGCACTGGGGCCGCACTACCTGGCCGACCTGCACGGGCCGTTCCCGGACCTCGCGCTAGTGCCCTCGGGCGGCATCAACGCCGGCAATGCCGCGGAATATCTGCGTCACGGCGCCGCGGCGGTCACCGCAGGCACCAGTGTCGCGTCACCGGCGCTCATCGCCGACGGCGACCTCGCCGAATTGACCCGCCGGGCAGCAGAATTCGTTGCTGCGCTACAGGAGACGTCATGACCGGTTCGCTGGCTGTCGACGTGGTGCCCGCATCAACTCTTCACGGGTTGGTGACGTTCGGGGAGACGATGGGTCTGCTCACGGCGCTGGACATCGGACGGCTGGACATGGCGCACGGCTTCCGCTATGGCGTCGGCGGCGCCGAATCCAACGTGGCGATCGGGGTGGCGCGGCTGGGTCAGCCCGCGACCTGGTTCGGACGCATCGGCACAGACGCGACCGGTGACATGATCGCCGATCGGTTGCGCGCCGAGGGGGTGTCCGCGATGGCGGTCCGCGACGGGTGCCGCCCCACCGGACTCATGGTCCGGCACCGCCGATTCGCTCACGTCCACAACATCGACTATCACCGCGCACATAGCGCCGCCTCAGCGCTGACTCCCGACGACATTCCCCTGGCCGCCGTGCAGGGCGCACAGATCCTGCACGTCACCGGGATCACCCCGGCATTGAGCCATTCGGCATCCGAGACTGTCTTCGCAGCGATCGACATCGCCCGTTCCGCAGGGGTTTTGGTGTCCGTGGACGTCAACTACCGCAGCAAGCTGTGGGCGCCGGATGCGGCCGCGCCGGTGTTGCGCGCGCTGGCCGAGCGGGCCGACATCCTCTTCGCCGGGCCCGAGGAAGCTCAGTTGGTGCTCGGCGACACCAGCCCGGCCAGCGATGCCGACCTTGCGCGCGCCCT
>NZ_JBEVLO010000479.1:0-5569 GCF_040509115.1 Mycobacterium sp. | reverse complement strand
GACGGCCGTTCGTAGGCTCTGCGGCCAACCGTCGGGCGGGCCCAGCGGGGTAGCGGTCCAGTCGACGAGGGCGAGATCCCGTCCGATCTCGTCATCAGCGCGGAAGACCACTCATCTTCCCTTCGTCACTGGTTGGAACGGACGTGCTTGGCGCTGGGCTGGACGGTCGGCGTCGTGTGGACAAGACAATCATTCGCCTCGCCGATCCCGCCAGCTTTTATAGGACAAACGTGCCCTAATCTTGGGCGAGTGACCGGACCGAATGCCATGCGAGTGAAGGTCCTCGTCCCCAACGATATCGGACTCGACCTCTCCGGCGGGCACCCGAAGATCGAGGCGGTCTTCTACGAGCCCGGCGCGCCGTGGCGCCCGGAGCACCTCGATGCGACCGTCGTGGTGGTGGGGTTCGAGAACGCCCCCGCCGTCGGGGCGCGGTTCGCGGAACTGCTGAACCTGCGGCTCGTCCAAACGCTGAACGCCGGCTATGAACAGTGGCTTCCGCACGTCCCCGAGGGCGTCCTGTTGTCCAACGGCCGTGGGGCGCACGGCGGTTCGTCGGCCGAATGGGTGGTCGCCGCACTGCTCTCGATCTACCGCCAGCTCCCGTACTTCGGCGAGCAACAGCAGCGCGGAGCCTGGCGGCCCCGGGACACCGAGACGTTGATCGGCAAGCGGGTGGTGATCCTCGGGGCAGGCGATCTGGCGGTGAACCTCGCGGCCCGGCTCGCGCCGTTCGAGACCGACGTAACACTGGTCGGGCAGCGAGCCAGGCCCGGCGTGCTCGCGCTCGGCGAGATCGACTCCTTGCTTCCGGACAGCGACGCAGTGGTCGCGATGCTGCCGAGCAACGCAGCGACGAACCGCCTCATCGACGCCGAGTTCCTTGCCAAGCTGCGCGACGGTGCCATCGTCGTCAACGCGGGCCGGGGCAGCGCCGTCGACACCGAGGCGCTCCTCGCCGAGCTGACGTCCGGCCGCCTGCGGGCGGCGCTGGACGTTACCGATCCCGAACCCCTGCCGGACGGCCATCCGTTGTGGTCGGCGCCCGGTTTGCTGCTGACGCCACACGTGGCGGGCAGCACCGAGGGAGCGTGGGATCGCGCTTGGCAAGTCGCCCAGCACCAGATCGGCGTCTACGCAGACGGCGGTACGCCCCCGAACCTGGTGACCGGTTCGCGCTGAGCGACCGATCGGACGGAAAGCGAGTCCCGTTTTCTGACGTCCACGTAAGTGTCGGGCAGAACGGGTATGCCGCGGCCATGACGGTCATCGGATTCCACTGTTCCCACGAACAGATCAGTCCCGCCCAGCTGCTCCGCGACGTTCAACACGCCGAACGCGCCGGCTTCACCGCCGGCATGTCCTCGGATCACCTGAGCCCGTGGAGCGAGCGGCAGAACGAGTCCGGGTTCGCCTGGTCGTTCCTCGGCGCCGCGTTGGCCACCACCAATCTGCCCTTCGGCGTGGTCAACGCGCCGGGCCAGCGCTACCACCCGGCGATCATCGCCCAGGCCATCGCGACGCTCGCTCAGATGTTCCCCGGTCGGTTCTGGGCTGCCCTTGGCTCCGGCGAGGCTTCCAACGAGCGCGTCACCGGCGAGGTGTGGCCCCGCAAGGAGGTCCGCGACCAGCGGCTACTCGAGTGCGTCGACGTGATCCGACGGCTGCTCAAGGGTGAGGAGGTCAGCCACGATGGGCTCGTCAACGTCAACCGCGCCCGGTTGTGGACGCTGCCCGACCAGGTCCCCGATCTCGTCGGGCCGGCCGTGACACCGAGAACCGCTGCGCGGCATGCCGAGTGGGCGGACGGGTTGATCACCGTCAACCAACCCAAAGAGACTCTGCAGAAGATCCTCGACTCCTACCGCGACGCAGGCGGCCGCGGTCCGGCCCGGCTGCAGATCCACCTCAGTTGGGCGCCGACCATCGACGAGGCGCGCGCGATCGCCTACGACCAGTGGCGCAACAACGTCTTCGGCCCGCCGGTGGCCTGGGATCTCGAGACGGTGGAGGCCTTCGACGTCATCGGCAAGACCGTGACGCCCGAGCAGGTGGCTGAGTCGGTGCGGATCTCCAGCGAGCTCGCGCAACATGCGGACTGGCTCGCGGAGTACGTCGAGCAGGGCTGGGACGAGCTGTACCTTCACTTCGTCGGCCAACGGCAGGCCGAGTTCATCGATGCGTTCGGTGACCGCGTTCTGCCGCAACTGTCCCCGACCGCCCCAGCGACGAGCACGGCGATGGCATGAGGAGCGTCGACACCGGCGACCTGTGGTGGAAGAACGCCGTCTTCTACTGCGCCGACATCGAGACGTTCAACGACAGCAACGGCGATGGCACTGGCGACATCCGTGGGATGGCCGACCGCATCGAGTATCTCGCCGACCTCGGCGTGACGTGCCTGTGGTTGATGCCGTTCTACCCGACCGCCCGCAAGGACGACGGCTACGACATCACCGACTTCTTCGGCGTGGATTCGCGGCTTGGCAATCTCGGCGACTTCGTCGAGCTGATGCGCACGGCTCGGTCGGCAGGAATCCGGGTGATCATCGACTTCGTGATGAACCACACCTCCGACGCCCACCCGTGGTTCAAGTCCGCCCGCCGCAGCAAGGACGACCCCTACCGGGACTACTACGTGTGGAGCGCTACCGAACCGAAGTCCAGCCCCAAGGACGTCGTCTTCCCCGACCAGGAGGACAGCATCTGGGAGCTCGACCCCAAGACCGACGAGTGGTACCTGCATCACTTCTACAAACATCAGCCCGACCTCAACATCGCCAATCCCAAGGTGCAGGAAGAGATCTCACGCACCCTAGGGTTCTGGCTCGAGCTCGGCGTCTCCGGATTCCGCATCGACGCGGTGCCGTTCCTGTTCGCCAAGGACGGCGTCCCCGGCGATCCCGGCGTCTTCGATCCCTACGAATACCTGGGCGACGTACGCAACTTCGTCACCCGCCGCGTCGGCGACGCCGTGCTCCTTGGCGAGGTCAACGTCGCTTACAAGGACCAGAAGGCCTTCTTCGGTGGGCCCGATGGCGACGGCCTGAACATGCAGTTCGACTTCATCGGCATGCAGAGCATCTACCTGTCGCTGGCGCGAGGCGACGCCAGGCCGTTGGCCAGGGCACTGCGCCAGCGGCCAAGCCTCGACGTGACCAGCCAGTGGGCGAACTTCGTGCGCAATCACGACGAGCTGACGCTGGACAAGCTGAGCGATGCCGAACGTCAGGAAGTCTTCGACGCCTTCGGGCCGGACCCGGACATGCAGCTCTACGACCGGGGGCTGCGACGGCGGCTGCCGTCCATGCTCGGCGGCGACGAGCGCCGAATGCGGATGGTGTACTCGCTGGCCTTCTCCCTGCCAGGCAGCCCGGTCCTGTTCTACGGCGAGGAGATCGGAATGGCCGAAAACCTCGACATTCCCGGACGATTGGCGGTTCGCTCGCCAATGCAGTGGAGCGACGGGGTCAACGGTGGCTTCTCGACGGCCGCCAAGCGCAAGCTCACCCGCCCACTCCCCGACGGACTGTTCGGACCCGACCGCGTGAACGCTGCCGCGCAACGCCACGACCATGGTTCGTTCTGGTGGTTCATCCGCGACCTCATCTACACCTACCGCCAACAGCCGGAGATCGGCTGGTCGACGCCGGCCATCGTGAAGCAGCCCAACCGGTCGGTGCTGGCCCATGTCTGCCGGACGGATTCAGCGTGGGAGATGTTGGCATTGCACAACTTCGGCGATGAGGGTTGCCTGGTGCCGATCGAGCTCGAGGACGCGCCTGCGGGGTCGGTGCTGGTCGACCTCCTCGACGGGCTCACGGAATACCCACTGGACTCGGCCGGGCGGGCGGAGCTCAGCCTGGACGCGTACGGCTATCGGTGGCTACGCGTGCTGCGGCCTGGTGACGACCCGATCATTTGAGAGTTCACCCGGCGAAGGGAACTCCCGTCGCACCGACGGCACGGCTGTCGATCAATTCGCGGTACTTGTCGAGGTACCGGGTGATCATGGCGTCCTGCGAGCAGTGCGTCTCGGCCCGCGCCCGAGCGGCGGACCTCGGCATCGCCGCCGCGTCAATGACGGCGCGCCGCAGCGCCTCGGCGTCACCGGGCGGAACCAGCCTGCCACTGGAGTCGTCGAGGATCTCGGGTATCCCCCCACGGGCCAGGGCGGCGACCGGCGTTCCACAGGCCAGCGCCTCGGCTGCCACCAGTCCGTAGGGCTCGTCCCACTGCGGCGTGACGAGCGCGACGGCCGCACCGCCCACCAGTGTGACGAGGTCACGCTGATGGAGATGGCCCTCGTAGCGCACGTCCGGCCCCAGCAGCGGTCGCACGTCCTGCTCGAAGTACGCCGTGTCCCCGACCGGACCGGCGAAGCGCAGGGTGAAGCCGGCCCCTCTCGCTGCTTCGATGGCGACGGTCAGACCCTTCTCTGGCACGATCCGGCCCGTCCACACGGCATAGTCACCGCCGGGGCCTGGTCGCCACGCCTCAAGGTCGATGCCGTTGGCGATCACGGGCACGACACCGTTGACCGGCCGCCACTGAGCGGCCGTGTACTCGCTGACCGCGACGAAATCGCTTGCCACGCCGCCGGGCAACGCCACGGCGGACTCCATCCACGGCAGCGGCGGCGTGTGCAGTGTGGTGAGCATTGGCATGGGGATGGTCCTGGCGAGCGCCAACGGTATGTAGTGCAGACTGTGGTTGTGCACGACGTCGAACGAATCACGCAGCGCACCAGCCAATTCCAGCATCACCGAGACGTAGGCGTGGGTCTCGTGGACGGTCCACGCCGGCGTGAGCCAATCCCGGCGCGACCTCGTCGTCATCTCGAATGTGTGCACGGGCAACACTTCGCAGGGTAGATCCGTTGACGACCCCTCGGCGGCGAACAGGCTGACGGTGTGACCACGTGCGTTGAGCGCGTGCACCACCTGTGACACGTGGGCTTCCAGGCCACCTGCGAACGGCTGGCGAACGGGGTAGCGGGCCGATGCCAGCACTGCCACGCGCAATGCGTCGTCGGTCACCCTGCCTCGCCCCTGGTGGCGGCCACGACGGCGGGCCGACTGACGCCGTCCCACCTGATCAGGCGCCGTGCGGCGAACGCGTCGAGCCAGCCCTGCATCGGCCACCATCCCCACCGGTCGTGAAAGACGTTGGCGTTGATCAGGATGTCGTCGAGATGTTCGACGGGCGGGTCGGACACCGGATGGTGCTGGTGAAATGCGTGGGCATCACCGACCCACCGCATCGTGACGGCTCGGCACGCGGCGAGCTGGCCAAAGTCCGTGTCTTCGCCGCCGTAGCCGACGTACGCCGTGCTGAAGCCGCCGATTCGCTGCCACGTCGGCACCGTCAGCGCGAACGAGAGCGACCAGAACAGTTCGTACTGAGTACTATCGACGATCTCGCCGGGGCCGGGCGCCGGACGGCCGGGATGAGGGTTGACCAGGGGGTACAGGTCGACGACGTCGTAACCTTCCGCGGGCGGCGGCTCGAGGTAGGTGACGGGCCCGCACAGCAGCGCGTCGGCGTGCCGCGGGTCCCGCGCCGCCGA
>NZ_JBEVLO010000478.1:0-11743 GCF_040509115.1 Mycobacterium sp. | reverse complement strand
TTCACCGACGACGGGTTCAAGCAACAGATCCAGGACGAAACGGGGCTCAAGCCGGAGTGGGCCGCCGAGGCGTTCGCGGACGTCGACGAGGACGTCCGGCAGTCGCTGCGCCGCATCGAGGCCAGCCCGTTCGTCACCAAGCAGGAATCGTTGCGCGGCTTCGTCTTCGACGTCGCTACCGGCAAGCTGAACGAAGTCACGCGGTAGCTTCGCCTGCTGTGTGGCGTGTCGTCGACCGAACGCCAAGTTCTCGACGGCAAGCCGCACCGTGCGCGGGCTGCTACCCGACCTTGTAGGTGGCGATCGCCTTGGCCACCAGTTGACCGTCCGGCGTGACGACGTCCACGTCGCAGTTCACCAACGTGTTGCCCTGACGCAATACCCTCCCGATGCCGAGTAGGTCGGTGGCGCGGGCGGGGGAGACGAATTGCAGGGCCATCGATGTCGTAACCCCGCGCAGCGACTCGGCAGTCCGTACCCCCGACCAGGCCGCGGCCATTACCGTGACGTCGGCGAGGGCCGCAATCGCGCCGCCATGCACCACGTCGCCGAGCGTCACGTTTGCGGGGTCCCACGGCATCCTCAGGCGCACCCCCTTCCCGTCGAGGGTCCCGTCGAGCACCTCGGGCACGATGCCCAGCTTCGCGACGAAGGGGGACTGGGGGAGGAACTGCGCCATGACCTGGGCGCCGTTGGGGCCGCGGGAGGATGTCATGCCTGCATCGTCTTCGTCCCCGGGAAGCGCTTCAATTACCTGCGACGTAGTCGCCTCAGGACAGGAGCTGGTCGACGTAGGGGGCTGAGCGACCTGGATCGTTGACACGCGACGGCGCCGACGGTTACATTCCAGGCCATGATTGCAATTCTGGTCAACTCTACCAACTTAATGGGAAAGCCTTGACTACGGCCGAGGACGTGCAGCGCCCGTCGGGCGGTCGCTACGAGCTGAGCCATCTGCGCGCACTGGAAGCCGAGGCCATCCACATCATTCGCGAGGTCGCTGCCGAGTTCGAGAAGCCCGTGCTGCTGTTTTCCGGTGGCAAGGACTCCATCGTCATGTTGCACTTGGCGCTCAAGGCATTTCGGCCCGGCCGACTGCCGTTCCCGGTGATGCACGTTGACACCGGGCACAACTTCGACGAAGTCCTCCAGGTCCGCGACGAGTTGGTCGCCGAGTCCGGGGTGCGGCTGGTCGTGGCCAAGGTGCAGGACGACATCGACGCCGGGCGCGTCGTCGAGACCATCCCGTCGCGCAATCCGATGCAGACCTTCACGTTGTTGCGCGCCATTCGGGAGAACAAGTTCGACGCCGCCTTCGGTGGGGCCCGTCGCGACGAGGAGAAGGCACGCGCCAAGGAGCGGGTGTTCAGCTTTCGTGACGAGTTCGGCCAGTGGGACCCCAAGGTGCAGCGGCCCGAGTTGTGGAACATCTACAACGGCCGACACCGCAAGGGCGAGCACATCCGGGTCTTCCCGCTGTCCAACTGGACCGAGTTCGACATCTGGTCCTACATCGGCGCCGAGAAGATCAAGCTCCCGTCGATCTACTACGCCCACCAGCGCCAGGTGTTCCTGCGCGACGGCATGTTCCTGGCCGTGCACAAGTACCTCCAGCCCCGCAAGGACGAGCAGGTCGTCGAGAAGACCGTGCGCTTCCGCACCGTCGGCGACGTCACCTGCACCGGCTGCGTCGAATCGTTGGCGGGCACGGTTTCCGAGGTGATCGCCGAGACCGCGGTGTCGCGATTGACCGAACGCGGCGCGACCCGTGCCGATGACCGGATCTCCGAGGCGGGGATGGAAGATCGCAAGCGAGAGGGCTACTTCTGACATGCGTCGAGCGCAGCGAGGGGAAAAATAAGATGGCAACGCTCTTGAGGCTGGCGACCGCCGGCTCCGTCGACGACGGCAAGTCCACGCTCATCGGCAGGCTGCTCTACGACTCCAAGGCCGTCATGGAGGACCAGCTCGCGTCGGTCGAGCGCACCTCCAAGGAACGGGGGAACGACTACACCGACCTCGCGTTGGTGACCGACGGCCTGCGCGCCGAGCGGGAGCAGGGCATCACGATCGACGTCGCCTACCGCTACTTCGCCACGCCCAAGCGGAAATTCATCATCGCGGACACCCCGGGGCACACGCAGTACACCCGCAACATGGTCACCGGCACGTCGACCGCGCAGTTGGCGATCGTCCTGGTCGACGCGCGCCACGGCCTGCTCGAGCAGTCGCGGCGGCACGCGTTCCTGGCCTCGCTGCTCGGCATCCAACACATCGTGCTGGCTGTCAACAAGATGGACCTCGTCGGTTGGGATCAGAAGATCTTCGAGACGACTCGGGATGAGTTTCACGAGTTCGCCGCCCGCCTCGACGTGCACGACGTGACGACGATTCCGATGTCGGCGCTCAACGGCGACAACGTCGTGACCAAGTCCGAACTCACCCCCTGGTACGACGGACCTGCGCTGCTGAGCCATCTCGAAGAGGTCTACATCGCGGGTGACCGCAACCTGGTCGACGTGCGCTTCCCCGTCCAGTACGTGATCCGTCCGCAGACCCACGAGCACGCGGACCATCGCAGCTATGCGGGCACGGTGGCCAGCGGTGTCATGCGTCCCGGTGACGAGATCGTCGTGCTCCCAGCGGGTAAGAGCAGTCGCATCACCGAGATCGAAGGTCCGACGGGATCCGTCGCCGAGGCGTTCCCTCCGATGGCCGTGTCGATCAGCCTGGCCGACGACATCGACATCTCACGCGGTGACATGATCACCCGCACCAACAATCAGCCGCACGCCACCCAGGACTTCGATGCCACGGTGTGCTGGATGGCCGACGAGGCCGCCCTGGAGCCGGGCCGCGAGTACGTCATCAAGCACACCAGCCGGACAACCAGGGCCAAGGTGACAGCACTGGACTACCGGCTCGACGTCAACACGCTGCACCGCGACAAGAGCGCAACGGCGTTGAAGCTCAACGAACTCGGTCGCGTCACGCTGCGCACGCAGGTGCCGCTGCTGCTCGACGAGTACTCCCGCAACGCCGCGACGGGGTCGTTCATCCTCATCGATCCCGACACCAACGGCACCGTCGCCGCAGGGATGGTGCGCGACACGACTCCCGCCGCGACGCGGACGGCCAGCCCGAATGCCGTGAAGCACCAGAACCTGGTCACCGCGCAGGACCGCCTGTCGCGAGGCAGCACGATCTGGTTCACCGGTCTGTCCGGTTCCGGCAAGTCGTCGGTGGCCATGCTGGTGGAGCAGAAGCTGCTCGAAAGTGGGCGTCCCGCTTATGTTCTCGACGGTGACAACCTGCGCCACGGACTCAACGCCGATCTGGGCTTCTCGATGGCCGACCGCGCGGAGAACCTGCGCCGGTTGGCGCACATCGCCACGCTGCTTGCCGACTCCGGGCAGATCGTGCTGGTGCCCGCCATCAGCCCGCTCGCGGAACACCGTGCGTTGGCCCGGCAGGTGCACGTCGATCAGGGGTACGACTTCTACGAGGTGTTTTGTGACACCCCGCTCGAAGACTGTGAGCGTCGGGATCCGAAGGGGCTCTACGCCAAGGCCCGCCGCGGCGAGATCACCCACTTCACCGGCATCGACAGCCCGTACCAGCGACCGAAGAACCCCGACCTGCGGCTGACCCCCGAGCAGTCGGTGGACGAGCTCGCTCAGCAGGTCATCGATCTGCTGAGGCCGAAGTCGTGAGCGACCACGAGCTCGCCGCCCGGCTCGCCACCGAGGCGGGTGAGCTGCTGCTCGCCGTCCGTGCCGAGCTCGCCGACGTTGGCATCGACGAACGGAAGTCCGCCGGTGACAAGCGGTCCCATGACTTCCTGATGCAGGCACTGGGCACCGAGCGAGCCGGTGACGCCGTGCTCTCCGAGGAGGCCACCGAAGAGGAGCACGCCAACCTGGCCCGGCTCACCGCCGAGAGGGTTTGGATCGTCGACCCGCTCGACGGCACCAGGGAGTTCGGCGAGCTCGGTCGTGATGACTGGGCGGTGCACGTGGCGCTGTGGCAGTCCGGTGAGCTCGTCGCGGGGGCGGTCGCCCTCCCCGCCCAGGGCGTCACGCTGGCCACGCCCGAGGTGGCACCGCCACCACCAACAGCCGGCGCGCCGCGAATCGTGTTGTCCCGCAGCAGGCCACCGGCCATCGCGCTGGCAGTACGGGACGCGCTGCAGGGCACGCTGGTCGAGATGGGTTCTGCCGGAGCCAAGGTCGCCTCGGTGGTGCAGGGCATCTCCGATGTCTACGTGCATGCCGGCGGGCAGTACGAGTGGGACTCGGCGGCTCCCGTCGCGGTGGCGCACGCGGCCGGGTTGTTCACGTCGCGCCTGGACGGTTCGCCGCTGCGATACAACCAGGCCGACGTGCTACTGCCGGACCTCATCGTCTGCAGGCCGGAATTGGCGGATGCGGTGTTGGCGGTCACCACCCGGCACTAGCCTCGAGCCATGAGCAATCCGACGCTGCGCGCCCTGGCCGAACTGCCCCTTGCACCCCCATCCCTGGCGGAGTCCACGCTGGTGATGATCGACTGCCAGAACACCTATACCCGCGGCGTGATGGAACTCGACGGCGTGCAGGCGGCGCTGGACGAGGCCGCCGAACTGTTGGAGCGAGCCAGGACGGCTGGCATCCCGATCATCCACGTTCAGCACTCCGACGGTCCGGGCTCGCTGTACGACATCGAGGGGGAGAGCGGCGCCATCGTGGACCGGGTGGCGCCGCGGGACGGCGAACAGACCGTCGTGAAGCAGTATCCGAACTCGTTCGTGAAGACCGATCTGGACGACAAGCTCAAGGCCATCGGCGCCGGCAACCTGCTGCTCGCGGGTTTCATGACGCACATGTGCGTCAACTCCACGGCCCGCGGCGCCTTCAACCTGGGTTACGCGCCGACGGTCGTCGCCGCTGCCACGGCGACGAGGGCACTGCCGGGCTTGGGAGATGCAGTCGTCCCCGCGGAGGGCCTGCAGGCCGCCAGCCTGGCGGCGCTCGCAGACCTCTTCGCGGTCGTGGCGCCCGACGCCGCCGCCATCCCCGACTGAGGCGCAGCGACGACGAGGTCCGCGCACCCCTTGAACTCAGTTTCACTTGAACTCAATTTCACAACGGCTGCGCCCTGCTACCGGATGCGCCGCGCTCGGGGCGGCAAGATGTGCGTGCGATGGACGTTCAAGACCTGGTGGACCAGTTTGCGCAGGCATCGGTACCCGGTTTGGGTGCGCTGATCGCCGCCTGGCTCACGTGGCGACTGTGGCGGCGACTGCTGCGCGCGGCGATCGCGTGCGTCGTCGTGGGGGTGGTGCTGTACGTGGCCTTCCCCGGCGTGACCCGGCAACTGATGCGGGACGGCCACGGCTTCCCGACCTTTAGTACGGGCGAAGGGGCGGCCGGGTCCCCTTAGCTCGGCCCGGGCCGACGGCCATCGTGGTGGCGGTTGCTAGCGAGATCACGACGTCGACCCGTCGACCATGCCCTCCACGCGCGGAAACATTCGCTCGCAATGCGCGGATTGGCCGATTGTGCCGATGGCAGAAGAACCTGGCATCGGCGTTTAGCTGGCAATTCGGCCCCTAGGCCTAGGTCGTCATCGCCTTCGCCTCATGCGGAGGAAATTGCTGCACCCGACCGTTGTCGGCGTCGGTACGATTATTGGGGTTGATTAGCTATCCGTCGTGCAGCTAATGATCGGGGGGTGTAGGGGTGGTGTCAGCGTTATGGGCATGGTGGCGTCAGCCCGACCACTACGACTGGACCACGGACTTTCTGCGCGAGCGCGGCTTGATTCGTCCTGCACAGGTGATCATGGCCGTGGTCAATGCCTCGGCCATGATGGTTCCGTTGAGCGAGATCCTCGACCGTGACCGGAGTCCGCTGCTCCTGGCTGCGGTGGTGGTACTCACCGGAGCCTTCACCGCCGGCAACATCGCGTTCTGGTTGACGCGGTGGCCGACCCGGCGCCAATCGGTGGCCATCGTCGTGATCGGCGTGCTCTGCATCAGTGGCTGGACTCTGAGCGAGACGAATACCGCGGTCGCCACTCTCACGTGTACCGCAACGGCGGTGACCGGGAGCTACATCGCCTTCTTCCACGGCCCCAAGCTCCTCGCCTGCAACTTCGTGGTCGCGGTCGGGCTCGCCACTGTCGCTGCGACGCGGCTGACCCGAGAAGCGGGCGTGCCAGCCGCGGTGGCCGCGTTCTGGCTGATCTGGTTCCTGAACGTGACGATCCCCTTGGCCATCTGGGGCACCGCAAGGGCGATGGGTCGGTATGCGATGAAGAGCGATCAGGATCCGCTTACCGGACTGCTCAACCGGCGGGGCTTCATCGAGACGATCACCCGCCGGCTGGCCGCCGGCGGATCAGAGGCCACGCATCTGACCGTTCAGATGATCGACCTCGACGACTTCAAGCGGGTCAACGACACCTACGGCCACGCCGCAGGCGACGGCGTTCTCATCGCGGTGGCCGAGCTCCTGCGTCGGCACGCCCCGCCGACCGCGGCCATATGTCGTGCCGGCGGCGAGGAGTTCCTCGTCGCGGTGATGTCCACGTCGGGCACCGACGGCAAGCCGAACGCCGCTGCGCTGTGCGGCGCGATATCCGGGTTGTCGCACTCGGTCACTGCCAGCATCGGCTCCAGTTCCGTCGCGCTTGAACGTCCCGAACGCAGCGCGACGCGCATCGTCGAAGAGCTCATCGTTGCCGCGGACAAGGCGATGTATGCCGCCAAGCGCAACGGTGGAAACCAGGTTTACCACGCCTGAGCGGCGGGTTCCTCGTCAGTGAGCAGGCTGCCTGGCGGTACGACCCAACGGGACCCACAATGCTTCGATGACCCAGGTTCCGATGACCCAGCCCCCCACCACGGTCACCCGGCTCAGCGAGAAGCAGGAGACGTCGCGCAGCGCACTGGACGAACTGCTCGCGAGCACGCCGTTGGCCACCATCGCGTTGGTGCGCGACGGGCATCCGGTGATCTTTCCGACCGGTTTCGCGCGCATCGGCGACGACGTCGTGGTCCACGGGTCGACGGGGTCGCCCTGGATGAGGGCGCTCGCCGCGGGCGCCGCCGCGGCCGTGTCGGTTACCACGCTGGACGGTGTGGTGGTGGCGCGCAGTGGGTTCGAGTCGTCGTTCCGGTACCGCAGCGCCGCCATCTTCGGCGTCTTCGAGAAGGTGCCAGAGGCCGACAAACTCGGTTACCTCGAGATCCTGACCGATACGTTCATCCCCGGTCGGGTCGCCGAACTGCGGGCGAGCAGCCGCAAGGAGATCGCGGCGACCCTGGCGCTCAAACTGCCCATCGGCGCCGACAACTGGTCGCTGAAGGTCAGTGCGGGATGGCCCGAGGATCCCGACGAAGACATCGCCGGAGAAGCCTGGGCGGGCGTGGTGCCGATGTCGGTCACCTACGGCGCACCGCAGGCCGCGCCGGATCTGGCTCCTGGGATCGACCTGCCCGAGTCGGTGCGCGCGATGACGGGCACCCTGCGCAACGCACCGCCGTCAGTCCAGTAGCGCGGTACGGCGATACAGATCGGTGCGACGGTCGCCGTGAACGTCGTTGTTCTCGTTGAATCGCTTCACCCGCGCCTCGGCGAGGTCGACGTCCGCGGTCACGTTGCCCGGCTTGCCGTATTGGGCGACCACCATGGGGTAGCCATCGGCATCGGTGATCACGCTGCCACCGATCCAGTCCACCCCCCGTTCCACGGCGGTGCGGTCACACACCGCGATGGGCATGCGGTTGCTGCCCGCGCCCGCGAGTGCGCGCACCATCTCGGTGGGCCGCTCGCCGTCGGGGCGGGGTAGCAGCGGCCAATTCACCGGTGCGCACAGCAGATCGGCGCCCGCCAACGCCACCGCCCGCACCCATTCGGGGAATTCGACGTCGTAGCAGATCATCACGCCGATGCGGCCGTGCGCGGTGTCCACCAGCATCGGGAGGTCGTCACCCCTGTCGAACACGGCGTTCTCCGTGTCCCACAGGTGCGCCTTGCGGTAGACGCCACGGAGTCCGGTCGAGTCGACGACGGCGGCGCTGTTGTACACGTGGTCGCCCGCTGCCTCGGGGAAACCGGCGACGATGGTCAGATCGAAGGCCGCTGCGAGATTCGCCCATCCGGTGATGGCGGGGCCGTCGCGCGTCTCCGCGAGGGACACCAGCTCGGCGCGGTCGGCGAAGACGTAGCCCGACGACGCGAGCTCGGGCAGTACGACGATCTGCGCGCCGTCACCTGCGGCCGCCTCGATCGCGGCTCGCGAGGTGGCTTGGTTGCCGGTGGTGTCGCCGATCGCCAGTGGTATCTGACAACAGGTGACGCGGGTGGTCATCTCATGATCGTGCCGCCTTGCCGATGGGGCGGCAACGGCGGTGGCATGATTCGCGTCATGCGGATGTCGGCCAAGGCGGAGTATGCCGTCAGGGCGATGGTCCAGCTGGCCACGGTCGACGAGGGTGTTCTGGTCAAGACCGATGATCTGGCGAAGGCGCAGGGCATTCCGCCGCAGTTTCTCGTCGACATTCTGTCGGACTTGCGCACGGACCGGCTGGTCCGCAGCGCCAGGGGCCGTGACGGCGGTTATGCGCTGGCCAGGTCCGCGGCTGAGATCAGCATCGCCGACGTGCTCCGGTGCATCGACGGTCCGCTGGCGAGCGTCCGAGACATCGGCCTCGGCGATCTTCCGTATTCGGGCCCGACGGCGGCACTGACCGACGTCTGGCGTGCGCTGCGGGCCAGCATGCGTTCGGTGCTGGAAGAGACCAGCCTCGCGGACGTGGCAGCAGGGGAGTTGCCCGAGCACGTCGCGGGGTTGGCGGGTGACTACGTCGGCCAGGAGGAGGCGCGGGGTCACGGCTGATGAGCGGCCCGGCCTACCGAATTCGCAAGTCTGGCTACCGAAGTCGTCGCGTGCTGACGATGGTGTGGTTGAACGATGGCCATGTCCATGCGGTGAGCACCGCGACGTGATCGGCACGTGTGCCTGGACGCGGCCGCGACCGCATGTCATCGAATTCGGCTATTGCCTGGGCCGACGGTGGTGGCGTCAGGGCATCATGTCCGAGGTGGCAAAGATCTTGGTCGACGAGGCACAGCGGGATCCGACGGTGTACCGGATCTCGGCGTACTGCCACGTCGACAATGCGGGTTCTGCTGTAGTCCTACGGCGAAGTGGTCTTGGTCTGGAGGGCCGGATGTCCCGGTACGTGGTGTTTCCGAACTTCGGCCCCGAGCCGCAGGATTGTCTGATGTTCGCAAAGGCGGTGCGCTGATGACCGGTTTCGACGTTCGTTCACTCGACGTGCCGGTGATCATCGCTCCCATGGCGGGTGGACCCACCACGCCGGAGCTGGCCGCTGCGGGATCCAATGCGGGCGGTCTGGGCTTCCTCGCCGGGGGATACCTGAAGGCCGAGGCGTTCGCCGAACGGATCACGGCGGCCCGGGCCCTGACGACCGGGCCGCTGGGCGCGAACCTCTTCGTTCCGGGGCCGAGCACCGCCCGACCCCAGGCCATCCAGCGCTACGCGCAGGCGCTGCAGCGCGAGTCCGAGCGCTACTCCGTCCGGCTCGGCGACGCACGTTTCGACGACGACGACTGGGCGGCCAAGCTCGACGTCGTCTTAGACCTCAAGCCGGAGGTCGTGTCGTTCACCTTCGGGCTACCCACGGCCGACGACTGCGCCCGGTTACGAGGTGCGGGCATCACGACCGTCGCCACGGTGACGACCCTGGCCGAGGGGGAACTCGCCGTCGCGGTCGGTGTCGACGCGGTCGCCGCGCAGGGCCCCGCCGCGGGAGGGCATCGCGGCACCTTCGATCCGCTGGCGTCGCCAGCGACGCAGCCGCTCAGCCAACTGCTGCGGGCGACCACCGTCGCACTGAACGTTCCCGTGATCGCCGCGGGAGGTCTGATGACCGCCGCCGACGTCGCCGACGTGTCCGCCTCCGGGGCGGTCGCCGCACAGCTCGGCACCGCGTTCCTCTTGGCCGACGAGGCGGGTAGCAGCGCCGTCCACCGCGCGGCTCTTCAGGATGCCCAATTCACCGAAACCGCTGTCACGCGGTGTTTCTCAGGCCGCTACGCCCGCGGTCTTCGCAATCGCTTCATCGACGACCACGACGCCGAGGCGCCTGCGGCGTACCCGGAGATCCACTACCTCACCAGCCCGGTGCGGGCGGCCGCGGTCAAGGCAGGCGACCCGCACGGCGTGAACATCTGGGCGGGCACGGGATATCAGAAGGCAATTTCCGGATCCGTTGCCGATATCGTGGCATCACTCGCCTGATCGTTCGGC
Organism: Mycobacterium sp.; assembly: GCF_040509115.1. Taxonomy (GTDB): domain Bacteria; phylum Actinomycetota; class Actinomycetes; order Mycobacteriales; family Mycobacteriaceae; genus Mycobacterium. The sequence goes on along the minus strand of NZ_JBEVLO010000478.1, from coordinate 1,423 downwards.
GAAATCCAGCTGGGGGTTATCCCCCCTTCAAGTCTCCGGGAAACGCCATATGTGAGCGTCCGGAAAATCCCTAGTGTCAGTGGTGTCGAATTCATTGAGGGAGCAAATTGCCTCCCTTATTAACAGGGAGACCACTGAAATGAACAAGTACTTCTTCGGGGCCTTGGCCGCCGGTGCCATGACCGCCGCCACGCTCGGCTTCGCCGGTGCCGCCAATGCCGAGTCGACCGGCCCGACCTACGTGCAGGACACGGTGCGGACGCTGGAAGCCGGCGGCTACAACGTCATTCTGAATCGAACTGGCGCAGCGCCCCTCTCGGCGTGCACCATCACGTCGGTGCAAACCGGACCCACGTTCTCGACCGTCGACTCGCGCGGTGGCGGATCGCCTGCCGAGACCGTCCTTGCGAAGACGGTCCACATCGACCTGGCCTGCTGAACGACGATTGACCAGCCCGACTCGACACATTGCGAAGTCGGTAAGGCGAAGGGAATTGCGATGCCATCAACGCATCGCAATTCCCTATTTCGTTTCAGCCTTGATGATTTACTTGCTAAGTGCGAATCGTCGCGGAGTGGAATTGTCGCCACTGTATTCCGTGAGCGGTAAGCGCATGGTGAACGACGTCAACCCGTCCGCCGAGTCGGCGACGATCGAGCCCTCGTGCGCCTCGACGATCGCCGCGGTGATGGCCAACCCCAGACCAGAATTGCCCGCCTGGCGAGACCGCGACTTGTCGGCGCGGACGAACCGCTCGAACAGATGGGGAAGCAACGCGCCGTCGATGCCGGGTCCGTCGTCGCCGACCACCAGGGTGGCCATCGCAGCGCCTTCCTCGGTGGTGATGGTCGTGGTGACGGTGGTGCCGTCCGGAGTGTGCACGCGGGCGTTCGACAGCAGATTCGCAACGGCCTGATGCAACTTCGCCCGATCGCCCCGCACCCACACCGCATCGTCGGGAACCCGCGTCACCCAGGTGTGCGCCGGTGACGAGACCGCCGCGTCGTTGGCGGCGTTGACCACCAGATCCGCCAGGTCGACGTCGGTGGCCTCCAGGTCCTGCCCCTCGTCGATCCTGGCCAGCAGCAGCAGGTCCGAGACCAGGGCGTTCATCCGGGCGGACTCCGCTTCGATCCGGGCCAGCGAGTACTCCGTGGTCTCGGGCAGCACGGCGCTGTCCTGGCGGGTGAGCTCGGCGTAACCCTGAATCGCTGCGAGCGGGGTGCGCAGTTCGTGGCTGGCGTCGGTGATGAACTGACGCATCCTGCGGTCCGAAGCGGCGACGTCGGTCAGCGCTCCCTCGACGTGGTCGAGCAGCCGATTGAGTGTGTCGCCCACCAGACCGACCTCGGTGCGCGGATCGGTGTGTGCCGCAGGCACCCGTGGCGTGATCTGGTGTTGATCGCGATTCAGGGGCAGCGT
>NZ_JBEVLO010000477.1:0-9876 GCF_040509115.1 Mycobacterium sp. | reverse complement strand
GCCTCGGCGAACGTCGCGGGAGTCGACGCGTACCGAACGGTGTCGCCGAACACCTCACGCAGAACGGGTAGGTCGCGGGTGACGACGGGCCGCCCGGCCGCGAGCGCCTCCATGGCGGCCAGACCAAAACCCTCCTTGGTCGACGGGAAGGCGAAGGTGGCCGACGCAGCGATCAAACTCGGCAGTTCGTCGTCCTCGACCGCCCCGAGGATCACCGGCTCGACGTCCAGTTCGACGCACCGACGCTCGAACGCGGCACGGTAGTCGCGGTAGTCGAATAGCGTCTCACCGCCCGCGATCACCAGATTGACGTCGGGAAGTCGTTGCCGCAGAAGGTGGTACGCATCGATCAGGTCGATGGTGCCCTTGCGCGGTTCGATACCACCGACGGCGAGCACGTACCGGCCCAGGCGCCGGCTCCAGCCGTCGCGCAGCGCAGCCCCGGAATCGGATGCCGCCTCGACGAACCTCAGGGCACGCACGCCGTTCGGGATGACCGTCGGGGTGAACCCCCAGCCGTGGCGGACCTCCTCGGCAACCGCGGCCGACACGCAGATGCGGGCGTACGGCTCGACGACCGCCTTCTCGTGACAGTCGGCAAGCACTGGCGTGGTGAACTCGTCGAGGTGGTGGATGGTGCGGATGCAGGCACCCACGGCGTTGGCGCTGATGCAGTCCTGCGCATGGACGATGTCGAAGTCGCCTGGCCTGAACGCGTTTCGCAGCAAGGCGATCGACCGCACGATGCGCTCGGTCACCGCCTCCTCGGGCCGGTCGGGGAACTCGACCAGCCGCACCCCCACCGCGGAATCCACCTCACGGAAGAAGCCACGGTCGCCCTTGCGGGCCAGCGACCATACGGTGACGTCGATCCCGGATGCCGCCAAGGCCTCCGCGAGGTTCAGGGTGTGCACCACACCGCCGCGCGGTTTCGTCGAATAGGTGAGCAGCGCGACGCGCACCGTCAGATCCCCGTCCTGGCGCCGTACACGTCGACCCGGCGTTCAGCGAGGTGGTTCAACACCTTTCGCGCGCGGGTGATCTCGGCGTCGACGTCGACGGTGACCTTGGCCAACCCGCCCTTGGACCCGGTGTTCACCAGCACGTCGCCGCCGGGGCCCACCACCTTGGCCTGGCCGAGGAAGCGCAGCGCGCCCATCACGCCCGTCTGGTTCGACGACACCACGACTACCTGGTTCTCCGCGGCGCGGGCGCAGTCGTAGAGGTCGAACAACCTCGACTGCCGGTCGGCGGGCAGCCGGGAGGCCCGGTCGGTCACGCTTGCTGGCCACGCCGACAGCGCCGCGATGATCTGGGCGCCGTCGAGCGCGAGGGCGCGGGCGGACTCGGGGAAGGTCTTGTCGTAGTCGATCAGCATGCCGAGCCGGCCGACCGGAGTGTCGAACGCGGTGAAGGTGTCACCCGCCAGATATGCGAGCGACTCCCCTGCGGGCTGATGCACCTTGCGATGGTGGCCGAGCACGCCGTCGCCGGAGACGCAGATCGCCGCGTTGTAGCGGCCGCCGAGCGCCTCCTCGGCGTATCCGACGCATACCGTCATCGACCCGGCCGCCGCGATCACCGCCTCGATCTCCGGCCCGTCGGGATCCAGCGCGGGTGGCCGGTCGTCCGGATCGGGGGCCCGCAGATCACCGATGTAGCCGCCGAGGCACGCGTCGGGGAACACCAGCAACTCGACGCCGTCGCGCGCGGCGGCATCGACGATGCCGACGACCTTACTGACGCCGCGATCCACGTCGCGGCCGAAGTGGGCCGCGACGGCACCGATCGTCACCAACGTCATTCCCCGGTCGCCCCGCTGGAGCCGCGCCTGCGTGGACTGTCTTCCGCTGCCAATTCAGGCCCTCCCCAGGCCGGTCACTCCCGGCGCGACGGCGGTCGTCGCGACGCCGTCGGGCCACCTCAGTCGAACACCGTGGTCAACCGTCAGCCTGCCGCATGCCTCCGAGACCACGCCGCGAGGCGTCTGCGGCACGTCGGCCCCTGGCTGGTCGGCGGTGAGCATCGCGTAGCCAGGAAAACAGGTCAGCCACGCTCCCATGTCCGCGTCGGAGGGCCGCGGAATGCGGGCGACGTCCAGCTCGGCACCGGTTCCGCTGGCCTCGACCAGCATCCCGACGGTCCCGACGACGCCTGCCATGCTGACGTCCTTGGCCGCCCGCGGCGCCATCTTCGCCACCAACGCAGCGAGTTCGGCGAGGTCGTCGGCGCTACGGGTACTGCTCGAATCCCATTGTCTGCCATGCTGACCCGGCCGCCAGCCGCCAGTGAGATCAGCGGTCAGCCGCAGGGTGTCCCCCACCGAACCGCCACCGGCGCGCACCGGACGCGTAGTCCGACCGAGGGCGGTGACGGCCAGCGCGGCGGGCACCCCGAGTTGAGTGTGGCCGCCGAGGACGGGAACCCGCCACGCCTCCGATGCCCTGGCGATGCCGCGCACGATCCGCGTCAGCAACGAGCGAGTGGGCGCGCCGACCGCGTCCAGCAGACCCGTCGGCGCGGCGCCCATCGCCGTCAGGTCATTGACGTTGACCAGCACCGAACACCACCCCGCCCACTCCGGATCGCGTTCCACCATGGACGGGATGATTGCATCACATGCGGCCACCAGGTCGCTGCCCGGCACGGGCACGCCGTCGTCACCGACGAAGCCGACCGGTCCGAGGCCGCCCGGCACCGCCCGCAGCGGGGCGAGCGCATCGCCGAGGAACGACTTGGTTGCGTCGGCGAGGCGTTGCATCTGGTGCAGCGGCCAGCGCATCAGCGCGTGCGGTTGACCTGCCACCAGGCAGTCGCCGTGGTCCTCCCACCCCAGCGACGCGAACATGGCCGAGTAACGGCGTTGCACCATGGCGTCGAAGCGCAGCACGCCGGCCGATTCGGCGTGGGCGCAAGCCGCCCGCACCAGGGCGGGGCCGACACCCGAGGACCTCGCCGCTTCGACGGTGACCAGCCTGCTGCCCGCCCACCAGCCGAGGTCCGGTGTGCACTGCGGCGCCAGCCGCACGCCACCGAGCACCGTGCCGTCGGTGCTCGTCGCCACGAGGACGACGGTTCGCGGATCGTCGTCGACGTCGTCGGCGTCGCTACCGACGAACAGACGCTGGTCGACGACGAACGCGTCGTGGCGCAGCCGCCGGTAGGCCGCGACGTCCTCGGCACCGTCCGCGTGCCGGATCAGGAATCCGGACGCGGGTGCGGCGTGACTGCGGGCGCCCGCCAGGATGGACAGCTCTTGACGACGCCGGTACTGATGGAGCACTTGCTGGTCGACCGTCTCCATGCGAGTCACCCACCCACACTCTGCAGCACGCCGCAGGCCCCACACGCGGCACAGCCCGCCTTCTGGTCGGCACCCGCCATGCCTGCGATCCGCAGCGCATTCGCGACCTCCCTTGACACCTTCTCGACGGTCGCCGCGTCCGGTGCGCCCGCGCCATCGACGTCCACCGCCAGCGTGCCCGGATGCGGGCGGAACGGTACGACGAAGGGGTAGACACCCATGTCGACGAGCTCGGCGGCACCCGCGATCAACTCCTCGGGGTCCTCTCCGAGCCCGACGAGCAGATACGTGGAGACCTGGTTGCGGCCGAACACCCGCACCGCCTCGCGCCACGCCTCGCGATACTTCGCCATCGGCACCGTCGCCTTGCCAGGCATCCAGCGGCGGCGGACGTCGTCGTCGAGCGATTCGACGTGGATGCCGATGGCATCGGCGCCCGCGTCGCGGAGCTCGGTCAGGACGGCGAGGTCGGCGGGCGGCTCACACTGCACCTGAATCGGCAGCCCGGGCACCGCGGACTTCACCGCCCGGACGCAGCGGGCCAGGTGCCTGGCGCCTCGATCGGCGCCCGCCGACGTGCCGGTCGTCATCACCATCTGCTCGATGCCGTCGAGCCGCACGGCCGCTTCGGCGACCTCGGCCAGCTCGGCGGGCCGTTTCACGGCGGTGGTGGCACCCGAGCGCAGGGACTCCTCGATCGAGCAGAATCGGCACCGCTGGTCCTCCGCGTAGCGGATGCAGGTTTGAACGACGGTGGTGGCAAGCACGTTTCGACCGTGCAGCCGGGCGATCTTCTCGTAGGACACGCCGTCGGCGGTCTGTAGATCGTAGAACTTCGGTCGGTTGATGACGTCGACGGCGAGGCCGGTGTCCGCACCGTCGAGCAGTACCCGACTTCCGTCGAAGACGAACGGGCTATCGGGATTCAGCTGGATGGCTGCGGCGCGACCGTCGATCATCAGGTGGCCGTCGTCGCTGGGGCCGGCGCCGGCAGTGCGGCTCACCGGTGGTCGGCCCCGGATCCCCAGCAGGGCGAGGTCGACACGGGTGGAGACGGTCATGGGTTCTCCTAGCACTTCAGTGAGGGGCGGGATTGCGGTGCAGGGATGCGTAGGTGCTACGGCGAACCTTGCCTGCGGCGTTTCGGAGGGATCTGCGGGTGACGTCGATATGGCACGGCATTTCGTGCGGCGCCAGTCGCGCCCCGGCGAAGGCGCGGAGATCGTCGGCGTCCAGCTCGGCCTCACCGACGTCTACGACCGCCGCGACGCGATCCGCGACTCCGAAGACGACCGCGCCGCGGACGTCGGGATGAGCTTCCAGGACGTGCTCGACGCGGGAGGGAAACACCCGCTGCGCTCCAGCGCCGATCACGTCGGCCACGCGTTCCACCACCGTCAGATAGCCGTCCGCGTCGAGCATTCCGAGGTCGCCGAGGGTGTCCCAGCCATCGGTGGTGCGCCGGGACGCGGCACCGAGGTAGCGATATGCGGGTCGCTCACCACGCCGCATCCAGATCGTCCCGACCTCACCCGCCGATGCGATCGCGCCATCGTCACGCTGGATCCGAATCTCGGTGCCACCGATGGGTTTTCCGACGCTGCCCGGTCGAATCAACCAGTCGGTGCCGGTGATCATCGTCAGGCCGTTGGACTCGCTGCCCGCGTACACCTCGACGACGCGCTCGGGTCCCAGCCAGTCGATGAGTGCCCTCTTGTCGGACTCGGCGCAGGGTCCGCCCATGTGCAGCACCGACTCGAGCGACCCGACGCCTTCGCGCTGGGGCGCCCGAATCAGCGCGTGAATCATGCTCGGCGACAGGAGGGTCCACGTGACCCCATGCCGTCGGACGAGTTCGACGAAGCGGAGCTCGTCGAATCCGTCGGTGAGCACCAGTCGGTGCCCGGTGAGCAGACCGCGGAATGCGTAGGTAAATGACGCCGAGTGCCACAGCGGCGACAGGACCAACTGCACCGCGCGACGCGGAAGGAAGGCCGCGATGGGCCGGTCGGCGTCCAGCAACGCCGGTGCATTGGCCATCACCACCTTGGGCCTGCCAGTGCTACCCGACGAGATCGGCGCCTTCCAGCTCGATGCGAAGGCATCGCGCAACACCGCGTCCGGTAGCCGAGGATCGGGCGTGAAGCCTTGCGGCAGAAACGGTATCGACGCATCACGTGGCGGTGTTCCGATGACGAGGGCGGGTCTGGCCAACCGCTCCAGGTCCGCCCTCTCGTCATCGGCCAGCGACGGCGCCACCGGTTGGGGGGTGGCACCCACCTTCCAGACCGCCACGCAGGCCACGACGAATTCGATGCTCGTCGGCAGCGACACGACGACCAGATCGTCGCGGCCCACGCCGAGGGCCAACAGCTCCCGCGCCAGTCGGTTGCTGCGCCGGTCCAGATCGGCGGCGGTCAGTTCGGTGTCGTCCTCCACCACCACCACCGCTCCCGGTCCGAGCAGCGCGCGGCCGGTGATCAGCCGCGAGAACGATTGGCGCGCCATGTCTGTCCGTCAGCGGGCTACGGCGAGACGGGGTGTGGACTCGCGACGATCGCTGTCGATGATCTTCTCCGCGATGTGTCGGGCGTCGCGGTCGATCCCGAGAAACCGGCCCGAACCCCAGGTGTGCATCCACGGCAGCCCCACGAACGACAGTCCTTCGACGGAGGTGACGCCACGGTTCTGCATGGGCCGTCCGCCACCGTCGAACGCGCTCGCCTCGATCCACCGGTAGTCGGGCCGGTAACCGATGGCCCAGACGATGCTGGTGATGCCCTCGGCGGCCAGATCGAGCTCGGTGATCTCGGTGTCGGGCTCCCAGACCGGCATGTACCGAGACGCCGGGGCAACGGACCCCTCCAGTCCGTGACGCTCGATGTGGGCGTCGATGTCCGAGCAGATCGAGTTGTAGGTCGAATCCGCCTTGTCCAGCGCGGCGCGCAACGACGGCTCGAAGACCAGGCGGGCGTCCTTGCCGTCGGCCAGCGTGCCGTACAGCTTCATGCCCTCGGTGGCGAAGCGACGCAGGTCGATGTCACGACCACCGTCACGTCCGGTGACGTAGTGGTTGGTCTTCTCGATGGCCGCCTTGCCGCCCGGGTACTCCGGGGCGGGCTTGTCGTAGAGACCCATGTCGGACAGCCAGGTCATGCAGTCACGGCCGCGGTAGGAGCGGGCCACTCTCGGCGCGCTGCCGACGGCGAGGTGAACCTGCCTGCCCTCGAGGTGGAGATCTTCGGCGATCTGAGCCCCGGACTGCCCGGTGCCGACCACCAGGACGGCCCCGGCGGGCAGCTGGTCGGCGTTGCGATACTCCTCCGAATGGATCTGCGTCACAGCCTGATCCAGCGAACCGGCGAACGGCGGGAGCACGGGAATGGGATACCCGCCGGTGGCGACGACCGCGTGATCGCACGTCAGCAGCTCCTCCCCGGACGCGGTCTGCAGCGTCAACTCGAAGCCGCCGTCTGCGGACGGGCGCAGCGTCGTGACTCGGGTGTGGGTCATCACGGGCGGCTCGAAGGTGTCCAGCCAGCCCGCTAGCCACTCCACCACTTCGTCACGCGTCATGAAACCGTCCGGATCGTCGCCCTGGTAGGCATATCCGGGCAGCTTGCAGTGCCAGTTGGGTGTGACGAGGGTGAAGTTGTCCCAGCGGGTGTCGGCCCACGCGTGCACCGGGGTCTGGGCCTCCAACACGACGTGGTCGACGTCGGCCTGGCCGAGGTACCAGCTGACGGAGAGTCCGGCCTGTCCACCGCCGATGACGGCGACGGTGACGTGTCGGGCGTTCATGACGTGGTCTCCAGTCCTGGGTGCATGGCGACCACGCGAATGGTCGCATCGGAGGGGAATTCGGCCGCAGCGCCGACGATCTCCTGCGTGGTCCAGGCTGCCGAGCTGCAGGCGAAGCCGAACTTGGCGCGGACGCGTTCACTGGCCTCGTGCAATGCCCTCTCGGACCGGTCGAGGAAGTCGGCGACGGTGTAGTCCGAGCCGGCGCTCAGGTAGTCGTGCATGACCAGGCTCGGCGAGTAGCACCGCTGCAGCCTGCCGTTGGGCCACTGCACGTCGAACGTCATCTCAGGCATGAGCCAGATCACTTCCCGTCGCCTTGCTCGCTCCGGCCTCCTGCCACTGGTTGGCACCCTCGGCGGTCGCGTCGGTGACCGGGCCGTACACGTCGGGCCGACGGTCGCGCAGGTGAAACATGCCTGCGCGCATCGCGCGAAACGTGCCGGCGACGTCGACCTCGGCGACTGCCATGCCGCTTCCGAGAAGCGTTGTAGCGAGGGTGTTTCCACCGGGATCCACCACCTTGGCGTTGCCGACGTAGCGCAGCGATCCGAACGTTCCGCTCTGATTGGAGGCGATCCAGAACACCTGGTTGTCCAGCGCGCGAGCCGCATCGAACAGGTTGAACCGGTAGGTCCACCGGTCGTCCTGCAGGTTCTCGGCGGTGGCGGTGCGAGCGGCGGGCCAGGCCGACAGGCTGGCGATGATCTGCGCGCCCTTGAGTGCCATGACGCGGGCCGCCTCGGGGAAGGCCTTGTCGTAGCAGATCTGCAGTCCCACCCGGCCGACCGGCGTGTCGAAGACGTCGTATCCGGAGCCCGGTGAGTAGGACATGCCTTCACCCAGCGGCTGATGCACCTTGCGATACGTACCGTAGACGTGGCTGCCGTCGAGCACGGCGGCAGCGTTGTAGCGGGTCTCGCCGTCGTCGTCGAGTTCGCAGAAGCCGATCGCGATCAACAGGTCGCCGATGATCTCCTGAATCCTGGCGATCTCGGGGCCGTCGATGCGGATGGCGGGTGGAAGGGACTTCGACGTCGTCTTGACCGTGTCACCGTGATTGCCCAGCGACGACAGGTAGCCGCCGATGGCAGCCTCCGGGAGCACCAGGAAGTCGACGCCCTCCTCACGGGCCTGAGCAGCCAGCGACTCGATCAGTGCGTAGTTCTGTTCCAGGTCGCGGGTGAAGTTGGCCGCGACCGCGGCGAGTTTCGTCATCATCAATCCTCCTGTGCACCTTGGTCTTAGACCATGTAGGTGGAGTTGATGATCGCGCCCTTGCGCGCGTAGTGGATCAGCGCATCCTGCACGTCGAGCGGGTGCGCGGGGATGACGCCTTCGATCAAGTCCTCCTCGCGGCCGCCGTGCAGCGCCAGTCCGAAGCGGCAGCAGAACACCGTGCCGCCCTCTGAGATGAAGGTGGCCAGCGAGTCGTTGATGTTCTGCGCGCCGGGGAAGCCGGAGTCGCCCGTCGTGGGAAAGCCGCGGGTCGCCAGGCAGTTGATGGCGCCGGGTCCGTAGAAGTACATGGCCGACTCGAAGCCCTTGCGCAATGCCCTGGTGGCCTGCAGCACTGCGACGAAGCTGACCGACGATTCGTGGGCGATTCCGTGCACCAGCGTGAAGTAGCTCTCGCCGTTCTCGGCCTTGTAGTCGGGGAAGATCTTGGTTCCGCCGTAGATGTTGGAGCCCTTGGGCAGGGACGGGTGCGGGATCTCGGCAAGCGAGGTCTTGATGTTCTCGGCGATCGAATCGTCAAAGGCCATGTCGTGTTCCAACTTTCGTGGTTGGTGCGGGAGTGAATCGGAAGTTCTGCGGTGGCTCGGCGTCGCTGCCGGCGGGCCGATTGGCTTGGTCCAATTACAGGAGCTCGGTGTTTCCGAATGGTCATCGCAGGAATACGTTTCGGTTATCGAGACCTCACGTCGGACATCTGCGCGTAACAATCGACGCTCGCGGTAGCGTGGCGGAATGCCAGAGGGTGACACCGTGTACCGCGCGGCGGAGAAGCTGCGGGAGGCACTGATGGGCAAGACGTTGACCAGATGCGACGTCCGGGTGCCGAAGTTCGCCACCGTCGACCTGACGGGCACCGTCGTCGACGAGGTGCTCAGCCGTGGCAAGCACCTGTTCATCCGCGCTGGTGATGCGAGCATCCACTCGCATCTGAAGATGGACGGCGCGTGGCTGGTCGGCGGTCAGATCCGCCGCGTGCCCGAGTACAAGGTGCGGATCCTCCTCGAGACCGCCGACACCAGGGCGGCCGGGATCGACCTCGGCGTGCTGGAGATCCTGCCGCGCGACCATGACATGGAGGCCGTCGCCCACCTAGGGCCGGATCTGCTCGGTGACGATTGGGAACCGCGGACCGCGGCCACCAACCTGACCGCGGATCCGGATCGGCCGCTGGCCGAGGCCCTGCTGGATCAGCGGGTGATGGCGGGCGTGGGCAACGTCTACGCCAACGAACTGTGCTTCGTCACGGGGCGGCTGCCAAGCTCGCCGGTGAGCAGCGTGAAGGATCCGTTGCGGGTCGTGCAGCGGGCGCGGGACATGCTGTGGCTCAATCGTTCCCGAGTGAATCGGACCACCACCGGCAATACCAGATCCGGCAGCGACCTATGGGTGTACGGACGGGTGGGCCGCCCGTGCCGTCGGTGCGGGACCATCGTCGAGTCGGATCGCGGCGGTGACCGCGTCACGTATTGGTGTCCGAACTGCCAGACCTAGAGGCGCGATTTGCGTGTTGAAACCCGCGCCCGGCGCGGGTT
>NZ_JBEVLO010000476.1:0-3851 GCF_040509115.1 Mycobacterium sp. | reverse complement strand
CCACGTTCGTGAGCTGGTGAGACGCGAGACGGTAGCCGACCTGCTGTCCCGCGACCGGGGTGCGCCCGATATTCGTCCTGCGTCGAGCTCGTACAACTCGAGTGGGTGTGCGGCGCTTCTGCACGGCGAATAGCAGTCGACGGCGAGACCGGAAATTTGGCAGGCGTCTGCGCGAAGCGTTCCCGGCGTTGTGAGAGACACCACATCGATTTGAAGATTCTATAGAATAGAGTGAAGGGCGGACGGGATCGAAGCGCTGCGCCGGCACGCCCACGAGTGAGGATCTCGCCGCCCTCCTACAGATGGAGCACAGGATGATCGACGACCTCCAACACGGCGGCGTGATCGGCGGACGCGGGGATGCCTGACCCAGACGATGGTGCGCCCAGTCTGGCCACCTACCTCGAACAATGGCAGCCCGGCCCGATCGTCACCCACGACCACATCACGGAGGCGCCCGTCCTGGCGCTGACCGCGGTGCTGGACTTGCCCGATGGCCCCACCACGACGTTGCCGCCGCTGTGGCATTGGCTGTACTTCCTGGAATGGCCGGCCCAAAGCGCCCTCGGCGCCGACGGCCACCCGGTGTCGGGCACGTTCATGCCGCCAATCCCTCGGCGCACCCGGATGTTCGCCGGCGGGCGGCTGCAGCAGCATCACGCACTGCGCATCGGCTCAGAGGCCACCCGCACCTCGAGCCTGGTCAGGGTCGACGTCAAGAACGGTTCCAGCGGTGAGCTGGCGTTCGTCACCGTGCGTAGCGAATACGCCGATGGCGACCGCATCTGCGTGGTCGAGGAACAGGACTTCGTCTACCGCTGCGGTGCACCCGCCCGCCCCAAGACCCCCACCGAAACAGCGCCCCCACAACGGCATCCCACTGACTGGCACGCCCCTCTAGTCCTCGACGAGACGGTGCTGTTCAGGTTCAGCGCGCTGACGGCAAACTCACACCGGATCCATTACGACAGCACCTACGCCACACAGGTCGAGGGCCACGAGGCACTCGTCGTCCACGGCCCCCTGCTGGTGCTGGCGATGGCCGAGCTGGCGCGCCACCGCAGTGACCGCCAGGTCGAGTCCATCGCCTATCGGCTGAAGCGTCCGGTATATCTGGGCCATTCCGTCGAGGTGAGCGGCATCGTGACCGGTGACACCGCCGACTTGACCATCGACACGCCCGTGGCGGCTCAACATGCCGCCGCCACAATACATTTCCGCGCATGAGGGATCAGACGCCCGCCTCTGCCGGGGTACTGCTTTTCGTGCCTGGCAACACCCCTCAACGATTCGCCAAGGCGATCGAGGCCCCTGCCGACCTGATCATCTTCGATCTGGAAGACGCTGTCGCTCCTGAGCAGAAGGACGTCGCACGCGAATCGGTGCACGGCTGGATCGCGGCCCACGGCCATGACCACCTCGTCGTGCGGATCAACGCCGACGGCACGTGTTGGCATGACGACGACATCGGCTTGGCACGCGCCACCGGCTGCGCGGTGATGATTCCCAAGGCCGAGGACGCGGACGCGCTGGCCAAGACCTGCGACGCGCTGGGCGCCGACCAGCCGGTCATCGCGCTCATCGAAACAGCCCGAGGCGTCCGCGCCGCCGCCGACGTCAGCGCCGTGCCTGGAGTGGTCAGGACGGCCTTCGGAAGTATCGACCTGGCAGCCGAGCTCGGCATCGACCACGATGACCGTGCAGCCATGCTGCACGCACGCTCAACACTGGTGATCGCCGCGGCAGCGGCCGGGTTGGCACCCCCGATCGACGGAGTAACCACCGCCGTCCGTGACGACACCAAGGTCAGCGACGACGTGCGCTACGCCCGGTCCCTCGGCATGACCGGAAAGCTCTGCATCCACCCTGCCCAACTCGCACCCGCCCGCCGGGCCCTCGCGCCGACGCCAGAGGAAATCGCCTGGGCTACCGCCGTTGTCGCGGCCGCACGGGCAGGACACGGCGCGGTCGCCGTGGACGGACGCATGGTGGACAAGCCCGTCGTCGACCGGGCCAACCGACTTCTGCAACTCGCGTCGACCCCCCGAGAAAGGCCCGACAATGCACACCTTGAACCCCGATGAGCAGATGCTGGTGGACACCGTGCGCGAGTTCGTCGACCGCGAAGTCCGCCCCGTGGTGCGTGACCTGGAGCACGACAATACCTACCCGGAGAAGCTCATCGAGCAGATGAAGCAGATCGGCATATTCGGACTCGCCATCCCCGAACCGTACGGCGATGGTCAGGTCTCCACCCCGTGCTACGCGATGGTGGCCGAGGAGCTTGCCCGCGGCTGGATGAGCCTGGCCGGCGCCATGGGTGGACACAGTGTCGTCTCCAAGCTGATCGTCCAGTACGGCACCGAAGATCAAAAGCGGAAGTACCTGCCGCGCATGGCTTCCGGGCAACTGCGGGCGGCCATGGCCTTGACTGAGGCCGGCGGTGGATCCGACCTGCAGGCGATGCGCACCGTCGCCACCCGCGACGGCGACCAGTACGTCATCAACGGCACCAAGACCTGGATCACCAATGCCCGCCGCGCGGGACTGCTCGCGCTGCTGTGCAAGACCGATCCGAAGGCCGAGCCGGTTCACAAGGGGATCAGCATCCTGCTCGTCGAAAAGGTGCCCGGCTTCACCGTGTCCAAGGACCTACCCAAATTGGGCTACAAAGGTGTCGAGAGCTGCGAACTGTCCTTCGACGACTGCCGGGTTCCCAGCGACGCGGTGCTCGGGGAGACCGAAGGCCAAGGCTTCACCCAGATGATGCGGGGTCTGGAGATCGGCCGCATTCAAGTGGCCGCGCGCGCAACGGGTGTGGCCAGGGCCGCCTTCGATGACGCCCTACGGTACGCCCAAGACCGCGAGTCCTTCGGCAAACCCATCTGGCAGCACCAATCGGTCGGCAACTACCTCGCAGACATGGGCACCAAGTTGACGGCGGCACGGCAGCTGCTCATTCACGCCGCCGAATGCTACGACTCCGGTGAGCGCTCCGACATGGAAGCCGGGATGGCGAAGCTGTTCTGTTCAGAAGCCGCCATGGAGATCACCCTCTCGGCCATCCGTGTGCACGGCGGCTACGGCTATTCCACCGAATACGACGTCGAGCGGTACTTTCGTGATGCCCCCCTGATGATCGTGGGCGAAGGAACCAACGAAATCCAACGCAACGTCATTGTCCGTCAGCTGGTTTCGCGCGGAAGCCTCTGAGCCGCGGGGACTAGACTACGGAAATGTCCGAAGTGGTGCCCCCTCCTCAGCCCTCTACTGCGGGGCGCACGCTGTTCGGAGGTGGGCAGCAACTCAGTGAGAAGGTTGCTGCATACGTTCGCGAAGGAATCATGGTTGGCCAGTTCCGCGCTGGGGAGTACGTGCGAACCGAGCACCTAGCAACCGAACTCGGTGTCAGTCCCACCCCGGTACGGGAGGGGCTGATGATCTTGCACAGCGAAGGGACGATTCGCTGGGTGCCCAGGAAGGGCTACCGCGTCGTCCCGATCACGGCCAGCGACGTCGCCGACATCTTCAAGGTCCAAGCATTCATCGCCGGTGAGCTCGCTGCCCGCGCGGCCGTCGAACTGACCGACGAGAGCCGCGGTGCCATCGAAAGATGGCAGGAGCAACTCGAGAGTGCCGACACCGCTGGCAAGGCCGACGAAGTGGACCGGCTGAACTTCGAGATTCACCGGACGATCAACAAGGCCTCGAAGTCGTTGCGCATGGGGTCGTTGCTGAACTTGACCGTCAACTTCGTGCCGCTGCGTTTCTTCGGTTCCATTCCGGGTTGGTCGGCGGCCTCAGTCCACGATCACACGGACATCCTCGACGCCTTGCGCGACCGGGACCCC
>NZ_JBEVLO010000475.1:0-9544 GCF_040509115.1 Mycobacterium sp. | reverse complement strand
GCAGCATTTCCCACCGTGGTCGGATTTCTGGCGTCTACCACCCTGGGTCTCGGTGGCGCGCTGATCTTCGGCGCGATCGGCTACGTGATCGCGGTCATCGCGCTCTTCGGGCTGCCCGAGACCCGCGGCATCGAACTGACATGAGCGTCGGCAAGCCAACATTCGGAAGAGAGTCTTCATGCATCAGACACCTGCCGAGCAGCTCGCGCACCTGAGTCCTGCTGAGTCGCGGTCGCGGTTTCGGGCCGGGACCGTGGCCCCCACCTCCGGGTGGTCCGGCGGTTACACGCAGACCAACCTCGTCAGCCTTCCACGCGACTGGGCCTACGACTTCCTCCTCTTCGCGCAGCGCAACCCGAAGCCGTGCCCGCTACTGGACGTCAGCGACGCCGGCTCGCACACAACGGTTCTCGCACCGGGAGCCGACATTCGTACGGACCTACCCGCTTATCGAATCTGGGAGAACGGGGCCCTCGTCGGTGAGGTATCCGACGCATCCGATGCCTGGCGCGATGACCTGGTGTCGTTCCACATCGGCTGTTCGTTCACCTTCGAGACCTCGCTGATCGAAGCGGGTGTCCCACTGCGTCATCGCGAGCAGCAGGTCAACGTCCCGATGTATGTGACGCAACGCCAGTGCCGCCCCGCTGGCCGGATCAGTGGACCACTGGTGGTGTCGATGCGGCCCATCCCCGCCTCGCTGGTCGCGACGGCCGTGACGGCGTCGCACAGGATGCCGGACGTGCACGGAGCGCCGGTTCACGTCGGTGATCCCCAATCGCTTCTCGTCGATGGCATTGACAGACCACAGTTCGGCGATGCGGTCGCCTTCCAACCCGGCGACGTCCCGGTGTTCTGGGCATGCGGGGTCACCCCCCAAGCGGCCATCATGGCGTCCGGCATTCCGTTCGCAATCACCCATGCTCCCGGACACATGCTGATCACCGATCAGCCCGACCACGAACACATTTCGGGCAATCAACATGCGGTGTGACATCATGCGGCGAAGGTGTGACGGTGCGGTGGCCGGCGGTGTCGGCATCGGGGCGCACATCGGGTACCGCGACCTGGTCGGCTTCGGACGTCGTGTCATTGCCACGAAGCCCGCCAACACCGCCGACGAGACGCCACACCAGATCGGTGGTCTCGATGCCCTTGCGAAGCTGGTGACGAGGAGTTCGGTTCGAGCTCAAGACGGCACCGTCATTCGAGTTCCGGCTGAAGGCAATTGTGTGCACGGCAACCCGTCCGATGCCGCGGGCATCGCGCGTTCGGTCCGGGCAGCACAGGAAGCCAACGACGCCGTCGTCAGGGCCGTCACATGACACCCGCGAAACGCGCTCCGCGAGTGCGCATGCTCCCCGCGGGTAGTAGGGCACTCCTCATCGAGCCGGAAGATCCCAGCAGTGTCGACGCCCTGGCATCGACACTGCGCGGCAGCGGACTAGCAGGTATCACTGACGTTCTTCCCGCCGCCCAGACGATCCTCGTGACCACGAAACCCAATGTGGGACTGCGAGATCTCGAGCTATCGATCCACCGCCTCTTCACCTCAGCCAATCACGTCGAGGCCGCGGCGGACTCCGGATCGGAGCTGGTGCGAATACCCGTGTCCTACAACGGGAGCGACCTCGACGACGTCGCAGCGATTCTGGGAATCTCCGTCGACGAAGTCATCCGTCGACACACGAGTCGCTCCTGGAGATGCGCCTTTGTCGGCTTCGCACCGGGTTTCGGTTACCTCGTCTCGAGCACACCGGGGCTAGCCGTACCGCGGCGTGAGCAATCACGGACCTCGGTTCCGCCAGGTTCCGTCGCTCTCGCCGACGGCTACAGCGCGGTCTACCCACGCCGTTCACCGGGCGGCTGGCAGATCATTGGTACGACAACACTGTCCACCTGGGACCTCGCCCTTCCCCAGCCGGCGCTCATCCGGCCGGGGCACCGGGTGCAGTTCGTGAACGAGCCCGCCCGATGAGAAGGCGACCCCATCTCCGCGTGCTGGCGAGCGGACCGTTGAGCGTCATCCAAGACCTGGGGCGTCCCGGCTGGTTCAACTCCGGCGTCGGGGTGTCGGGTGCGGCCGATCGGCGGTCGCACACGTTGGCCAACCGACTTGTCGGCAACCAGGAGGGCGCTGCCACCATCGAGTGCCTCATGGGCGGACTCGAGTTGTACGCCATCGCACCCGTCATCGTCGCGGTGACCGGAGCGCCGGCGCCCATCGCCGTCGATGGGACGCCGACGGGTCACTCGTCGGTGATCGTCCTGGAGCGCGGTCGGCGACTGCGGCTCGGCATGGCCAAGGCCGGCATGCGAATCTACGTCGCCGTCCGAGGCGGTATCGACGTGGACCCAGTTCTAGGCTCACGCAGTCACGACACCCTTTCTGGACTGGGCCCCGAACCACTCTCTACCGGAACGGAGCTATCGGCCGGCGACGACACGATTTGCGACATCGCCATCGACGTGGCGCCCGTGGCCACCATCGACACCGTCCCGATCACCGCGCACGTGATCTTTGGTCCGCGCGACGATTGGTTCCGAAGACCGCGCGATCTGTTGGTCGGCTGGTGGGAAGCGAGCGACAGCATCGACCGGGTCGGAGCGCGCCTGAACAGGCCGAGAGGCTTTCCAGCGCTCACGCGACATATGGAGAAGGAACTGCCCACCGAAGGCATGCCTCTGGGTGCCATACAGGTTCCCCCGAGCGGCGAACCGGTCGTCTTCCTCGCCGACCATCCGATCACCGGCGGGTACCCCGTCGTCGCGACGGTAGTCGACCGGGATCTCGACCTGATCGCGCAAGCCAGGCCCGGGCAACACATCATCTTCCGTCAAGCCATCACCTGACCACACGCCACCACACCTTCGACGAGGACACGCCTAACGACCGAGGCCGATCACATTCGCGCCGCATGAAGCACGACATCGACTGTGGATCGGCACCGTTCGCGAATAGTCACAGACGTGCCCCGCAGAACGCGACGACTACCTGCGGATGGATTCGGTGGCCGGCGCGGCCATGCGCGTGGCTCCGCCCTAGCTCAGCCCTAGCCCGCGGGAAGCTCGAACGGAGGCAACCGATCACAGTTCGGCGTTGTTGACACCCCATTGAACCGGTCGGTGATCCACTGGATGCCGCGCTCGCCGTCAACGAAGTACGTGGCCATACTGTTCACACCGACTTTATCGAGGAGCGGAGGTTGCTGGTTCGTCCAAAAGTCGACGTCGGCGCCCAGGGCGCACCAGTCTGCCGCTAACTGTCTGGCACCGACCCATGGGATGAGAGGGTCAAACCTGTTGATGTTGATCTGGACAGGGGCGGAGGGTTTCAGAGAGCCGAGTCGCTGCGCGGCCAGTGCAGACTTCAAGGGTTCCGAAGCATGCATCTGGTGAATGTCCGGAATGAAATACGGTTGTAGGTGCCGGAATCCGAACTTGATGATGGCTTCGTCGATGCATGCATATCGGGTCTTTTGGAGAAAGTCCACCCCCCGCGGTGTGAGCGCTTGCCGCAGGCCTTGCTCGGCCTCGGGAAACGCCCCGATGAAGGCGTTCAGCGCATAGCCCATCGTTGCCACCAGAAGCGAGCCGTCTGCATAGTCCAGAGCCAGGGCGGGGTCGGCTATGGGCGCACCGACCCAGGCGCCTACTACGTTGAGTTCGGGCGCATAGCTGGGTGCCAGCTCGACAGCCGCCCCTGCGGCGCTGCCACCCGGACCATAGCCCCAAAAGGCCACTGGCCCAGCAGGATCGAGAGACGTGCTTGGCAGCTTCTTGGCCGCTCGTGCGGAGTCGAGCACGGCGTGCGCGGTGGGCACTCGGATACCGGTGGTGGGCGGGCCGTAGGTACCGGTGCCCTGGTAATCGGTGATGACGAGCGCGAACCCGCGGTCCAGCATCGTCGCGATGAATCCTGCCTCGAAATAGAGGACGAAGTCGAGGCCGCCGCCAAAGTGAAGACCGCCTTCACTGAGAAGTCGCGAGATCGCGCACTGGTCACCCAAACCCTGGCCCCACGGCGCGAATGCGATCAGCGGCCGAGGACCGTCGCCGGGCCACGGGCGGTCAGGTTCGATGTAGGTTCCCGAGACCGCCACCGGACTTCCACGCCCGTCAGTGCTCTGGTACATGATGCGGGTGCCAGTTCCCGAGTAGTTGCCGTGACCAGCAGGATCCAGCACAATACGGGAATGCTCGGTGCGAATGAGGTCACCTGGCGCTCCGTCTGGCAGCGGATTCGGCGGTGTGTAAAACGGCCGGTACTGGCACTCAGGCTGATAACCGATATTGGGTGGACAATTGGGCTCAGCATGGGCCGGCGCCGGTCCCAGGATTGACGCACACACCGACGTGACGAGAGCACACACCCAGATCAACCGCGCCGTGCGCTTGAAGGACCTTCGGGTCAGCGTTCGTCCACTCACTGGTGGTGCTCCCGAGTTCCGCTGTTTCACAAAAGGGACAGTCATTCGGGCATGGCCTCACTCCGGGGCGAATCTCGTGACTCGCATCTCTACAACGGGCTTCGTGTGATGCACGACTCGTGGTCAGAGCGATCATGGCGCGCCTTGTTGCCTACCGATGGCTGTCGTGCCGCACAGCGGCACGTCGATTTCGGTCGATGCGAACGCCACGACGTTCGAGATCCGACAGATACTTTGGCAGGAAAACCTAAGGGCGCCTCCCCAAGTGATACCGAAGCTGACTGGTGTCAGAGTGCTGTCGGTGGCGTCACCGGCAGCCGAAGCTGTTGGGAGGCGGCTAGCGCCACGCGCCTCAGAAGGGCAGCGATGGCAGTCATGTTCGTGGTGCTGGGGGCACATACCGATAGGGCCGCGATCGGTTCTCCATTGAGTGAGGCGACGGGCGCAGCCACACAGGACAGGTCGGAGTTTGTGGTGCCTATGTCGAATGCGACGCCGCGGCGCCGAATCTCGGCGAACTCGCTACTCAGCTGCGGGTTGACCTCGTTTACTGCGCGAAGCCCAAGACCAACGGAGCTACGTCCCGCCCCCAGTGCGGAAACAGATTGGTATGCAAGGAGGAGCTTTCCGCCCGCGGTGCGGTATGCAGGCATGCGGCTACCCAGACGCAAGGGTGCCGCTACACTGCGATGCCCCCGAAGCTTCCCCACGTAGACGACGTCGGACCCTTCGAGAACAACGAGTTGTACTGCGTGACGGGTTATCTCGACTACCTCAACGAGATAGGGCATCAGTGCATCAGTGAGCACTGCATGCTCGCTGCCGAACACATCGCGTGCCAATGCCCGCAGGCCCTGCCCGATGCGGTAGCCATTTCCACGGCGCTCCACCATGCTTGCGCGCTCGAGGATGCCCAGCTGACGAAACGTCGTCGACTTGGTCAGACCTGATCGACGCGCCAGTTCGCTCACACCGACAACGGTGTCCGTGCCGTGGCCGAAGGCGGCCAACAGCACGCACGCCTTCTCCACGGCAGACGCAGAGTATCGTTCACCTTGCTGTCGCATTTCGCTGCGAACGTCAGTGACAGTTACCTTGGTGCCGGTGGAATGCCGTATGAGAGCATCGTTTCCGGTGACAGACCGTCCCATTGACTCAGCCATCCGGGGTCGGTGAACTCCCAAATGATGGCGCCGCGTTCCTTGTCGTAGATCATCTCCATATCGGTGTAGAGCTCGATGAGACCTGCGCCGGGCTCGACGAAGTATGCGGCGATGTTGTGTCCTGCTCCGTGACGGACCGGACCCCAGAACAGGCGCGAACCCGATCGCACCAGGCGGTCGGCAAGGCGACCCAGGTCAACGATGCTCTGCGCTTGCCAGGCGTGATGGTGCATCGATGGGTCTTCGTCGGGCGCTTTGACCACAGCGATCCCGTGGTGCTCGGGGTTGCATCGGAGAAAGAAGGCGAAATCTTCGCCGATCTGGTCGGACAATCTGAAGTCGAAGACGTCGATGAGGAAGTTCTTCATTGCCACCGAGTCGTGGACCTTGAGATTGATGTGCCCGTAACGATCCGGGCCGATCCCGCCGGTTCGTATGTCGAGCAACGACATTCCGGTGTAAATGTGCCAGGTGAAGCCTTCGGGTCCCACGAACGCAAAGCCTTGCTCGATGTGGTCCTCGATGGGCTGCTCGGTCAGCACTGGCCAACCACCACGCCGCACCTTCTCTCGGATGGCGGCGAGATCACCTGAACTGGCGGCCACGAGTCCGATGTGATCCACACTGTCGGTATCCGAGGCGATGTAGACCAGTTCGTGGTGGGTGTCCGCAGCGGCGAGGAATGCCTTCTTGGACGTGTTCTCGATGGACCGCAGGCCAAGGATGTCGGCTGCCAGTTTGGTGGATGCAGCTAGGTCCCTGGTGCGGAGAGCGACGTAACCCATCGCCGAGATCGAGCCTGCGACTGTCATGGGAGTCCTTTCGTTGCTTGTCTGAAACTGGCGTGGTTGTGCGTTCTACGAGATCGGTTGTGTTCGTAGCGCTTTCTTGTCGATCTTTCCCACTGCCGTCATGGGAAGTGCGTGGACCGAGATGACCTTCTTGGGCTGCTTGTAGGAAGCGAGCAGTTGTCGGCACGAGTCGCGGATGACGGATTCGTCGTAACCGGAGGTCGGGACAACGAACGCGGTGACAGCTTCACCCCAATCCGGGTGGGGGACACCCACAACGGCTACCGCTTTCACTCCTACGCATGCACTGATGACTTGTTCGACTTCGGTGGTGTACACGTTCATTCCGCCGCTTATCACCATGTCGTTCTTGCGGTCGAGGAGATGGAGGTAACCGTCACCGTCGATACTGCCGATGTCACCGGTGTGCAGCCACCCGCCTTCGAGCGTCTCGCTACTCTTCTCGGGTAGCCCGTGGTAACCGGCCATCACGTACGGGGCTCGAGCGCACACCTCCCCTACTTCTCCGGGTATCACCGGTGTCCCGTGCTCATCGAAGATCCCGAGCTGGACCATCGCGGCAGGTCGACCGCAACTCGAGAGGCGCGACGGGTCGCCCTTTGCATGGTCTTCCCGGGTGAGTCTGGTCAGAAAGTTCGGTGCCTCGGACTGGCCGTAGAGTTGCATGAACACCGGGCCGAAGAGAGCGATCCCCTGTTGGAGACGTTCGGGGGTGATCGGGGCCGCACCGTAGAGGATTGTTCGCAGTGACGCGAGCCTTGACCGCTGCGGAGCCGCAATGTCGAGGAGTCGGTAGATCATCGTAGGTACGAGGAACAGAAAGGTGATCGCGGCGTCCTCGATCAGCCGCAGGACCTCGTGAGCTTGAAACTTCTGCACGAGAAAGGCCTGACCGCCCTTGCAGAGTCCGGCTTGCAGGAGGAACCCCGCGGAATGTGCCAAGGGCGCGGTCAAGAGGAGGCGTTCGTCATCCTGGAAGCCGATCTCGATCTGGTGAGCGAGCAGGTTGGTCGCGAGGCTCCGTTGGGTATGGACTACGCCCTTCTGCCGACCCGTGGTGCCTCCGGTGTAAAGAATGAGGGCGACGTCATCCGGCGTCACTTCAATGTGCGGTGCGTGGGAGGGCGTTTCGGTGTCGTGTGCAAGGCCTGTCCATCCGGGCGCCAGCTCAACGACGTGGGGGATGCCTGCGTTGCGGGCCTGGGACGCGAGCTCGGGATCAGTTATCGCGACCTGGGCGCCGCAGTCGTTGAGGATGTATCCGATTTCGGCCCGCGAAAGCATGTCGTTGATTGGGATCTTGGCGCCCCCGGCTCGGATGATTGCCTGATCGGCAATCACCCATTCCGCACTGTTGGACATCATCAGGGCGACCGGTGATCCTGGCGTTATTCCCAGCGTTATCAGTCGGTGCGCCAACTGGTTCGCGCGGTCGGTGAGCTCACGGTAGGTCAGCGTGCCCTCCGATGACGAGACCGCAGTTTGCTCGCTGAACCGATCGACCGCCGTGGTGATTAGGGCGTGAAGTGTGATCTCCATGTCAGTATCCACTGCTGAGCCTGGGCGCGGGCCCGGCTGCCGTGATGCGGTGCCTCAGCTCGCCGATGTGCTCGACTGCCAGTCGCACGACGTCCCCAGGCTGCAGCCAACCACGAAACCGTTGGGGGTCAAGCGCGTAATGTTCGAATAGGCAGCCGGATTCGACTGTACCGGAGCCGATGACGTCGCCCGCTCGGAGTTCTGTGCCGCGAGACGCGTACGCGATCATGTCGGGGAAACCCCAGTCGATGGTGTTCATTCGCCCGTGGCTGATGAGTTGATCGTTGACGTAGGCCGTCATCTCCAAGTCGAACGCCTTGGCTGACCGGAACGGTTCGAGTTCGTCTGCAGTTACCAGGTATGGACCCAAGGTATTGGCTGTGTCTTTGCCCTTCGCGGGTCCGAGGCGCAAGGGCATCTCGTTCACCTGGAGGTCACGAGCGCTCCAATCGCAGAAGACCATGTAACCGGCGATATGGTTTTCTGCGTCGGCTGGGGCGATGTCAGACCCGGCCAACCCAATTACGGCGGCGATTTCGAGCTCGAAGTCGAACCGGTCGCTGTCCGGGGCGATGGCTACATCATCATAGGGCCCCAGCCGAGCGTTCGGGTTGGTGAAATAGAACGGGGGAAACAGTTGGTGGCGCTCATCCACGGGGATGCCAGCGGCGTCGGAGAGATTGCGCAGGTGCTGTAGGAAGCCGGCGCAGTCACGGATCGATCGGGGCTGCAGCGGGCTGCGGATGTCGACGTCAGCCAACGGGAGCACCTCGAGCGGCGAGTCAGAGAAGCGACGCCCCTGCTCGGTTAGATCTCCCCGCTCCAAGAGCTCGATCATCGTGAGGTCGGTCGCGAAGCCTCGCACCTCAAGCCCGTCAACGACACCCACGCGGTCATGGCCAGTGGAGGATCGGTACGTAACGAGTTTCATGCCGGTCACCGTGATTCGGCGTAGGCAGATTCGGTCCCGGCCCGGCTCCAAAGTTGCCGCGATAACTGGTCGAGCTGTGCTGAGTTGGCCGCTGCCCCAAAGACGTAGCGGTCTGGGCGGACTATGACAGCGTGTGCGCGGTGCTCATTTAGCCACTGTCGAGTTGCAAGGTCGACACTTGTGAAGATTGGTGCATGTAGCCGCTCCCAAACGCGCGTGGTCGATTCCTCCACGCCGCCAACCACCGAGGGATCGCCAATCACGACGAAGTTGTAGCCGACCACGTCGTCGAGTCGCCGTCCATTGTCCAGCCGGGGCTGGATACTCAAAATACCTGCTGCCCCGCTGGTTTCGTCGTGCAGACCTTCTCCCAGGGTCGGAACGGGAAACGGAATGTCCAGTAGAGACGGCACCTCGTCGGGGTGCCCGGGGTTTTCTGCGAGGTGTTCGACAGCGTTAGCTGCAGCGGCGGCGGCCACGGCGTAGGTGCGCACATGCGGTTTGCGTTCGGCTTCATAGGAATCGAGCAGGCTGTCGGGTCCGCCGTTGAGTCGGGCGTCGATCTTCCACGCCAAGTTCATCGCGTCTCGTATGCCTGAGCACATGCCCTGCCCGAGGTGCGGAGTCATCTGGTGAGCGGCATCGCCGGCCAGGAAGAGGCGGCGGTCG
>NZ_JBEVLO010000474.1:0-3530 GCF_040509115.1 Mycobacterium sp. | reverse complement strand
TTCGCATCCAGGCCAATGCCCACATCAGTGGTCACCGCAGGCGGATGCGCCGGCCCGCCGAGCTGCCCATCAACACGCTTCACGACTGGCAGTTGGTCGCTGACGCTGAACGTTCACCGAGAGCACTGCGCTCTGCGGAGGTTGAAGTCTTGGAGTCGTTGCCCGACAGCGACATCAGGAGCGCACTGGACGCCCTGCCCGTCGCCTTACGGATGGCGGTGTACTACGCCGACGTCGAAGGATTTGCCTACAAGGAGATCAGCGACATCATGGGCACGCCGCTGGGAACCGTCATGTCACGGATCCATCGCGGCCGATCTCAACTGCGCGTCCTGCTGGCCGCCCTCGCCACCGACCGTGGGTATTCCCGAGTTCACCAAGCGAGGTGGTCACAACATCATCGGGGCGTACAGACCTCGTCACGTCGAACTACGGGCAGGGCCTCGACGAGGGCCCCACGACGTGCCTGGGGGTTTGACCCGGCGAATAGGGCGGAAGAGCAACCGTCACGAAGCAAGAGGACACAATCGTCATGAAGAGACTGAGACCTCCGCAATCCATTGCAGTGCAACAGAAGTACTACCTGACGCGTCGCTCGCTCTACGCGATGGCCGTTGGCGCGGCGGTAGCTGCGCTGTTCGTCGGCGCCTTCCCGGGGCAGGCGAAGGGGGATCAGACGGCCTCCTCAGTCGTCGGCTGTGCCGATGTCGAGGTCGTCTTTGCTCGCGGCACCTTCGAGGGACCGGGCGTGGGCAAGATAGGTGTGCCCTTCATCGAAGCACTGCAACACCGGCTACCCGACCGCATCGTTGGAGTCCACGCCGCGAACTACCCGGCGTCCTTGCAGTTCAATCGTGTCGTCGACGGCATCCTGGATGTCAGCAACCACCTGCGCGATCTGACGGCCAACTGCCCCGCCACCAAGATCATCGTCGGCGGCTACTCCCAGGGCGCAGCCGTCAGCGGATACGTCACCAGCGAAGCAGTCCCCGCCGGATACTCCCTGACCCCACTAACTCCGGAGGTCGCCGAGCGAATTTCCGCGGTCGTCCTGTTCGGAAAACCCTCACCGGAAGTCGTGAGACTGCTGCAGCGTGACGCGCCTCCCATCGAGATCGGCCCCGCCTTCACCGACAAGACGATCGACCTCTGCGCCCCAGGGGATCCGGTCTGCGAGTCGGGCGGCCTAGACCGTGGCGCCCACAGCGCGTACGCCGTCAACGGTATGGCTGAAGAGGCTGCCGACTTCGTCGTCGACCGAATGCGAAGCCACTAACACAAACAACACGGCCGCCGTCTGCGTCTTCACACCCCACGACTTCCGCCAACTGACAGGAGACCAAGCCATGCCTGCCATCACTGCGGACACGCTCACTTTGCCACGTGTCCCCATACCGATTGAAGATGCTGCGACGCAGCGATCGGTGCGATCGGTCACCACCGCACCGGTCGGACTCGAGGGCGACGGGTTCCCCGTGCGACGCGCATTCGCAGGTGTGTCGCACATTGACCTGGATCCCTTCGTCCACTTGGACCAGATGGGCGAGATCGATTGGGCACCAGGCGAACCCCAGGGTACCCCGTGGCATCCCCATCGGGGCTTCGAGACCGTCACCTACATCATCGATGGCACGATCGAGCACAATGATTCCCATGGCGGCGGGGGAACGATCACCAATGGCGATACCCAATGGATGACCGCTGGCAGCGGAATCTTGCACATCGAGAGGCCGCCGGAGCAGCTGGTCGTCTCCGGTGGGATATTCCACGGCGTCCAGCTGTGGGTGAACCTGCCGCGCGCCAGTAAGTTCGTCACACCGCGCTACCAGGACATCCGCGCCAACCAAGCCCGACTGCTGTCCTCGGCCGACGGCGGTGCTCTGCTACGGGTCATCGCCGGAGACGTCGCCGGTTTCACCGGGCCCGGGACGACCTATACGCCGATCACCGTCGTGCATGCGACAGTCAGCCCCGGCGCGCGCCTCGAACTGCCGTGGCAGGCTGACTTCAATTCGCTGGCCTACGTACTCGCCGGCAACGGCACCGTTGGTGCAGCGGCACAACCCATCCGCGAGGGCCAACTCGCCCTTTTCGGCGCCGGTGACGCACTCACCCTGAGCGCCAAGCGAAGCCAATCCGCCAGGGAGCCCAACCTGGAGGTCCTACTCCTTGGCGGCAGGCCGATCCGAGAACCAGTGGTTCAGTCCGGCCCCTTCGTGATGAACACCCGGCCGGAGATCGTCCAAGCCTACGAGGACTACCAGGCGGGCCGATTCGGCGTCATTCCCACCGAACACATACCGCACACCGGGTGATCGCCAATGCGGAACGGGTATGCAACGACACTCAACGCCGACGCCACGGGTACCGGGCGTCGTTTCGGTTCTACGACAACAGGGAGGTTCGAATGACCGATGTCCGAGCGGGTGAAGGCTGGCCGGCTCTTCGCGTCGACGACTGGGAACCGACGCGCAGATCGCTGCACATGTGGAGCCAGATCGTGGGCAAGGTCCGACTGGCCCACGCGCCGTTGTTCAACCACTGGTGGCAGGTCCCGCTTTATGTCTCACCGCGAGGGTTGACGACGTCGGCGATCCCCGTGGGCATGAACTCCTTCGACATGGAGTTCGACTTCGTCGACCATGCACTCGTGATGCGGGTCAGCGACGGTGGCGCCGCCACCATCGACCTGCGGGACACCTCCGTAGCACAGTTCCACCACGCAGTACTGGAGACGCTCACCAGGCTGGGCATCGACGCGAACATCTCCAACGGGCCCAATGAAGTCGACCCCGCGATCCCGTTCGCCGAGGACACCCACACCGGCTACGACCCCGGCGCGGCCAACGCATTCTGGCGACAGCTGGTGCAGGCCGACCGGGTGATCGGCCAGTTCCGTGCCCGGTTCATCGGCAAGGTCAGCCCCGTGCACTTCTTCTGGGGATCATTTGACCTGGCGTGCACCCGATTCTCCGGTCGCCTCGCCCCCCGGCATCCCGGCGGAGCGCCGAACTGTGGCGACTGGGTGATGGAGGAGGGCTACTCCCACGAGCTGAGCAGCTGCGGATTCTGGCCGGGTGGCGCGGCCGAAGGGGCGTTCTACTCATACGCCTACCCCGAACCGACCGGCTTCTCCGATGTCCCAGGAACTCCCGACGGTGTCTTCTACGACACCACGCTGCGGCAGTACCTGTTGCCCTACGAGGTTGCACGCCAATCGAACGACCCCGACGGGGCGGTGATGGATTTCCTCGAATTCACCTACGCGGCGGCAGCCGATTCGATGGGATGGGACCGAAGCGCCCTCGAGAGCGACCCCAACCGCTGGATGCACAAGAGCTCGTCGCGATGACCGACCAGATCCGCGAGTTGGCAGCAACGCGGCGTGGTCGACGTCTGGCCATCCGTCCACGGGCCAGGAGCGGACGCGCCCTGCCCCAGCGAGGAGCGTCGTGAAGGTCGGCACAGCGAACGCACTGCGAGTGGCGTCCTTCGACGACCTGGCAACCGACCAACCGCGACCCGTCTCG
>NZ_JBEVLO010000473.1:0-12846 GCF_040509115.1 Mycobacterium sp. | reverse complement strand
TACGGGTGCTGCGGGTGCTGCGACGTGACTTGCCGGCCAGCGCGGTGGCGGCTGCCGCCACGTCGGGAGCATCGGTGGTCGGCTCGGCGTCAGTGGCGACGAGGCGGCGTGCCGCTGCCCCCAAATACCAGCGGACCATGCCGATGACGAGCACCGTCGCGGAGGTGAAGAACATCAGTGGGAATCGCTCGATCAGCGGGTACCCGCAGTTGATCAGTGTGTCCTTGATGCCGGTGAAGGTGCTGCCGTGAAACACGAAGTAGGCGAAGGGCACCGCGACGAACAGGATGAGCGGGGGTTGGATGACCGCGGTGAAGATGCCCGACTGTTGAACCGCGAGCACGGCGGCCAGACAGCCGAGCACGTAACACGCGGCGAAGACGCCTCCGAGGGCCTTGTCGCCGGCGCCCGCGTCGAACGCAATGCCGATCGCCGTCAGAGTCGCTGCCACGATCGCGGCTCCCCACCAGGGGATTCCGGGGACATGAGGCAGCGCCGATCTATGGTCGGCGGCCACCGCCGACCGTCCGCGCAGTCCTGACACACGTCGACCGTACCGGCAATCGTCGATTGGCGGTCACCAGCACGCGCGGGCGCGCCCCCGCCGCCCCCTAGACTGTTTAATCCGTGGGCCTCAACCTCGGAATCGTCGGATTACCCAACGTCGGCAAGTCAACGTTGTTCAACGCGTTGACGCGCAATGACGTGCTGGCTGCCAACTACCCCTTCGCCACCATCGAGCCGAACGAGGGTGTGGTGGCGCTGCCCGATCCCCGGCTCGACAAGCTCGCCGACATCTTCTCGTCGGAGAAGACCGTGCCCGCGCCGGTGACGTTCGTGGACATCGCGGGCATCGTCAAGGGCGCATCCGAGGGGGCCGGGCTCGGGAACAAGTTCCTCGCCAACATTCGCGAGTGCGACGCGATCTGTCAGGTGGTCCGGGTGTTCGCCGACGACGACGTGGTGCACGTCGACGGCAAGGTCGACCCCAAGTCCGACATCGAGGTCATCGAGACCGAGTTGATCCTCGCCGATCTGCAGACGCTGGAGAAGGCCGTCCCGCGCTTGGAGAAGGAAGCGCGGAACAACAAGGACCGCAAGGCGGTTCACGAAGCGGCGCTGGCGGCTCAGACCACGCTCGACGGTGGCACGACGCTATTCGCCTCATCTTCTTCCACGGGGGCCGACTACACGCTGTTGCGCGAGCTGAACCTGATGACCACCAAGCCGTTCCTGTACGTCTTCAACGCAGATGAGTCGGTGCTCACCGACGAAGCCCGCAAGGCAGAACTGCGCGAACTGGTGGCCCCCGCCGATGCGGTGTTCCTCGACGCGAAGATCGAAGCCGAACTCCAGGAGCTCGACGACGAGTCGGCCGCTGAACTCCTCGAATCGATCGGCCAGACCGAAAAGGGTCTGGATGCGTTGGCACGGGCGGGATTTCACACGCTCAAGTTGCAGACCTACCTGACGGCCGGGCCCAAGGAGTCGCGGGCATGGACGATCCACCGTGGTGACACCGCCCCCAAGGCCGCGGGCGTCATCCACACCGACTTCGAGAAGGGCTTCATCAAGGCCGAGATCGTGTCCTACGACGACCTGGTCGCCGCGGGTTCGATGGCCGCGGCCAAGTCGGCGGGCAAGGTGCGCATGGAGGGCAAGGACTACGTGAT
Organism: Mycobacterium sp.; assembly: GCF_040509115.1. Classification (GTDB taxonomy): domain Bacteria; phylum Actinomycetota; class Actinomycetes; order Mycobacteriales; family Mycobacteriaceae; genus Mycobacterium. Next base: position 11,173 of record NZ_JBEVLO010000473.1, on the reverse strand, counting down.
GGCCGACGGGGACGTGGTGGAGTTCCGGTTCAACGTCTGACCGGAACGCGGTCGGACGAGCAGCGGGAACCGGTTCGCCGCGTTGCCGCGGCACGAACCAAGAACTGAGACTGGCGCCCAGTCGGCGGATGCTGTCCAATTTCGACATGGACAGCAGCACGTCCCCACTCGTTCTCTTGCACGGTCTGGCGATGTCGGCCGGTGCGTGGCGAGAGGTGATTCCACTGGTGTCGCAGCATCATCAGGTGCACGCACCGACGGCCGACGGCCACCGAGGCGGACTCCCCGTCGATCGGCATCCCGTAACGATGACCCACATGGTCGATGCTGCCGAGCGATATCTGGACGAGTGCGGTTTGGATCGACCTCATCTCGCCGGGAACTCCATTGGCGGATTCGTGGCAATCGAATTGGCCCGGCGGCATCGTGCCGCAAGCGTGTGTGCCTTCTCGCCGGTGGGCTTCTGGACCTCCGGCGATGGCTATCAGAAGCGCGCGTTCGGGAGATTGCAAAGGGGCGTGACGATGGGTCGACTATCACGGCCGGTGTTGCCCGTCGTGTACAAGTCCGCGACCCTGCGTCGACTCATTTTCCGCGACATCGCCTATCGCGGAGACCGCATCTCAGCGACCAGGGCGCTGGAAATCAATGACGACGGCATCGGCTGCACCGTCGTGAAGGACCTCTGTGCGGACATGTCCGGCGCCGACTCGGTCATCGCAAGGCTCGATCCGATACCGTGCCCGATCACGATTGTCTGGGGACAACGGGAGACGCTGTTACCTTCGGGTGCGTACGGCAAGACCACGATTCCGCAGGCGACGATTCGCAGCCTGCCCGATGTCGGTCACGTTCCGATGCTCGACGATCCCGACCTAGTCGCGCACACTATCCTCGCCGTGACCACTGCGTGGGATGCGCGAGAGGAGTTGTAGGGTCCGAACCATGAGCTGGACACCCGAGCAGCTCGCTCTCCTCGATGGCACCCGCGAGCTCGACATTGCCGTACGCCGCGACGACGGATCACTTCGTCCGTGGACGCCGATCTGGGTGGTGCGCGTCGTCGGCGACGTGTACGTCCGCACGTGGTACCGCAGGGATGGCGGCTGGTTCGGCCTTGCCGTGAAGACGAGACGAGCACGCGTACGCGTTCCCGGTGTAGAGGTCGACGTGCGCATCGAGGACGTCGGCGCCGCGCCCTCGGCATTGCGGGACGACGTGGACGCCGCCTACCGCGCCAAGTACGGCGGCGGTTCGACCGGAAACATGATCGCAGACGCAGCCGCGGCGACGACGCTTCGGCTGCACCGAGAATAGAGCCCGCGTGGAGGTGCCGGACGTCGAGGGCGACGAGTTCTGTTGCGACTGAGCGACGAGCGGGTGTCCTCGATCGAGGTGGTCCGCCATGGCGTCGATTTCGGCCCGCCACCGATGATCCGCTGGCGGGCCGAATCACGTTCTGCGAGTGGATCAGCGAGCGACCGACGGGATGGCCACGCGAACCGAGCCGTCGCCCAGTTGCGGTCCTGGCTGAAGCCGCACGGAGCCGTCGCCGGGAAGGGTGCGCTGGCACTGGTTGCACTCGACGATGGGAACGCCGAAGTCCGAGTAATCGATCGTCACGCCCGGACCGGTATTCGGGGCGGCACTCGCCGTGCCCGCGGTCAAGCCCAATCCGGCCAGCGCGGCGCCGCCCGTGAGCAGCGTTCCGACGATCGTCTTCCTGAGGGTGTGGGAGGTGGACATTGGTGAATCCTTTCGGTGGGGCTCCGCGTTCGTTGTGCGGCTCCGGTCCGGTAAGTACATGGCGGTGGGGTCGCTACCGATCCCAACAACCACGACCGGGTAGGCCGCATACGTACCTGGGCGATCGGTCCTCCAAGTGGCCAGGCCACCTGGACACCGATGGGGCGGATCATCGACCGTTCACCGACTCCTCAGGTCACTTGACGGTCGAGCTCCTGCGAAAACCGTTGCCGTAGTTTGTATTTCTGAAGCTTGCCAGTGGCGGTGCGGGGTAGCTCCGGCTCGAACTCGAATCGTTTCGGGACCTTGTATCCTGCGAGTGTCTGCCTGCAGTGCGCGTCGAGGTCGCCAGCGCTGACCGCGTTGGCGTCGGCGACGACGATGGCCGTGACCAGTTCCCCCCACTTGTCGTCCGGGATGCCAATCACCGCAGCTTCACGCACCGCCGCGTGGGACACGAGTGCATCCTCGACTTCGATCGAGGACACGTTCTCACCACCACTGATGATGACGTCCTTGCGACGATCGGAGATCACGAGATATCCATCGTCATCGAGGTAGCCGACGTCTCCGGTGTGAAACCAGCCGCCGGCCAGCGCCTCGCTGGTTGCCCCAGGGTCGTCCAGGTAGTCCGCCAGCGTGTGGTTCGACGAGGTGAGCACCTCGCCGGAGGAATCCACCGCCAACTGAACACCGAGCGCGGGTGGCCCCGCCCGGCCCAGCAGGCGGGCCCGTCCGGCGCTATCCAGGTGATCCCATTCCGCGCGGTGTCGGGAGAGTGTGGTCAGCGGGGACGTCTCCGTCAGCCCGTAGAGCTGGAGGAACTCCCAGCCGAGTTCGTCGAGGACGCGGGCGATCGTGCGTGACGGTGGCGGCGCGCCTGCGACGATGACCCTAACCCGTCCGTACCCGGGGACCGGCCCCGGCCAATCGAGCGCAGCATCGAGGATGGCGTTGAGCACCGCAGGCGCGGCGCAAAGCAGGGTGACGCCGTGTCGCTCGATTCGCCGGAGAATCTCCGCACCGTTGACCTGGCGAAGAATGATGTGCTGACCGCCCAAACCCGTGAGGGCGTAGGGCATTCCCCAACCGTTGACGTGAAACATCGGCAGCGTATGAAGATAGACGTCGCGATCCGAGACGCCCGCGTGCAGTGCCAGGACACACGCGTTCAACCACAGGCTGCGGTGGGTGAGTCGAACACCTTTCGGCCTGGCGGTGGTGCCGGAGGTGTAATTGATGGTGGCGATGGCGTCTTCGCGGCCATCGAGCCACGGTTGCGGGTCGGTACCGTGCCGATAGAGATCGTCGTCCTCGCCGAGCACGAATCGGTGCGGCACCTTCAGACCGTCGAGCAGGTGGCGGTGGCTGGGGTCTACCCAGACGGCGTCGGCGTCACAGTGATGCACGATGTACTCGACTTCGGCGGACGTGAGCCGGAAGTTGATCGGCACTAGCACGCGGCCGTAGGCGCTGACACCAAAGAACGAATGGAGCAACCGCGCGGAGTTCTGGGTGACCATGGCGACCCGGCCGCCGGGTGGAATGCGGAGATCGTCGAGTCGAGCCGCCTGTGCCCGCACTAGCGTGCCCAACTCGCGGTAGCTCACGTCGGGCAGCGCCGCAGCGGGCTGATCCGGTTCGTCCACGACCGCGGTACGGTCTGCGAACACCGTTTCGGCGCGATCCAGAAAGTCCTTCAAGACAAGGGGTTTGAACACGATACGTCCTTTCGATCGGCCCGAGGATGATGGCGCTGTCGGTGGCGAGTGGCGATCAAAACACCGACCACCCTGCGAGGCGGGCGAACTCCTCGATGGCTGCCACTCCGCCGGCGGAGTTGCCGTCCCGGTCGAGGGGTGGGCTCCAGACGCAGACTGTGCCCAGCCCTGGCATGATCGCCAGCACCCCGCCGCCGATTCCGCTCTTGGCGGGTAGCCCAATCCGATAGGCGATGTCGCCTGCCGCGCTGTACATGCCCGAGGTGAGCAACACGGCATTGACCCGCCGAATCGTCGGGGCATCAAGCCAGCCGCGGCGAGGGTGTCGATCGGCGAGGAAGAGCGCGGCGCGTGTGAGCGCTCGTACGGAAGCCGTGATGGCGCACTGCTGAAAGTACTGGGTAAGGACGTGTTCGATGCCGTGCGTTAGCATTCCGTGCTCGGCGAGTACGTGGGCGATCGCGGAGTTGCGGTGGTCTGTCATGGTCTCCGAGGCCGCGACCTCGAGGTCTGATTCGATTGCTCCGGTGTGGGCGCCGGATTCGATGAGGTCGATGGTGGCGTCTACGGCGTCACCGGTGTGCTGCATCAGCCGGTCGGTGACCACCAGTGCTCCTGGATTCACGAACGGATTCCGCGGCCGTCCGCGCTCGCGTTCGAGCTCGGCAACCGACCCGTAGCCGGAGTCGGTCGATCCCCAACCGACGTGGGCCCAGATATCGCGGTCGTAGTGCAGTGCGGCGCACAGCGAGAAGAGTTTCGACACGCTTTGGATGGAGAAGGCTTCGCCGCTGTCGCCGGTGTGAACTTCGGTGCCACCGGTGGTGGCCACGGCCATCGCGAACTTGCTCGCAGGCACGTTCGCGAGGGCGGGAATCTGGGTGGTGACGCTGCCGTTCTTGGCTGCGCGCCGACCACGGGCTGCAGATGCCTCCAGATAGCCCTCCAGCACTCCGGCCGACACGGCTCGGGGGGTCCGTGTGCGCATGGGCGTCGCCAGCTACCCGGCCCAGCCGATCTCCTCCGTCAGATACTTCTCGAGAAACGCTGAGCGATAGCCGTCTTCGCGCCAGGTGATGGGGAAGAAGGACTCGTCCATCTCGTCGCTGCCGAACTTCTTGTACCGGCTGTAGATGTAGCCGACGTCGTCCGGATTGAATCGGGCCTCGGAGGTGGTGCAGTGCGCCACTAGCGACCGTCGGGGAACATCTGCTCGATTGATGCCCGAACCGTGCCAGGTGCGTCCGGCATGAAAGGCGCCGCCCCCGGCAGGTACCACGACGGGGACCTTCTCGATCTCCGCACCTTCGGCCGCCGCCGCATTCCTCAGATCCAAATCGGGATCCGCCGGTGCGTGGAACTGTTCGATCATTCCCCATTGCTGCCAGCGGTGCGAGCCGCGCACGAACTCGAGGGTGCCTCCTTCAGACGTGGTGTCGTCCAGAGCGATCCAGCAGCTCACCCAGATCTGCGGAATCGCCCACCGGTCGTATGCGGAGTCCTGGTGGAAGCCGAGGGGACGCCCGGCGGGTGGCTTCCACAACACATTGTCCTGGCTGATGCGGGTGCCAGGCCAGCTGCCCAACCGGGCGCACGCCCTGCCGATGTCGGCCCGCAGCACTATCCGGGCGATTTCGCGGTCGGACTTCCACCCGTTGCAGATCTGTCGCGTGACGCTGGGGTCGTCGCGTTGCGGCTTCCAGTTCCATTCGTCGGGATAGAGACCCGTCTCGAACTGCCCGGAGAACATCGGGTCGAACCTCTCGAGGGCCTTGCGCGCCAACGTGGGGTCGATGATTTCCGGGATGATGACGAAGCCGTCGGCGTGGAAGGCCTCCACTTGTTCGTCACTCAGCTCGAAGGTGAACTCTTGTACGGCAGTCACTAGTCGCTCTTTCGGGTAAGAAATCAGTGGGGGAGGGGGTCGGTTTCCGCGCGGGCGCGGATGAGCAGATCGGTGATGCCATCGACGATGGCATCGAAGAGCGCCTTGCCGGTCACGGCATTCGCCTCGCTCGGCCTCCCCACGACGCCGCTGCGCGTCACCTCCGGCATCGGATAGGTCAGCACTCGCCCGACCATGCGATCGGCTTCGTCGACCGCACGGTCGGGGTGCACCAGGTCCGGGGTGAGATGCAGCAGCATCGACGTCTCGGCGTCGTTGGCGTGGGGGTCGTCCGCATCGGCGAGATATCCGGCGTTGGCCTGCGCTGTGATGTCGTACAGCGACACGAAACGTGTTCGCAGCGAGGGCACTTCGTAACGCAGGGTGAGGAGCGCGCTTTGGCAGGGTGGTCCGTTGGTGGCGTGGGAGTTGACGACGATCAGCTTGTGGAAGCCGGAGGCGTGCACCCATCGGCCGATGTCGGTGACGACGGCGGTCAACGTTGCCACCGACAGCGACAGGGTGCCGGGCCAGCGTTCCGTGTGGCCCAACGAGCAGCCATAGGCGAGCGCAGGGAGCACGACGTCGCCGGTCCGTTCGATGGCTGCCTTGGCCGCGTTTTCGGCGAGTACGGCATCGGTTCCGGTGGCGAGGTGTGGGCCGTGTTGCTCTACCGCGCCGACGGGCAGTACTGCGACGACTCCCGAACGAGCCACTGCGCCAACCTCATCGCGTGTCAGATCTGACCAAACGGGCATGTACGTCGTCTCCTTCAGTGCCGGATCGGCTCGATGGTGGTGATCGCTCGGCGGCCGTCGGCACCCGCGACCGCGTAGTAAATGCCAGATGCCACGAGGACAATGGCGACGAAGAGGACGCTAGAGAAGCGGTTGTACCAAACGTCGTCGCCGCGTGGCCAGGCCAGGTTGATCGTGAGGATGGTCCCCAGCACCGCAGCCAGCACGTTGACCGGCAAGGAGAATCTGCCCAGGCTCCATTCCGAGGGACTCCACTGCCCACGCAGCCGCTGGATCAACTGGGCCCACACGACCAGGATGTAGCACAGGAACAGCCCGGTCAGGCAGGCCGTGGTGATCGCGGCCAGTGCATCGATGAAGATGATGATCACCGAGGAGAGGATGCCCACCAGCACCGTGGAAAGATGTGGAACCTGAGTGCGGGGAGGCACTTTGGCCAGACCGGCGGCAAACGGTACCCGGCGATCGCGGGCGAGTGAGAACAGGATCCTGGCGGTCAGCGCCTGGTTCGTCATGGCGCAGACGAACACCGCGATGATCACCACGGCAGCAATTGCCTTGTAGAAGAACGCACCGGTGTTGCCCTGGATGATCGCTTGGAGGGGGTTGGCGGAGGCCACCACGTCCTCGACGCTGCCCGGGATGGCGAGGACGGCGACCACCAGGAAGATCATGCCGACGGCGAAGGTCGTCACGATCGACGAAATGCCAGCCCGGGGAATCACTTTCGAGGCGTCTTTGGTTTCCTCGGCCATGTCGGTGGCCATTTCGAGCCCGGTCCACGCCCACGAGCCGAACAACATGGCGGCCAGGAACGCCGTCAACATCACCGTGTCGGCCGGTAGGCCCTGAGGTTCGATGAGCACGGTTGCGGGTTGATTCCCGAATCCGGCCACCAGCAGGACGACGATCAGAACCAGCATTCCACCAACCTCGGCCACCGCGCCGATGGTGGCGACCGCCGACGCGATCATCACGCCCACGAGGTTCAGCGCCGTGGATGCCAAGATGATGATGATCGCGGCCAATTGTTGTTGGTGCGGAGTCAGTTCCACATCGAACAGTGATGCCACGAACGGTGAGATGCCGTAGGCGACCGCGCTCACCAGAGCGATCTGCGAGGCGGCGTAGAGCCATCCGGTGAGGTAGCCGGTGCGGGGCCCGACCAGTCGGCTCGCCCACTGATAGAGGGCGCCGGCGAGTGGCATGCTTGCACCCAGCTCGGCGAACATCAACGTGATCAGAAGCATCACGACGAACCCGATCAACCAGGTCCACACCAGCAGTGACGTCCCGCCGGTGGTGATGCCGAATGCGAACAGCGTGAAGATTGCCGTCGCCACCGAGGAGGTCGAGATGTTCACCGCGGTGGCCCGCATCAGGCCCATGGTGCGCCTCAGGACCTCCTGGTAGCCGAAACCTTCGAGCTGGTCCTGGTCTTCGTGCTCGTCCAGTTCCATGCGCTCTTCGCGCTCACGCTCTGGTGTTACGCTCATGTTTCTTCCTTACTGGTCTGATGATCGGTGGCTGCGTTTCGTCGCCGTTGACGCATTTGCCGGCGTGCATGATTCCGCCGTTGACTGTGCGATCGGGGTGAGTGGCGCGGTGCCGACCGTCCGTCGAAACGTACGACGCACGGTCCGCGGCGACCAGGGATGCCATCAAAATGTGGGCAACTTGCACGCTGTGTGCCGCCTGATCCGGGGATACGTTTGGCGAACGGCCAATGCCGACAAGCGACGTCGCTGTCGGCGTATCGCCACGTCCGCGCACAACGAACGCGATTGAAGTCGCCGCGAGAAGAGGAATCACCAATGACGAACGCAGACATCAGTACCACGCTGGCGAACGGGAATCAGCCCACTCACACCCCGGAATTCGATGTCGATCGCGTTCGCGCTCTGTTCGACCGCCACCAGATTCGGACCGTGCAATTCGGCATGCCCGACATGGACGGCTTGCTCCGAGGCAAGTTCGTTCCCGCCGAGTTCTTCCTCGACACCATCGCCCACCGCGGGTCGACGGTGCCCAACATCGTGTTCGGGTGGGACGTCGAGGACACCCTGATGGATTGCCTGAGCTTTTCCGGATGGCAGACCGGCTACTCCGATGTGGTGCTCAAGCCCGACTTGTCGACCATCCGTCCGATCCCATGGGACCCCGGCCAGGCGATCGTGCTGTGCGACGTCACCAACACCGACGGCAGCCCGGTGGAGATCGCGCCGCGAACCGTCCTCAAGCGTCAGGTGCAGCGAGCGGCAGATCTCGGCTACAGCTTCACTGCCGGTTACGAACTCGAGTTCTACCTGTACCGGGAGACATCCCAATCGGCAGCGGCCAAGGGGTACCGCGATCTCGTACCCGCGACCCCCGGAGTTGCCACCTTCAGCTTGCAACGCGCTGCAGCCCTCGAGGACGTCATCGGCGCCATCCGCGAAGGCATGCGCGCCTGCGACATCCCGGTGCTGGCCTCCAACACCGAATACGGTGCAGGCCAGATCGAGATCAACATCGAACATGGAGACGCCCTCAAGACTGCCGATCGCGTGGCGATCTACAAGAACGGTGTTCGCCGCATCGCGGAACAACACGGTCTGCTGGCCTCGTTCATGGCGAAGGTCGCGACGGATTCAGCAGGCTCGAGTGCCCACATCCACCAAAGCGTGGTGCGTACGGGTGAGCCGAACCGAAACGCAATGTGGGGTGGTGACGGCCCGTCGCCGGTGATGCGGCAGATCCTGGCCGGGCAGCTGGAATCGATGCGTGAGTTCACCGCTCTCTACTGTCCGACGGTGAACTCCTACAAGCGTCGGGTGCCCGGATCATGGTCGCCGGTGTCGGCGGCCTGGGGTGAAGACAATCGAACCGCTGCGCTGCGCGTCATCGCCAACGACGAGCGGTCCTGCCGAATGGAGAATAGGCTCCCTGGCGCAGACGCTAATCCCTACTTGGCGTTGTCGGCGTGTATCGCCAGCGCGTTGCACGGCATCGAGAATGAGCTCGAGCCGCCAGAGCCGGTGGTGGGCAACGCATACGACAAGCCGGGTACCGGCTTGCCAGCCTCCCTCGCCGCAGCCATCACCGAACTGCAGAACGGCCACGTGGCCCGCAAGGCCTTCGGCGACACGTTCGTCGATCACTATCTCGCGACGCGCATCTGGGAGCGCGACCGTCATCGCGAAGCCGTCGGTGACTGGGAGCTGAGGCGCTACTTCGACCGAATCTAGCTCGATGCCCATCTCTCGTGCTGCCCGATTCGGCATTGTCGGCCTACCCTTAGCCATGGCGGATACGGACACGGCATTGGTCGACCTCGAACTGCGGGCGGTGCAGGACGTCGCGCGCGCGATCGGTTCCTCGGATGACCTGTCCGTGGTGCTGCAGGGAGTGGCCGAAGCCATCGCCGGGGGGCGCGACAACCGCGACGTCTATGTCTACATCTACGACGCCGAGACCAATGAGCTGGTGCTCACCGGAGCAACGGAAAGCCCGGCGGCGCGGCAGGTGGGCACACTACGGGTCGCGTACGGCCTCGGCGTCACCGGTTGGGTGGCCGCGTCACGCCAGAGCTATTTGATTCCCGACGAGCTGTTGCAAGACCCGCACTTCCTGGCGTATCCGGGGATCGGTGAAGAACAGTACGGCGCCATCTTCTCGGTGCCCATCGTGTCGCGCGCCGATGACCTCCTCGGCTGCGTCACCGTCTGGGCTACCAGTGGGCATCGCTTCGACCCGTCCGAGGTGCCGTTCGTCGAGCGAGTTGCAGCACTGGTCGCGGGCACCTTCGAGACGGCGCGGCTCCTCGAAACCACCCGCCACCTCTCTCGGATCACCGACGGTACGGCGGAACTGGCTTCGATGGTCGCCTCGGATGCCCCCATCGCACGAACCCTCGAGTTCGCGACCGAGCTGGCGCGCAGCTCCACCCAGTCGGACATCGCCATCACGCTGGTCACTGATCCGTCGGGCGCCGACCGCATGCACATCAAGGCCGTCGCGTCGCCGGGTGATCCTGCGTGGCGGTTGCGCATCGACGAGGTGCGTCAGGATCTGCTCACCATCGACCAGGACATCCGGCACGGTAGGACGAACTGGCGCGACGCTGGTGAACAGGTGACTCACGCGCTGAACGGGGTGGCCCAGGCGGTGACGTCGGCCGCCGTGCGAGTCGGCTCTGACGAGCTGGGGGTGCTGGCCTGTTACCGGCTGAAGCGGACACGGTTCACCACCGATGACGTGGCAACGGTGGCGGCGATCGCCAATCACGCCGCTGCCGCTCTGAAGCTCGCGGTGCTGTCGGAGGAGCTGTCGGAGCGCAATGGGCTCAACTGGTTTCTGCGGGAGGTCTCGTCGGGGCGTGCGAGCGCCGAGGAACTGCGGCGGCGGGCGTGCTCGCTGGGGCTCGACAGCGCCAACGGGTATGTCTTCGTGGTGGGCAGCATTGCCGCGCAACCGGTTCCCGGCGTGAAGGTCAGGGCGGTGTCGCCGGGTCCCAGTCTCGAAGAGCTGCTCACCGCCGTGCCCGAGATACCCAGGAACACGCAATACGCGGTGACCGCCCACCAGACCGTGGCCATCATGCCCTGGGGTGGCGAGGCCGACTCCATCGACGCTCTCCGCATGCCGTTGCTCAACGTGTGCGCCGCCCGCCTGCGCTCCGCCACGGGCACCGCGTTGACCTTCGGGTTGTCTCGCCCGGTTTCGGCTGTCGACGATTTCGGCGCTGCGCTGGCCGAGGCGCGGGAGGCCATGGCGATCGGCAGCTCACTCGCGAACCCCAACGGGGTGTTCACGTTGGATGACGTCGGGCACCACCTGCTGCTCAGCCGGGTTTCGGGTGCGGGTTCGGTGCGGGACCGTTATGCCACGGCCATTGCGCGCATCGCGGAGTATGACCGCGTCAAGGGCACCGAGCTACTGGACACTCTTGCGGCCTTTCTCCACTATCGAAGTCGAACCACCACGTCACGGGAACTGTTCGTCCATCGAAACACGCTGAACCAGAGGCTGACTCGCGCATCGCGACTCAGCGGGTTCGACATCCTCGCGTCCTCTGAATGGTT
>NZ_JBEVLO010000472.1:0-6700 GCF_040509115.1 Mycobacterium sp. | reverse complement strand
GCGTGCGGGGCCTTCGCTTCGTCACGGCAGCTGCGGCAGGACTTCGGCCACCAGGCGTTCCATTTGTTCGCGATCTTGCGCCACGCCGTCGCCCAGAGGGTTGAGCAGGATCAGGTCCGCGCCCGCCTCGATGACCGCGCGCAGTCCCTGCACGACGTCGGTCGGGGTGCCCGACACCGGTACGGCTTCGATGCCGCGCATCCCGCCGTACTTGCGATGCAGCCCCGCGACCACTTGCTCGCGCGCCACGGCGGCGTCGTCGTCGATCATCAAGTAGACACGTTTGCCGATCGTGAAGTGTGACGTCGGTTTTCCCTGGATTTCCAGCTCCCGGCGGACGGTGGCAGCCACCTCGGCGAACTCTGTGGTGGTTGATGAGCCCGCACCGAGAAAGGAGTCCCCGTGCCGCACCGCGCGAGCCAGCGCGGCAGGGGCTCTGCCGCCGAACCAGATCGGTGGGTGCGGACGCTGCACGGGCTTGGGCTGAATCGGCAGATCGTCGACGTCGCGGTATCTGCCGTGGAAGGTCACCCGTTCGTCGTCGGACCAAGCTGCCTTCATCAGGTCGAGACCCTCGACGAAGCTGGAGACGAACGTCTTGGCCTCGACCCCGAACGCGGCGAACTGTCGACTGCCACCGCCAGGAGCGACCCCAAAGTCGAGCCTGCCGTGGCTAAGTCGGTCGACGGCCGTCGCCGTGGCTGCCAGTTGCAACGGGTCGTGCATCGACGACACCATCACCGCGACGCCGAGTCGCAGCCGCGTTGTGCACGCTGCCGCATAGGCAAGCAACTCCATCGGCGCGATCAGCGGCTCGGCACCGATCGTCTGCTCCAACGTCCACCCTCCCTCGAAGCCGACCTCCTCGGCTCGTCGCACATAGGCCATGAAACCGTCGGCGTCGAAGCCATCCACGTCGAGCTGGGGTAGGGAGATCGAGAATCGCATCGGCCTACGTTACGGCCCAGTCCGTGGGATGCAGAAGTGCCCGACCGGACGAGCACCTCGGGACGTTTGCGAATGTCGTTGGGGCGGACATGATGAAGCCGCTCCGGCAACTACCGGAGCGGTTTCATCAGTCGCTGTTGGCTATTCAGTTGTGGATGTGGTTGGAGTCGTCAGCTGGCTTACGGGACGTAGGCCGGTCCGCCGCCGCCCGACCCGACGCCCGGGATGCTGCCGAAGCCGCCGAGAGGACCGCCGCCGCCGCAGCTCGTCACGCCGTTGATGGGGACGCAGCCCGAGCCACCGGCGGCGTTGCCGCCGCCACAGCCGACGCCGTCGATGCAGCCGCCACCGCCTGGCGACGGGGGAGGAGGCGGCGCCGGCTCCTGGGCGAAGACGGACGGACTCTGCGCCGCGAAGGTTTGGGCAACGGCAACTGGGGCGGCGGCGATTGCCGTCGCAGCAGCACCGGCCATGATCATTGGGGTAATGAATCTCAGTGCGTTCATGGCAAGCGGGTACCACGCAGTTTTCAAGTTAAAACCAGATCAAATGCAATTTGGCTCACATTCTTCTAGTTGGCCTAGATACCGGGTCCGGCCGGGACGTCGGCAGCGAATCTGTGAGTACGCTCGGGGGATGTTCAGCTTCTTGACCGACGTCCCAGGTACCGACGAGTTGCGCGCGATCGTCCGCAAGGTCGATACTGCGCGGCACAACGGCGTCCCCAACGGCTGCGTCCTCGAACTCGATCTCCAGGTGATGCCGCCGGAGTCCAGCAGCTTCGATCCGGTGGCGCTGCTGACCGGCAATGGGAAGCCCCTTCTCCTTCGCGAGGCGGTCGACGCCATCCGGCGGGCCGCCAAGGATGACCGCGTCGCCGCGCTGATCGCGCGAGTCCAGCTCCCCGCGGCGGCACCAGGACCCGTTCAGGAGCTGCGCGCCGCGATCGCCGAGTTCAGCGCTGTGAAGCCGTCGGTCGCGTGGGCGGAGACGTACCCGGGCACCATGTCCTACTACCTGGCGTCCGCCTTCCGCGAGGTGTGGATGCAACCGTCGGGCACCGTCGGACTCGTCGGCTTCGCCACGAACGCGATGTTCCTGCGTGACGCTCTCGCCAAGGCCGGGATCCAGGCGCAGTTCATCGCGCGAGGTGAGTACAAGTCGGCCGCCAACCTCTTCACCCAGGACGCCTACACCGACGCGCACCGGGAAGCCGACGGACGGCTCATCGAAAGCCTCCACGAGCAGGTGCTCGCCGCGGTCGCCGAGGCCCGCCACGTCGACCCCGCCGCCGTCAACGAGCTCGCCGACAAGGCGCCACTTCTCCGCGAGGATGCCGTCACGGGTCGGCTCGTCGACCGGATCGGGTTCCGGGACGAGGCGTACGCGCGCATCGCCGAGTTGGCCGCGGACGCGAGGAGCAATGGAAGTTCTGCGGACGCGAGGAGCAATGGAGGTTCTACGGACGCGAGGAGCGATGAAAGTTCTGCGGACGCGAGGAGCGATGAAAGTTCCGCGGACGCGAGGAGCAATGGAAGTTCTGGTGCGCCCGTCGACCCCGACGACACCGACGACCCGGACGTCCCGCCGCGGCTGTACCTCGCGCGCTATGCCCGCGCCACCGCACCCAAACCCGGCCCATCGCTGCCCGGCCGCAAGGCCAAGCCGACCATCGCCGTCGTCACGCTCGCCGGACCGATCGTCAGCGGCCGAGGCGGACGTCAACTGTCACCGCTGAGCACCTCGAGCGCCGGTGGTGACACCATCGCGGCGGCGCTGCGGGAAGCAGGCGCCGACGACGACGTGTCAGCCGTGGTGCTGCGCGTCGACAGCCCTGGTGGCTCAGTCACTGGTTCGGAGACCATCTGGCGGGAGGTCGTCCGACTCCGCGACGCGGGCAAACCGGTGGTCGCCTCGATGGGCGCGGTCGCGGCATCCGGCGGCTACTACGTTTCGATGGCCGCCGACGCGATCGTCGCCAACGCGGGCACCCTCACCGGCTCCATCGGCGTCGTCACGGGAAAGTTGGTGGCGCGTGACCTCAAGGATCGCCTCGGCATCGGTTCCGACGCCGTTCGCACCAACCCGAACGCCGACGCCTGGTCACTGAACGCCCCGTTCACCGACGAGCAGCACGCGCACGTCGAGGCCGAGGCCGACCTGTTCTACACCGACTTCGTCAAGCGAGTTGCCCAGGGCCGCAACATGACCGAGGACGCCGTCGACGCCATCGCCCGCGGCCGGGTCTGGACCGGCGCCGACGCCAAGGACCGCGGCCTCGTCGACGAGCTCGGCGGCCTGCGCACGGCCATCGACCGGGCCAAGGTGCTGGCCGGCTTCGACGTCGACGCCGAGGTCAAGCTGATCGGCTTCCCCGGCTCGTCGCTGTTGGAGATGCTGCGGCCAAAGCCGTCGTCGCAACCCGCCGCGGCATCACTGCCCGATGCGCTCGGCGTCTTGCTCGGGCGATCGGCGGCGTCGCTGTTGACCCAGGCCGAGCGGTCGCTGACCGGCGTCAATGCCCTGTGGTTGGGGGACCACAGGTTCTGAGCCCTATCCGCCCAGTGTCGCGCTGACGTAGTTCAAATCGCCGAACATCTTCGATATCTCGTCGTCGGGGAACTCGAACCCGTTGAGCGCGTAGCCGTCTCGCGTCGACATCGCCGAAGCGTTCCAACCGCGTTCGGCGAGGTACTCGACGACGTGGCTCCGCTCGTCACGGTAGATCAAGTCCGTCATCTCGATGTCGGATCCGAGCTGACGCATGCGCTCCGAGATGCGCTGTACGCGTTCGTCGGAGAAGGCGCTCATATCCGGGATGTGCTCGGTCGCCACCCGACTTCCTGGCGCGGACATGGCGGTGATGTCGTCGAACAGCTTGTCCTGCGCCTCGGACGGCAGATAGATCAGCAAGCCCTCGGCGCTCCACGCGGTGGGCTGACTCTGATCGAAGCCGTTGTCCCTCAACGCCTTCGGCCAATCCTCGCGCAGGTCGATCGCAACGGACCTGAGGGTCGCAGTCGGGGCGGCGCCGAGCCCGGCGAGCGTCTTCGTCTTGAACGCGATGACTTGCGGCTGGTCCACCTCGTAGACCGTCGTGCCGTCCGGCCACGGCAGCCGGTACCCGCGAGCGTCCAGACCCGCGGCCAGGATGACGGCCTGCCGCACGCCTGCCGCCGCGGCGTCGAGGAACATCGTGTCGAAGAACCGGGTGCGCACGGCCATGCCCTCGGCCGCTCGGCGCTCGGTGAACGCCGGATCCACCGCGGTGAAGTCGACCTTGCCGTCGAGCATGCGGTTGAACATGTCGACGCCCACCGCCCGCACTAGCGGTTCGGCGTAGGGGTCGTCGATGAGCTGGTGTCGGTGGCCGAGCGCGCGCTGCGCCGCCACCATCGTGGCGGTGGCGCCGACGCTGGAGGCAAGGTCCCAGGTATCGCCTTCGGTACGAGCCATGTTCGATCCCCTCAGTTCTTCGTTGCGGTCAGGTAGCCGGAACCGGCGCCGAAACCCGCGAACTCGTCGTCGGGCAGCTCGAAACCGTTGGTTGCGTAGGCGTCCGCGGTAGCCACGATGTCGGTGGCCCAGCCACGGGAGCCCAAATAGTCGGCGGCGCTGCTGCGTTCGCCGGTGTAGAAGAGGTCGACCAGGTTGATGCCGGACCCGATGCGGCGCGTCCGCTCGGTCAGTTTCTCGGCCCAGTCCGACGGCAGTGCGGCCATGTCCATGTTCTCGGTGGCGATGCGACTGCCCGGCGCGGAGAGCGCCGCGATGTCGTCGAACAATCGGTCCTGAGCCTCGGGTGGCAGGTAGACGAGCAGACCCTCCGCGCTCCACGCCGTCGGCGCGGTCGGGTCGAATCCCGCCTCCACGAGCGCGGTCGGCCAGTCGTCGCGCAGGTCGATCGCCACCGTCTGGCGGCGGGCGGTGGGCTCCGCGCCGAGGTCGGCCAGCGTGCGGGTCTTGAATGCGATGACCTCCGGCTGGTCGATCTCGTAGACGACGGTGCCCGTCGGCCACGGCAACCGGTAGGCCCTGGTATCCAGGCCCGAGGCCAGAATCACGGCCTGACGGATCCCGGAACCCGTTGCGGCGACGAAGAAGTCGTCGAAGAAGCGGGTCCGCACGGCGATCTGCTCGTTCATGGCGCGGGGGTTGAGCAGTGGATCCTCCTCGAGAGACGGCCCTCCGTCGTCAGCGGCGCCAAGTTCGCCGTCGAGGAGCTTGACGAACGTGTCCATCCCGACGGCCCGGACCAGGGGTTCGGCCCACGGATCGGTCAGCACCGCATCGGGCCCCCGGGAGGCCATCGCCCGCATGGCGGCCACGGCGGTGGCCGTGGCGCCCACGCTGGTGGCGAGGTCCCAGGTGTCTCCGTCTTGTCTGGGGATGCTGGATGTCATTCGGGGTTCTCCTAGGTGAGGGTGGCGGTGACGGACAGGGACTTGCGCTGGGGCACCAGCACGTCGACGTCGGGGAAGGTGCGGCCGTAACCGGCGAAGACCTCGGGTCTGGCACGGGCCTCGACGCGCCACCCCTTGGCGGCCAGGTAGTCGACGACCGGCGTCCGTTCACCCTCGAAGATCAGACCGGTGAGGTCGACGTCGAAGCCGTTTTCGCGCCAGTAATCGGACACCGCGTTCGTCCGGCCCGCGAAGGAGGCGCCCCCGTCGGGGTGGTACTCAGTGGCCAGCCTGCTACCCGGTGCGCTCAGGGCGGTGATGTCGTCGAAGAGGCGGTCCTGCGCCTCGGGCGGCAGATAGATCAGCAGGCCTTCGGCGCTCCACGCGGTCGGTGCGTTCGGGTCGAAGCCCGCCTCGACGAGCGCCGACGGCCAGTCGTCGCGAAGATCGACCGCGACGGCCCGGCGCTCGGCCGATGGCTGGGCGCCGAGCGACGCCATGGTCGCCGACTTGGCGTCGATCACCCGCGGTTGGTCGATCTCGTAGACGACGGTCCCTTGCTGCCACGGCAGCCGGTAGGCCCGCGCGTCCAATCCTGAGGCCAGGATCGCCGCCTGTCGTATGCCCGCCGCGGTCGCGTCGAGAAAGAAGTCGTCGAAGAACCGGGTGCGCACCGCGATCACGTCGGTCATCGCCCGTGCGTCACCGCCGTCGTGCTCGACGTCGATCGTGCCGTCGACCAGCTTGGTGAAGAAGTCGATGCCGACGGCTCGCACCAGGGGAGCCGCGTAGGGATCGTCGATGAGCGGATCGGGCTGCTGTGAGGCCAGGGCGCGAGCGGCCGCCACCATCGTCGCGGTCGCCCCGACACTGGAGGCCAAATCCCAGCTGTCGGCATCCGAGCGGCTCATCATGGACCTCCCACACCATTAGTTAGCTGATATAACGAGCTAACGCGACTGTACGCTCTGAAACTGAAGGGCCCATGGACGTCATCGCGCTGAGCGGATGCGGGTCGGACCGGCGGCAACTGTTACTCTCGTAGACTGCTTGACGCGCGACGTCGCTGGCTGTGGGCATGCCTGCGCTCCGGCGGACCCACCGCGCGAGACTTACCCACAGCGCTGGTTGGACCAGCCCCATTGGCACGCCGCGACACGAGCCCGGCTGCGCAGGAGGAAGAGTGCTTTCGGCTTTCATTTCGTCGTTGCGGACGGCCGACCTCCGACGGAAGATTCTCTTCACCCTCGGCATCGTCATCCTCTACCGGGTCGGCGCCACGCTGCCGTCCCCCGGCGTCGACTACCCCAACGTGCAGAAGTGCATCGCGCAGGTCAGCGCCGGTGACT
>NZ_JBEVLO010000471.1:0-7486 GCF_040509115.1 Mycobacterium sp. | reverse complement strand
CGGGAGAAGCTCGCAGCCAACGCATAAGTTCACCACCACGACCGCCCCGGCACCCCCGCGCGGGGGCGTTCGCCGTTTCGGGATCCCTTTGCTCGTCACGTCCGCTGGCACTGACAGACTGGTGCGGTGCTTCGTATCGGGTTGACCGGCGGTATCGGCGCCGGAAAGTCAACGGTGTCCTCGACATTCAGTGAGCTGGGCGGCGTCGTGGTCGACGGCGACGTCATCGCGCGGGAGGTCGTCGAGCCTGGCACCGACGGCCTGGCCGCGTTGGTCGAGGCGTTCGGCGAGGACATCCTGCTACCCGACGGCGCCCTCAATCGCCCGGCGCTCGCCGCGGTGGCGTTCCCCGACGAGGAGAAGCGCAAGACGCTCAACGGAATCGTGCACCCGCTGGTGGCCAAGAGGAGGGCCGAGCTGATCGGGGCGGCCGCCGACGACGCCGTGATCATCGAGGACATCCCGCTGCTGGTCGAATCGCAGATGGCGCCCCTGTTCCCGTTGGTGATCATCGTGCATGCCGACCAGGGGCTCCGGGTGGCCAGGCTGATCGAGCACCGCGGTTTCAGCGAGGCCGACGCCCACGCCCGCATCGCCGCGCAGGCCACCGAGGAACAGCGCCGCGCCGTGGCCGACGTATGGCTCGACAACTCGGGCACCGCCGAAGAGCTCGTCGAGCGGGCCACGGCGCTGTGGCACGACCGAATCGTGCCGTTCGCCAACAACGTTCAAGCCCATGTGCCGGCGCGGGTGGCACCCCGGCTGGTACCTGCCGACCCCACGTGGCCGGCTCAGGCGGCCCGGATCGTGGCGCGGTTGAACACGGCGTGTGGTCATCATGCCGTGCGCATCGACCACACCGGGTCGACCGCGGTACCGGGCCTTGACGCCAAGGACGTCATCGACGTTCAGGTGACGGTCCCGTCACTGGAGGTTGCCGACGAGTTGGCGGACGCGCTTCTGGCCGTGGGCTACGTGCGTGGGGACGCGACTACTGACGTCGGCAAGGACGACGCAAGGAGCACCGTCGCGGAATTCGACCACACGAACGATCCGTCGTTGTGGCACAAGCGCTTACATGCCTCGGCCGACCCGGGACGGCCCACCAACGTGCACATCGGGGTCGACGGCTGGCCCGGTCAGCAGTTCGCGTTGCTCTTCGTGGACTGGCTCAAGGCGAGCTCCGACGTTCGCGACGAGTACCTGGCACTCAAGCGCGGCGTCGCCTCGGCGGATCATGCGACGTCGGGCCAGTACGCCGACGCGAAGGAAGCGTGGCTCGCCGGCGCCTACCGGCGGGCGTGGGCGTGGGCCGACGACACCAATTGGCGGCCCTGACCGGGACTCAGGCCGAGGGGCCGGGACCGGGTTCGGGGGTGACGGGCGCATTCGGGTCGGCCACTGGCGGCGGCAGGTCGATCGGCGCGGTGTTGCCGGTGGGAAAGTTGGCGATCGTCCCGCAACTGAGGATGCCGTAGCCAGGGTCGTCGCGCTGAGGCGTCAACCGCGGCGCGACGAACTGGTCGGCCTCCGCGATGATCTGATCGTTGACCAGGATCTCGCAGTGCAGGCTCGCCGAGTACGGCCACTGAATCGAGACCTGCATGCCTGCCTTCTGCGTCTGGGTGACCACTCCCGTCGCCTCGAAGGTGCGGCCGGGGATCATCGTCGGGTTGGCAGTGTTGACCTGGTCGTCGGCAATCACGTAGTTGATGGTCGCGCCGCGCGATACGCCGTCGACGCGGGCGCGATACACCACGTTGTACGGTCCCGGTCCGTAGTCGGGGGTCTGCGCCGCCGGTGGAGCGTCGGCGGGGGCCTCGGTGGCGTCGGGGCCTGGAGGGACCTCGGGATCGGCGGCCGCGGTGACCGGGACGAGTTGCGCGCCGAGGAGCAGCGCGGTTGCCACTGCACCCGTCACCAACCGACACTTAGTCAAGCTCATGAATGCAGACATTACGCTGCCCGCCAGGTGAGGACCATTTCGCGGGTCGCCAGCCACCGCTCGAGGTGGTAGTCGAACCGCGCCAGCCCGTCGATGGCGATCGCCGCTGTCAGCACCGCGGTTTCGGCGTCTTCCCGCGTTACCAGCCCCTCTTGGCTGGCGGTGAACAGTTCGTCGACGTCGATCAGTTCGACGGAGGTGCCTGCTCGAACGACGAGGTCGAGGTAATGGTCCTCGGTGTGCCAGACACCCGCGTCGACGGTGATCGGGCCGACGTCGAGGTAGAAGTCTTGGTCTCGTTCGTAGCCGGGGCTGAAGTGGAAGACCGATGCACGTAGCCGCAGGGAGGGCAGCAGCCACGATTCCAGGTAGTGGAAGTTGGGCCGTCCGGGTGTCGGTCTGGCCATGTACAACCCCCAGGGGTGCTCTTCGTACACGTCGACGGCCCGCACGATGCCCTTCGGGTCGGTGTTCGTGCGGGCGGCGACGTCGAACGTCTCGCGTTTCGGAGGGTGGATGGCGCTGAGCCTAGAACAGGGGAGCGACCGGGGAATGGGCTTCTCGGGGTGGAGCGAAGCGACCGGGGAATGCACTTCTCGGGGTGGAGCGAAGCGACCGGGGAATGCACACTTGTCGGTCCCTGGTTCTAACCTGGTGAACATGGCTTTCGCTACCGAATATCCCGTCGTCGCGCACTCGGAGTACCGCGCCGTCAGTGATGTCGTGCGCACCGGCGGGAAGTTCGAGGTAGTCAGCGAGTACGAGCCCGCGGGTGATCAGCCCGCTGCGATCCTCGAACTGGAGCGGCGGATCAACGCAGGCGAGCGGGACGTGGTCCTGCTCGGTGCCACGGGCACCGGCAAGTCCGCGACGACGGCGTGGCTCATCGAGAAGCTGCAACGGCCCACGCTGGTGATGGCACCGAACAAGACCCTGGCTGCGCAGTTGGCCAATGAGCTGCGGGAGATGTTGCCCAACAACGCCGTCGAGTACTTCGTCTCGTACTACGACTACTACCAACCCGAGGCGTACATCGCGCAGACCGACACCTACATCGAGAAGGACAGCTCGATCAACGACGACGTGGAACGCCTGCGCCACTCGGCGACCTCGAACCTGCTGTCGCGGCGGGACGTGGTGGTGGTCGCGTCGGTGTCGTGCATCTACGGCCTCGGCACGCCGCAGTCGTACATGGACAGGTCGGTCGAGCTGAAGGTCGGGGACGAGGTGCCCAGGGATGGGCTGCTGCGGCTGCTGGTCGACGTGCAGTACGACCGGAACGACATGTCGTTCACGCGCGGCACCTTCCGGGTGCGCGGCGACACCGTGGAGATCATTCCGAGCTACGAGGAGCTCGCGGTGCGCATCGAGTTCTTCGGCGACGAGATCGAGGCGCTGTACTACATGCATCCGCTGACAGGCGACGTGATCCGTAAGGTCGACTCGCTGCGCGTCTTTCCGGCCACCCACTACGTGGCGGGGCCGGAGCGAATGGCGCACGCCATCGCCGGCATCGAGAAGGAGCTCGAGGAGCGGCTCGCCGAACTCGAAGGCCAGGGCAAACTGCTCGAGGCACAACGGCTCCGGATGCGGACCAACTACGACGTCGAGATGATGCGTCAGGTCGGATTCTGCTCGGGTATCGAGAACTACTCGCGCCACATCGATGGCCGAGGACCGGGCACGGCGCCCGCGACGCTGCTGGACTACTTCCCGGAAGACTTCCTGATGGTGATCGACGAGTCACACGTCACGGTTCCCCAGATCGGCGGCATGTACGAGGGCGACATGTCGCGCAAGCGAAACCTGGTCGACTTCGGCTTCCGGTTGCCATCCGCCACCGACAACCGGCCGCTGACCTGGGAGGAGTTCGCCGACCGCGTGGGGCAGACGGTGTACCTGTCGGCGACCCCCGGACCCTACGAGCTCAGTCAGTCGGCGGGTGAGTTCGTCGAACAGGTCATCCGCCCGACGGGGCTGGTGGATCCGCAGGTGGTGGTCAAGCCGACCAAGGGCCAGATCGACGATCTGATCAGTGAGATCCGCAAGCGCACCGCGTTGGACGAGCGCGTGTTGGTCACCACGCTGACCAAGAAGATGGCCGAGGACCTCACCGACTACCTGCTGGAACTGGGCATCAGGGTGCGCTACCTGCACTCGGAAGTCGACACGCTGCGTCGAGTCGAGCTGCTGCGGCAGCTGCGCCTCGGTGAGTACGACGTGCTGGTCGGCATCAACCTCCTGCGCGAGGGTCTCGACCTGCCCGAGGTGTCTCTGGTGTCGATCCTCGACGCCGACAAGGAGGGTTTCCTGCGGTCGGCGCGCAGCCTGATCCAGACCATCGGCCGCGCGGCGCGCAACGTGTCGGGCGAGGTGCACATGTACGCCGACAAGATGACCGACTCGATGCGCGAGGCCATCGACGAGACGGAACGTCGGCGCGCCAAGCAGGTCGCCTACAACGAGGCACACGGCGTGGACCCGCAGCCGTTGCGCAAGAAGATCGCCGACATCCTGGATCAGGTGTACCGCGAAGCCGACGACACGGACGCGACGGTGGAGATCGGCGGTTCCGGTCGCAACGCCTCGCGAGGACGGCGCGCTCAGGGTGAACCCGGCCGGGCCGTCAGTGCCGGGATCGTCGAGGGCCGTGACACGTCGAACATGCCCCGCGCCGAGCTGGCCGACCTGATCAAGGACCTCACCGCGCAAATGATGGCGGCGGCTCGGGATCTACAGTTCGAGCTCGCCGGCCGCTTCCGGGACGAGATCGCCGACTTGAAGAAGGAACTACGCGGCATGGACGCCGCCGGCCTCAAGTGAGGTCGCGTCGCCTTCATCGCTTGATCTCAATCGCGGTTGAGCTCTTACGGTTGACACCGTGACGCAGACCGACGCAGCGCCGTCGACGGGCGGTTGGCGCGAACTCCTGGGGCCCAAGAACCTCGGCGCCTCGACCGTGCTCGCGGGTGGCGTCGCGTTGTATGCCACCAACGAGTTCCTCACCATCAGCCTGCTGCCGAGCACGGTGGCGGAGATCGGGGGTGGTCGGCTCTACGCGTGGGTGACCACCGTGTACCTGGTGGCGTCGGTGGTGGCGGCGACCACGGTGGGCGCGCTCCTGACCAAGGTGGGGCCACGGTGGGCCTACCTGTCCGGCCTCGGGGTGTTCGGCATCGGCAGCGTCTTGTGCGCGGTGGCACCGAGCATGGAGTTCTTGTTGTTAGGTCGGCTGGTCCAAGGTGCTGCGGGCGGTCTGCTGGCGGGCTTGGGGTACGGCGTGATCAGCGCGGCGCTTCCGTCGTCGCTGTGGACCAAGGCGTCGGCGTTGGTGTCGGCGATGTGGGGGGTCGGCACGCTCGTGGGTCCGGCGGCGGGCGGTCTGTTCGCGCAATTCGGCTCGTGGCGTTGGGCGTTCGGCATCCTCGCGGTGTTGACGGCGGCGATGGCCATGTTGGTGCCGTTCGCCCTGCCTGGTCGCGATGCCGGCGACGAGAGGCCGGCGGCCGACCGGATTCCGGTGTGGTCGTTGCTGCTTCTCGGCTCGGCCGCGTTGGCCATCAGCGTGGCCGGGATCCCGCGCAACGTGGGCGTGACGGTCGCGCTCTTGGTCGCGGGTGCGGCCCTGGTGGTGGTGTTCCTGATGGTGGACCGCAAGACGGTCGCCTCGGTATTGCCGGCCTCGGCATTTCGGCCGGGGCCACTCAAGTGGATGTATCTGACTCTTGGCGTGCTGATGGCGGCCACGATGGCGGACATGTACGTGCCGTTGTTCGGTCAGCGGTTGGCCCACCTCGTTCCGGTGGCGGCCGGTTTCCTCGCGGTGTCGTTGGCCGTCGGCTGGACCATCAGCGAGATCTTCTCGGCGTCGCTGACGACGACGCGGGTGATCGTCCGGGTGGTGGCGGTGGCACCGCTGGTGATGGCGGTGGGGCTCGGCGCGGCGGCGGCCGGTCAAATCGAGGACGCGCCAGGTCCGGTCGTTGCGCTGTGGGTGTTGGCGCTGGTGGTGACCGGCACCGGAGTCGGAATCGCGTGGCCGCACCTGTCGGCGTGGGTGATGGGCAGCTCCGAAGATCCCGCGGAGAGTCGGACCGCGGCGGCGGCCATCAACACCGTCCAGCTGATCTGCGGCGCGTTCGGCGCCGGGATCGCGGGCATCGTCGTCAACCTGACCGACCGGGGCGACGCGACGGCGGCGCGGTGGTTGTTCGTCGTGATGGCCGGGCTGGCGACGGTCGGGTGCGTCGCGTCGTACCGGGCGAGCCGCGGGCGAACCTAGTCGGGATCGTCGTCGAGCTGCCGGATCGTCGTCACGCCGTCGATGCGTGCCAGTGCCGTCGGCGCGGTGAGAATGCCGTTGCCGGACAAGGTGAGAAGTACCCCGCCCGTCGGGTCGGACTCCAGCTCGGCGAGCTGCCAGTTGTGGCGGTCGCAGGCCTGCAGAATGGCGTTCATCACACCGCGGCCGTCCTCGTAGGTCACGTGCACACGAATGGACCCACTGAGCCGAGACGCCAACCGCTTCGCCAACGGCATGAAGCCCAGGATGATGAGGAAGTGCATCGCGGTCACGGTGCACGCGAGCAGCAGTAGGCCTGCGCCGGCGGCCATGCCGATCGCCGCGGACTCCCACACCGCCGCCGCGGTCGTGAGTCCGTGGACCGATCCGCGCCGAAAGATGATGATTCCGGCACCGAGAAAGCCGATGCCCGAGACGATTTGAGCCGCCACGCGCGAGGGGTCGACCTCGACGAGGCCCACCACCACTACGTCCTGAAACCCGTACTTGCTGACCAGCAGGATCAGTGCGGCCGCGGTGCCCACGATGGTCTGGGTGCGCAGGCCTGCGCTCTTGCCCTGGATCTCGCGTTCGAGTCCGATCAGCGCGGTGAGCCCAAAGGCCACGAACAGTTCGACGATTTGCCGGGTGCCTTGCCCGGGGCCGCCGAAGAAGGGCGGGTCCGCCAGCCACAGATCCATGCCGCCAACGTATCGCGTTGTGCCGGTGTGGCCACGGGTCTGGCCCGCGCGTCGGGCGCACTAGCGATCACGCCGAGCGAAAGGCTGGGCCGTAGTTGCGCGGCTTGGCAAGGTGGTGTGCAACGCGGGTGTGGCTGAGTGGCTAGGCACCGGCCTGCAAAGCCGTTTACACGGGTTCGAATCCCGTCATCCGCTCGCGAGTATCGTTGCAGCTAGAGCGGCACTTTTGACCTCGGTCAGGGTACCGCTCTAGCTGCGTTCGGAGCGATCTGTACCCCATCTGTACCCCATGCGAAAACACGACCCGAGACGACGTGTTTGCCAGGGCGCGAGGGTCGACGGGTTTGCTGATTTGGCTCGCCAATCACACGCCATCGCCATCGGGGTTCGGCCCGCCAACCACGCTCAGGACAGACCGTCACCCTGGCGGGGTTGTGCCGTAGCGCTGTGTGGCCCGCTGCCGGTCTTCGCGTCCTGGCCGCAGTGATGGGTGCGCCCACGTGCGCCGGTTTTGAGAGCACCGGCCAGCGGCCGGCTAGGCAATGTTGCGACGGCACG
>NZ_JBEVLO010000470.1:0-11365 GCF_040509115.1 Mycobacterium sp. | reverse complement strand
ATCGCCGGTCGACGTTTCGCCGCGCACGTCGACGAGACCTTCGTCATCCCCGCAGCACCCATCAACGGGCGCAACGAAATCCACCACATCCGAGTGCGATTCCACCCATTCCTCGCCAAGGGCTAGGGCTAGGCAGCCGGATCGTCCGCCCGCACGGCCGTCCTCGGCGCGTGGTGCTGACTTGCCTCCGACTCTCCGCCGGCTCAATGAAATGGGGCTGGGCTTCGCCGTGGCCGAGAACCGGCGGGATCAGCGCACCCGCCAATCAATGCTGGCCGAGCTGATCTATTTGAGCAAGCATCCTCGCCGCAACGTGACATCGTGACAAGTTATTGACGGGTGTCGCCTGAAGGAGTCTCAGATTGAGCATGATCGACCGCCTCGACGCCGACATCCTGGCCAAACTCACCGATGACGCGCGCGTCGGGGTGGCCGACATCGCAGGCGCACTCGGCGTGAGTCGCAACACCGTTCAGGCGCGAATTCGCCGTCTGTCGGACTTGGGAGTGCTTCGCGGGTTTCGCCCCATCATCGACCTGGCAGCGGTGGGGATGCCGGTACAGGCCGTCTTGAGCCTGGAACTCGACCAACGCAAGTTGATGACGATCATAGAAGGGCTCAGAGCGCTACCCCAGGTGATCGAGGTGAGGATTCAGACTGGGCGCGAGGATCTTTCGGTGGAAGTGGCGATTGAGTCGTTGCAAGCCCTTCAAGAGCTGACCGCCGCCGTCGTCGCCATCGACGGCGTTCGCAAGACCACATCGACATTCGCGGTGGCGACGCCGATTCCATACCGAACCCAACCGCTGCTCGACTACGTCACCCGGGGAAGCGGATGGGGACGCTCGACCCCCGCGCCCGACTAGGGCGGCGGCCATGACGGCGACTGGCTAAATACCGAATAATTCCGAATACTGTCGACAGAACACAGTCGCCAGGTTAGTATTTCCGTGGCGGCACGGGATGGCCGCCCGGAATCAACGCGACGACCCCCGAGGGAGCTCAGTGCTGCTCAAATCGCCATCCCCTCAGGCGACGCGGGTGCTCATCCGACCCAAATGTCCAGCGCGTCAACAACTCCGGCTACTCGTCGTTTCGTCGACCGTGCCGAACGGAACCAAATGAGAGGTGCACATGAGTGACAACATCGTCCGTCAACGGTGGCAAGACAACGAGGCCGCCTTCGGCGCAATGCTCGGAATCCCGGCCATCTCGACGGCTCACGCCTTGGCCAGCGCCGGCTTCGACTGGGTCATCATCGAGCAGCAGCACGCGTACGTAACCGAAGACGCCATCCCGGCATTGCTATACGCATTGGAGCTGGGTGGGACCACACCATTCGTGCGGATTGGTGAAAACGATCCAATCGGTATTCAACGAGCCCTCGACCTCGGTGCCCGTGGAGTCGTCGCCCCCATGGTCAACACCAGGGAACAGGCAGAGATGGTGCGGGACAACACCCGATTTCCACCGCTTGGCACCCGCTCGTGGGGTGCGCCGCGACTACACGCATCGCCCGCCGAAGCCAACGATGACGTGCTGCTCCTCGTCATGATCGAGACCCCCCTGGCGCTATCGAACATCGACTCGATCCTCTCCGTGGATGGAGTCGACGGTGCAGTGATGGGGCCGTCCGACATGGCGATGGCCTTGGGAGCTCAGCCGCAGGCTGGAATCAACGACCCCCGTGTCTGGCAGGCATTCGAGACGATCGGCGAGTCCTGCAAACGTCACGGAAAGCACTACGGTGCCTATGTTTTCACCGATGACGTCGCACAACGAATGGTCGAGCACGGCGCCGACTTCGTCCTCTTCAGCACCGACATCGGCTATGTGAGCGCGGGTGCGGCGAGCGACATCGACGCCATCAAGAAGATTCGGCACGTCCACGCGGGGTAGGCGGCTCGTCTCGACGGAGGGGCCAAGCATCGGTTCGCCATCGGCGGCTGCCATGGAGCACACAGGGATGGAACGCATGGATGAGACGACTGGTCGTCCGATGACCGTCATGGAATCCGAGGCACTGGAGTTCGCGCAGCGCCTGATCCGGATCGAGTCGGTGAGTTCCAGCGACGTCGAGGAGGTCGGTACTGGCGAGGCGGAGGCCGCGCTCTACCTAAAGTCGCTTCTTGAGGAAGCGGATCTTGCCCCCGAATACTTCGAATCCAGACCTGGGCGAGGGAATCTCGTCTGCCGTATCCGATCGGGCAACGCCATGCCTGCGCTCGTCGTGCACGCTCATCTGGACGTCGTTCCCGCGGCTCCCGAGGACTGGACTGTTCCGCCGTTTGCGGGCCGGATTCAGGACGGGTATCTCTGGGGCCGCGGCGCGGCGGACATGAAGGGTATGGCAGCGATGATGGTCGCCGTCGCGCGCGATCTCCACCGGGAGTCGGTCGTTCCCCATCGTGACATCGTTCTCGCCTTCTTCGCCGACGAGGAGACAGGCGGTCGACACGGAGCCCGCTGGATGGTGGAACACCACCCGGATGCCTTCGACGGCGCGACGGAGGCGCTCAGCGAGATTGGGGGTTTCACGATCTCGCTGCCGACCGGCCGCAGGGCATACATGCTCGCTACCGCAGAAAAGGGGATGGCTTGGGCGAAGTTGCGCGCGACGGGTACCGCGGGCCACGCATCTATGCCATCCGCCGACAATGCGTTGTCGGCCCTAGCTTTAGCGCTGGCGCGCATCGCGAACCACCGGTTCCCCATCGTCCGATCCGAAGCCGTCGATACCTTCTTCTCAACCGTCAGAGCAGACATGGGCCGTGACACCGCCGGAATCGCCGACGATTCCGCGCTTCTTGCGGAGTTGGGCAGTGTGGGGAGAATCGTCGATGCCGCGCTTCGTAACACGGCGAGTCCGACGGTGATCCACGGCGGATACAAGGAGAACGTCATTCCGCACGAGGCGCATGCGATCGTGGACTGCCGGCTATTACCAGGCACCGAAGCCACGTTCAAGACCGAGTTTCGCGAGCTGGTGGGCCCCGACATCGAGGTGGAGTGGATGACGAGCCTTCCAGCGGTGCAGGCACCCCATGACGGCCCGCTGGTCGATTCCATCAAACGCGCAGTGGGACGCGAAGATCCCGATGCCATCGTCGCCCCGTATCTCGTTCCGGCCGGTACCGACAACAAGCATCTGAGCAAGCTCGGCATCGCTGGCTACGGCTTCACGCCGCTGCCCGTGCCTGCGGGTTTCGACGTGCTGGCCCAGTACCACGCAGCGGATGAACGAATCCCCGTTCAGGCCTTGGTGAATGGCGTTCGCATGCTGCGGAGGATAATCGTCGACGGTCGTCACTGACACTGGAGGTAACCGGCGGTCTCAGAGTGGATCGAGCACCTGCGGTGCCGCCATGCCCCGAAGCACGTGGTCCTCCCACTTGCGGATGAGTTCGGTGATGTCTCCCCCATCGAGGGCAGCCCGCATCGCCTCGAGCAGTCGGGCATGGGGCTCCACGATGGACGGAGTGCGAATCCAGGTCTCGACCTCATTCGCGCGTAGCACCAGCCGGATCTGATCGGTAAGACCCGCGTAGCGCTCGATGAGCCGGGGGAGGCCGGCGAGCCGTACGACCTCGGCGTGGAACGCGGCGTCGGCGGCAAGGCCCAGCGCTGGGTCGTCCCCCGCCGCAGCCATGGCCTCGAGCGGGGCAGCGAGGGTGTCCAGCGACAAGCGTCTGCTCACGATGGTACGGATCGCAAGCACCTCGTCAGCGGCGCGCAGCGCGGCGAGTTCGTTGATGTCTTCGGGGGCAAACAATGGGATCCGGTAGGAGCGGTTGTTGGCCTTTTCGACGAGCCCTGCCTGCTCGAGCAGCCGCAGTGCTTCGCGCACCGGCGACCGGCTCACCCCCATTTCCTCGGCCAACACCGAGTCCCGAATGCGTTCCCCCGGCCGGAGGTGACCGGTGAGGATGCTTCGGCGAATCTGCCGCCGGGCCTCCTCAACGAGAGAGCCCACCTGGATGCGCTCGAACTCGACGGTGGGCTCGGTCGCCTGTGTCATGGGTCGATGCTACCGCATATAGGCGAAAGTATTCTGCCGTCTGTCGACAAGTTTTTGTGTTCTGTCGACAGATTTCGGTTCGCGAGGTAACTTGTCTCACATCCCAAGCCGCCCCTCATGAAGGAGCTCTAGATGATCTCCGAGCCACCACCCCTGACAGACGCGTCGAATTCGACCGCTCTGGCGGCGCCAAGCAGCTCCGCGCGCGGTGGTGCCCGCACCGCGGTAGCGGCGGGCGTCGGGACCGCAATCGAGTGGTACGACTACGGTCTTTACACCATCGCCGCGGGCCTGATAATCGCCAAGGTCTTCTTCCCGGCGGGAAACGACCAACTCGCCCTGCTCGCGACGTTCGGCGCTTTTGCGGTCGGTTTCATCGCGCGGCCAGTGGGTGGCATCGTGCTCGGCGCGGCAGCGGATCGCTTCGGACGCCGCCCGGTGCTGATCTTCTCGCTCCTGCTCGTCGGTCTCGCGACGACGGCCATCGGTCTCCTCCCCTCGTACGAGTCGATCGGGATCTGGGCGCCACTGCTGCTCATGCTCATGCGTATCGCGCAGGGCTTCGGCGCCGGCGCGGAAATGGCGGGGGCGATCACGATCGCCAACGAAAGCGCCACGCCGCGGCGCAAGTCGCTGCTGTCCTCGCTTGCCATGGCGGGTGCGACCTTGGGCGTTCTCGTGGCCGCAGTTCTGTTCTCCGTCGTCAGCGCCCTACTGCCCGCCGATGCCTTCCTCAATTTCGGATGGCGCATCCCGTTCATCACGAGCGCGGTCTTCACGATCATCGGGATCCTGTTGCGTCGCACGATGCTCGAGTCCCCGGAATTCGTCGAGGTGCAGCGCGAACGAGAGCGTGGCGAGCTCGACCAGGCGCAGCGGAACCCGTTCGTCGCGATGGCGAAGGCGGTCAAGGCCAACCCTCGCAACTGGATCGCCGGCTTTCTAGTGCCATCGGGGCTCAATGTGACGAGCTACGTCGTCAGCGCCTTTGCGATCAGTTACGTCACCGCCGAACTGGACTTGCCGCGAAGCCAGGCGTTGCTGATGACCGTCGCGGTGTTCGGAAGCGGTTTCGTCGGTCTGCTGATATTCGGGTGGATCGGTGACGCCATCGGTGTCCGCCGCGTGATGTTCACCGGCATCGTGGGCGCCATCGCGCTCGCCCTCCCCTACGTCGCGATCCTGAAGACCGGCATGATCGTGCCGATCATCATCGCGAGCATCGTGATGAACTTCTTCGGTTGGGCCGCGGGGGCCGCCGCGCACACTGTCATCATGCCGGCGTTGTTCCGCGCCGAATATCGCTCCTCCGGCCTGTTTTCGTCCCGGGAGCTGCAGGGCGCACTCATCGCCGGCCCAACTCCGCTCATCGCCACCTTGCTGGTTGGCCTGTCGAACGGCCAGCCCTGGCTGGTGGCCGCGGTCCTTGCAGCCGCACAGCTGATGACACTGGCCGCCATGCTCATCGGTCGTCCACTCTTCACCGCGGAGGAGCAGACGAACACCCCAGCCCTCAAGGGCTATCCCAACCATCCGTGATCCGCCATAGAAAGGACGATGTCCATGCCGCTTCACCGCTTCCCAGCCGCATGCAGCACCAACCCGTCGCCGCGACCGACAGCCGCGCGCGGCTCCTCCGAAACCCGTATTGCACTGAAGAAGAACCACTTTCAGAGGACGCTCAGCGATGTCGAGCGCTCACTCGTCGGGATCGACACGGTCGAGCCAAAGCGCACCGCTGGAGCCGCCCGATGAAGGTGGTCGCTACGAGCAAGCTCGTCTCGTTCAGCGAGCACGACCTGCGCGCCTATGACGGCCTCGACGTCGACTTCCAAGTACTCGACGAGACGAACGAGGCGGCGCTGCTGACCGGCACGGCCGAGGCCGACGCGTTGATCGTGGTCGAAGAGAACATCAACCGCACGGTGATCGAGGGGCTCACTCGATGCCGAACGATCGCGCGCTGCGGCATCGGCTTCGACACCATTGACCTCGACGCGGCCACCGAACACGGCATCTGGGTGAGCAACGTCCCCGATGCGAACTACCGGGAAGTGGCCGTACACGCCATTGCCCTCGCGTTGGCCGTGCAACGTCGGCTCCCGGCTCTTGACGCCGGAATGCGATCATCGGGTTGGGCGAACTGGTTCGTCCCCGGGGTGCACCGGCCCGACGTGCAGACGTTTGGCCTATATGGGTTGGGACGCATCGGCACTCGCGTCGCGACGATCGCGGCGTCGCTCGGGTACACCGTCATAGCGCACGACCCCGCTCTCACGCCCCGCGACGCCGAGACTCTGGGCGTTCGGCTCGTCGACCGCAACGACCTACTCGCCCGGTCGGACGTGCTCTCGCTGCACGTGCCTCTGCACGAGTCCACTCGGAACCTCATCGACCGAGACGCGCTCGCGCTGATGAAGCCCGGATCGGTCATCGTGAACGTCTCGCGTGGCGGCCTCATCGACGAGGACGCGCTCGCCGACGCGCTGCGGTCGGGTCACCTCTTCGGAGCTGGCATCGACGTGTTCGCGACAGAACCCGTCGATGCGGACAATCCCCTACTTGCCTGCGAAACAGCGATTCTCACACCGCACGCCGCGCATTGGAGTGAGGAGTCACTCGCCGAGTTGAAACGAAAAGTGCTCGAGGAGTCGGCGCGCATTCTGCGCGGCGAAGCACCTCTCAGCGCAGTGAATCGCGTGCAGCCCCAGCCGTTGCCTCACGGTTCGCGTCGGTGAATACCGTCCACGACGCGCGTTCCACAATCTTCGAGGCCAAGCGTCGACAAGATCTGATCACACTCGCCCGCCACTGAATGCACCGCGGCCTCATCACGAGTCCGCGCCCCCACTGAATAGGAGCTCACGTTGTCCAAGCCATTCGAGATCGTCTTCGCGCTGTGGCCCAAATGCGCTCAACTCGACTTCCTCGGCGCCTACGAGATCTTCGCACATCTTCCCGGTGCGAACATTCGCCTCGCCAGCCAAGACGGTGGCGATCTCACTGCCGCACTCGGCCTCAAGCTGCGGGAGGTGGAAAGGCTCCAGGACATCGAGCGATGCGATTTGCTCTTCGTACCGGGGACTGCCGACATGAGTGCGGCAACGACACCCGAGATGCTCGAACAGCTTCGGCGCCTCGCCGAAGACGCCAGCTACGTCACCTCGATCTGCACCGGATCGCTGATCCTCGGGCAGGCCGGGCTGCTCAAGGGCCGCAGGAGCGCCACCCACTGGGCGTTCCTCCAGCAGCTGCCGCAATACGGCGCAATCCCAGATCCGGCGCGAATGGTGCGCGACGGCAAGTACATGACTGGTGGAGGCGTCTCCGCAAGCATCGACTTCGCCCTCATGGTGGCGGCAGACATCGCGGACGACACCTACGCACAGATGCTTCAGCTCTACATCGAGTACACCCCGAGCCCGCCGTTCAACTCCGGACACCCCAGTACCGCTTCTCCGGAGGTGCTGTCGGCGCTGCGGGACAAGTTCGGAGAGAAACTCGGCCGGATCGGTGGCGTCATCCCCGTACCCGAACCACACGTCACCTCGTAAGTAATAGCCAGTAAGGCGATCCGGTGACCGCCAGACGCCGAACGAGCCTCGCGGTCGATCCCAAGACGAAGGGCAAGAAAGTGCGAACTCTGCGAAATTACATCAACGGGCAATGGGTCGACTCTTCCGGACACGAAGTGATCACTTGTCTCAACCCCCACAACGAAGAACCGATCGCGACGCTTCCTGCCGGGACCGCCGAAGACGTTGACACCGCGGTTCGATCCGCGGTTCGGGCTCAGCCTGAGTGGGCGAGCTTCGGTCTTGAGAATCGCCTTGACAAGCTTGGCCACCTCGCGGCCGTCATCGAGCGCAACGTGGACGCTCTCGTCGGCCTCGAGACCGAGGAAATGGGCAAACCGCGTCAGGTCGGCGCGCAGTTCCTCCAGGCCGGCTTGGCCACCTTCGAGGAAGCACTGCGCGACGCCAAGACCTACCCATTTACCCGTCGTGTCAAGATCATCGACTCCATCGCCACCGATGTCGAGCGTTCAGCCGTGGGTGTCGTCGGTGTGATCGTCCCTTGGAACTTCACCGTCACAACGATTCTGATGGCCTTGGGCCCGGCGCTGGCGGCCGGGAACACGGTAGTGGTGAAGCCGTCGGAGAAGGCGTCACTGTCCGCCGTCGGCTTCTTCGAACTCGTCGATCAAGCTGGAATACCCCCGGGTGTAGTGAATCTCGTCCTCGGTGACGGACATGCCGGCGCCCCGCTTGCCGGGCACGCCCAGATCAACCTCGTTCACTTCACCGGGTCCGTGGCAACAGGGCGATCCGTCGCCTCGGCTGCCGCGACCAACGCCCACCGAGCACTCCTCGAGCTGGGCGGAAAGGACCCGGTCATCATCGACGCGGACGTTGACGTGGCCGCAGTCGCAGAGGAAGTGGCCCTCGGCAGTTACATCAACAGCGGGCAGATCTGCACGTCGATGGAACGCGTCTACGTGCACGCCGATGTCGCGACGCCGTTCATCGACGCCCTCGTCGAGGCGACGAAGCGCCAGGTCGTCGGGGACCCGACCCACTCGGACACCGAGATTGGGCCCATGGTCGATGCCCATCAGCGTCGACACGTTCACCGACAGATCGAAGCAGCGGTCGCCGCTGGGGCCCGTGTCCTCATCGGCGGCCAAATACCGGACGGGCCAGGCTATTACTATCCGCCGACCGTCGTGGTCGACGTGAGTGGGGACATGGAGCTGATGACCGTGGAGACCTTCGGCCCCGTCGCCGCGGTGCAGGTGGTGCCGTCGTTCGAGGCCGGAGTCGAGGAAGCCAAGCGTACCGAGTATGGCCTTGCCGCCACGGTGTACACGTCCAATGACGACCACAAGAAGCTCGCGTGCTCGATTCCTACCGGGGTGCTGTGGCTCAACGGGTGGCAACTAGGTGACCTCGGTCGACCCATGGAACCGGCAGGGATCAGTGGCATGGGTGCCGTCGGTGGTCATTTGGCGCTCGACAGCATGACACGTCCCATGGCGGTTCACTACGTCGAGGAATCACGAGACGACGCCACATCCACACCGCTGGCTACCCACCCTTGACACCGTCCAAGGCGTTGTTGAGGAACGCCGAGCTGACCTATGCCGTCACACGTGAGGCGGAACGGTTCGGGTTCAGCGGTCAGGTGAGCGCCGACTACCGGGTCGCCCACGAGCGGAGCCGACAAGTGGCCGAGGGCCGCTCCGAGGGCAAGGCACACGGACTTGGCGATCCCACCGGGCACCCCACCATGGGCGAGGCACTCCAAGAAACGTTCCACGGCCTGGAGGGGCACATGATCAACCTCTGATGACCGACCTTTCATGACCGACCTTCGACTCCGCCGAGATCCAGACCCGCTACGCCAAACCCATTACCCCCATTCGTCATTGGAGGATTCCATGTCTCAGGCCACGACCGACGCGCTGCAGATCCGCGATCTCGACGTGCCAGGTTACGAGCGCGTCGCGCTGTGCGAGCACGCCGGAACAGGATTGCGGGCCATCATCGCCGTCCACAGCACGGCACTGGGCCCCGCGTTGGGAGGCACACGGTTCAAGTCCTATCCGGACGACGGTGCGGCCCTGGCCGACGTCGAGCGACTGTCGGAGGGCATGACCTATAAGGCAGCCGCAGCGGGTCTGGATCTCGGCGGCGGCAAGGCGGTGATCATGGGGGATCCCGCGGTGCACAAGAGTCCTGAACTGCTCCGTGCATACGGCCTCTTCGTCGAGTCCTTCGGCGGCACCTACATCACGGCTGCGGACGTTGGCACCAACAGCGACGATCTCGACATCGTCGGTGAGGCAACGACGTTCGCGGTCGGCCGAAACGAGTCGTCGGGAGGCCTTGGCGACAGTGGATACTCCACGGCGGCCGGCGTGCTGAGTTCGATGCGTGCCGCCGTGCGCTTCCTACGGCAACGTCCGCTGGAGGGACTCACGGTCGGGGTGGAAGGTGCAGGCAAGGTGGGCTGGCGGTTGATCGAGCTATTGCTCAATGACGGGGCCCGCGTGCGAGTGAGCGAAGCGCTTGCAGCCAAACGAGAGTCACTGTCCACGTCGTATCCCGAGGTGGAGCTCGTCGACGACCTCTTCGACGCCGAGATCGACGTGTACGCACCGTGCGCGATGGGTGCCACCTTGACTCCAGGCTCGGCCGCCCGGCTACGGGCGACAGTGGTGTGCGGGGCCGCCAACAATCAACTGGCCACTGTCGACGTCGCCGACATTCTCCACCGCCACGGCATCGCGTGGGTGCCCGACTACGTAGCGAACGCCGGAGGTCTCATTCAGGTCGACGCCGAACGCACCGGCAGGTCACTCAACGACGTCGCCGGTCACGTCGACGGGCTCGGAGATTCCGTGACGTCGATCTTGACTCGAGCCGTCCAGGACGGGGTGACCGCGGCGACGGCGGCGCGCCGGATCGTCGACGACCGGCTGTCGCGGGCAGCCCGATGAGCCACCCGCCGATCAAGGTAGGCGATCCGTCGGGATCCGATGGAGGGTCACGTCCTGCGTGTCGGCGCGGTTGCCGAACGTGTGCTGAACCGTGCGGGCCTGCGCTGGGCGGCATCGGAACGTCGCCGTGAAGCGGTAGCCGGCCAATCGATCCGTGGTCAGCGTGGCCTCGACGACGTCGATACCGCGTCGGTGCAGCACCGATGCCGCCGCCAGCAGTGGGGACCGACCATCGTCGCCGATGAGCGTGACCTCGAGGACGTATAGCGCGCCGGCCGTGCCATCGTCGTACGACAAGAGAGGGTCATCGAGAATTTCAAGACTCATGGGGTACCTTGCGGCCTCGCGCCGATTCGTCAGTCCGGTGAGTGTTGACCGATCGGACCGCGGGAATTGGCTAAGGTTGATGCTTGCACACCTATTCTGGAGATTTTCTATGCAACCGGTCAAGGATTCGGTCGGCAACTGAGCATCATGCCAACCTAAGCGTCGTCGCCGAGTCTGGAGGTGGTCGATGTGGGCAGAACCCGCCGACCGGATCCCCGCGGACACCGCCGCCCTTGCCGACGAACCACGGGCTCAGAACGTTGATTAGGGTTCACACATGGCAGGCAACAGACCGAAGTACATGGACACTGCGTTCGGCGACTTCGTCATCAAGTGGATGTCTCGGATCAACACGTTCCTGTACCGGCGTAGCGACGGGAAGGGTTTCGGCAGTAACTTCCAGGGCATTCCCGTCGCCATCCTGACCACGACGGGCCGCAAGTCCGGGGAGCCGCGCGACAGTCCGCTGTACTTCCACCGCGACGGCGACAAGATCATCGTCGCCGCATCGAAGGGCG
>NZ_JBEVLO010000469.1:0-8458 GCF_040509115.1 Mycobacterium sp. | reverse complement strand
CGGCGATCTCGGCGCTGCTGGAAAACCTCGACGAGTTCCGGTCGGCTCAGGAACTGCACGACGAACTGCGTCGGCGCGGCGAGGGCATCGGTCTGACCACCGTCTACCGCACCCTGCAACAGATGGCGACCGCCGGGCTCGTCGATACGCTGCGCACCGACACCGGCGAGTCGGTATACCGGCGCTGCTCGGAGCATCACCATCACCATCTGGTGTGCCGGGCGTGCGGCTCGACCGTCGAGGTGCAGGGTGGTCAGGTGGAGGCATGGGCCACCGACGTCGCCCGCGAGCACGGGTTTTCCGACATCAGCCACACCATCGAGATCTTCGGGGTGTGCGGTGACTGCGCCGGTCAGCGGTCAGGCAACTAACGCCCGGCGCACGTCGGCGCCGGCGGAAAGGACCATGAGGATCAGCGTCCGCAGCGCCTCGTCGGTCAGGCCCGCGGCGGGGAAGTTGTAGCGCAGCATCACGTCGGCGACGCGTTTGGCCGCAGTCCTTCGGGTGGCTTTCGTCGAGGACCCGTTGGCCGCCGTATCTGGTCCGTCGGAGGCCTTCTCGACCAGCGCGACGGTGCCCAGCATGGTCCGGCCTGCCTGGTCGGCGACGCGCTCGCGGATCTTGTTGGTGAGCGGCAGATCCCACGCCAGCGGCTGGGTGAGGGACACCATCTCCAGCCCCTCGGCGATCGTCACGACCCGCAGTGAGGCGACGCTGCCGTCCACCGAGATGGTCAGTGCGCCGTCGGATTCCTCGACGAGGGTGGTCACCTCACCGAGCGCCGACGTGAGCCGCTCCAGGAGCGTGGTCATTCGGCCCGACCGCTCAAGCCCATCATTCGGCCCTGCCCCTCAAGCCCAT
Organism: Mycobacterium sp.; assembly: GCF_040509115.1. GTDB lineage: Bacteria > Actinomycetota > Actinomycetes > Mycobacteriales > Mycobacteriaceae > Mycobacterium. The sequence continues at coordinate 7,597 of NZ_JBEVLO010000469.1, read as the reverse complement.
CATTCGGCCCGACCGAAGCGTCGATTGCGGTTCACGTACTCCTCGCACGCCGCCCAGAGATCGCGCCGGTCGTAATCGGGCCAGAGCTTGTCCTGGAACACGTATTCCGCATACGCCGCCTGCCACAGCAGGAAGTTGCTGGCCCGCTGCTCCCCCGACGTCCGGATGAACAGGTCCACGTCGGGGATGTCGTTACGGTGCAGATGACGCGCGAACGCGGCCTCGGAGATGCGGCCCGCGCTGATCTTCCCGTCGGCAGCCTCCTGCGCGAGCGCCCGGGCCGCCTCCACGATCTCGGTGCGCCCGCCGTAGTTGACGCAATAGTTGATGGTGATGACGTCGTTGTCGACGGTCATCTGCTCGGCGATGTCGAACTCCTTGATGACGCTGCTCCACATGCGGGGTCGCGATCCGACCCACCGCATCCGCACGCCCATCGCGTTGAGGTTCTCCCGCCTGCGTCGCACCACCTCGCGGTTGAACCCCATGAGGAAGCGGACCTCCTCGGTGCTGCGCTTCCAGTTCTCCGTGGAGAAGGCGTAGACCGTGAGGTGTTTGACGCCGATTTCGATGGCACCGCACGTGATGTCGATGAGCACCGCCTCGCCCATCTTGTGACCCTCGGTGCGGCTCAGCCCCCGCTGGGTGGCCCAGCGGCCGTTCCCGTCCATCACGACGGCCACGTGGTTGGGCACCTGGCCCTCGGGGATCAGCGGTGCCGACTCCTTGGACGTGTGCTGCGGCGGTCGGGAGAACTTGCCGTTGGTCCTGGGCGGCAGGTCGGGAAACACCACCGGCCACGTCGACTTGTCCGGGAAGCTCGGGTAGTCGTCAGGCGCCGGGGGCAACTGCGGGTACTTCGCAGTCGTCTTTCCCCTGCCCCTGATCGTAGCCATGCGCAACATCCTGCCCGACCACGTAGCCCCGCTTCTCGGCGACCGTGCGATCGATCCGATAGACGCGCTCCACCAGCGGCAACGTCCGCAGCTGCCGTTCGAGGTGCCACTGCAGATGCGCGGCCACCAATCCGCTGGCCTGGCTGCGGTGCGACGAGGTGGACGCCTCGGCAGACTGCCAGTCGCCGTCGTGTAGCGCCGACATCAGATCCAGCACGCCCTGCGGCGGCGTCACCGAACCCGACGGTCGGCAGTGCACGCACACGCTTCCGCCCGCGGCGACGTGGAACGCCCGGTGCGGGCCCGGCGTCGCGCAGCGCGCGCACTCGGTCAGGGCGGGCGCCCACCCGGAGATGCCCATGGCGCGCAACAGGTACGCGTCGAGCACCAGCTCGCGGGGACGGGTGCCGTCGGCGACCGCGCGCAGCGCCGCGACCGTGAGCTTGTGCAGGGCAGGCGCCGGAGCCCGTTCCTCACCGGCGAGCCGTTCGGCCGTCTCCAGCACCGCGCACCCGCAGGTGTAGCGACCGTAGTCACTGACGATGTCGGTGGCGAACGCGTCGATGGCCTGCACCTGCGTGACGATGTCGAGGTTGCGGCCCGGGTAGAGCTGAACGTCGATGTGCGCGAACGGTTCGAGCCTGGCCCCGAACTTGCTCCGCGTGCGGCGCACCCCCTTGGCCACCGCCCGGACCAACCCGTTGTCCCGGGTGAGAAGGGTCACGATCCGGTCGGCCTCGCCGAGCTTGTGCTGGCGCAGCACGACAGCCCGATCTCGGTACAGCCGCATCGTGACAGTGTCCCACCTCGTGCCGACGGCACGGGTGAGGCCGGGCCGGATACCCTCGGTCTCAAATGGCTCCAAGCACCTTCCCAACCTTGACCCAGCTGCAGTACCAACTGGCCAGCGGCAGGGTGACGTCCGCCGAACTGACGGCCCGCTCGTTGGCCGCGATCGAGGCCAGCCAGGCCACGCTGAACGCCTTCCGCGTCGTGTTGACCGAACGGGCCACCGCCGACGCGGCCGCAGCCGACCGCAAACGGGCTGAGCGCCAGGATCTTTCGCGTCTCCCCCTGCTCGGCATCCCGATTGCCGTCAAGGACGACGTCGACGTCGCAGGTGTCCCGACCCGGTTCGGCACGTCGGGCGAGGTGGCACCGGCCACCGCGGACGCCGAGGTCGTGCGCAGGCTCCGCGCGGCGGGTGCCGTGATCGTCGGGAAGACCAACACCTGCGAGCTCGGACAGTGGCCGTTCACCAGTGGCCCCGGTTTCGGGCACACCCGCAACCCGTGGTCCGCCGAGCACACCCCCGGCGGCTCGTCCGGCGGCAGCGCGGCAGCCGTGGCGGCCGGACTGGTGACGGCGGCGATCGGATCCGACGGTGCGGGCAGCGTCAGGATCCCCGCGGCGTGGACGCATCTGGTCGGCATCAAGCCCCAGCGGGGCAGGATCTCGACTTGGCCGCTACCGGAGGCGTTCAACGGCATCACCGTCAACGGGGTGCTGGCCCGCACCGTCGCCGACGCCGCCCTGGTGCTCGATGCCGCATCGGGCAACGTCGACGGCGACCTGCACCAGCCGCCACCGGTGAACGTCTCGGAGTCCGTCGGCAGGGCGCCGGGACCGTTGACCGTGGCGGTGTCGACGAAGTTCCCGTTCACGGGCTTCCGGGCCAAGCTGCATCCCGAGATTCGGGCCGCGATGAAGACCGTCGCCGGTCATCTCGAAGATCTCGGGCACGGCGTCATCGCCGCCGACCCCGACTACGACCTGCGGACCTCGTGGAACTTCCTGTCCCGTTCGACGTCGGGACTGCTGGACTGGGCGCACCGACTCGGACCCTTCGTCACACTCGACGAACGCACCAGGAGCAACCTGCGGATGGGACGATTGCTCTCGGAGAAGACGTTGCGCGACGCCCGTGCCCGCGAGGCCGAATCCCAGCGCCGGATGGGCTACGTCTTCAACCTCGCCGACGTGGTCCTCGCGCCGACCACGGCGCTGCCGCCGCCGAAGGTGGACGACTTCGATCGTCGCGGCGGGCTCGCCACGGACCGCGCGATGATCCGCGCGTGTCCCGTGACGTGGCCGTGGAACCTCCTGGGTTGGCCGTCCATCAACATTCCCGCCGGCTTCACCTCGGACGGGCTGCCGATCGGCGTGCAGCTGATGGGTCCGGCCAACAGCGAGCCCCTCCTGGTGTCCCTGGCCGCTGCGCTCGAGGCGACCGGTGGCTGGGTAGCCAAGCAGCCCGACCCATGGTGGGACACGCCCGCGGGCTCGCGAAAGTAGGGGAATCAACCCCGGCGGGCGCCATCGGCATCAGCCCGACGGTGCTCTAGAAGCCTAGCCGCCCAAGCTGTTTCGGGTCCCGCTGCCAGTTCTTGGCGATCTTGACTCGAAGATCGAGATAGACCTTGGTGCCCAGCAGCTTCTCGATCTGAAGGCGCGCGGCGGTGCCCACCTCTCGAAGGCGCGCGCCGCCCTTGCCGATGACGATGCCCTTCTGCGAGTCCCGCTCGACGTAGAGGATCGCGCGGACATCGACCATCGGGCTCAGCTCGCCGTCCTTGTCTCGGTACCCCTCGCGCACCTCGACCTCGTCGATGACGACGGCCAGTGAGTGCGGCAACTCGTCGCGCACGCCTTCCAGGGCCGCCTCGCGGATCAGCTCGGCCATCAGGACTTCCTCTGGCTCGTCGGTCAGCTCGCCGTCGGGGTAGAACGCCGGACCCGGCGGAAGCTGGGCGGCCAACACGTCGGTGAGAACGTCGACCTGATCGCCCGTGGTCGCCGACACCGGCACGATCTCGGCGGCGCCGCCGGTCAGCTCACTTGCCGCCAGCAACTGCGCGGCGACCTTCTCCTTGGAGACCTTGTCGGTCTTGGTGACGATGACGATCAGCGTCGTCCTCGGCGCGACGGCGCGGATCTGCTCGTAGATCCACCGGTCGCCGGGGCCGATGCCCTCGTCGGCGGGGATGCAGAGGCCGATCACGTCGACCTCGGAGTACGTGTTCTTGACCAGTTCGTTGAGCCGCTGGCCGAGGAGCGTGCGGGGCCGGTGCAGCCCGGGGGTGTCGACGAGAACGATCTGGAAGCCCGCGCGATGCACGATGCCACGGATGGTGTGCCGGGTGGTTTGCGGGCGGTTCGACGTGATGGCCACCTTGGTACCCACCAGAGCGTTCGTCAGCGTCGACTTGCCCGTGTTCGGCCGCCCCACGAAACACACGAAACCCGAATGAAATTCGGTCTGCTCGCCGCTCACGTGACGGGGTTCCCCGCGCGGTCGGTGACGATGACGGCGGCCTCCGCGGACAGCTCGCGCACCGCGGCCACCCCGGCGTCGTCGGCTGACCCCCCGAGCAGCACGGCGGCCTCCAGGCCGACGGCCCCGCTGGAGACGGCTGCGGCCACCGCGGCCTGTAGCGCCGTCAGCGTCAGGGCGTCGAGGGTGACTGGCGCGCCCGCGTACGTCCTGCCGTCGAGGTCACGCACGGCGGCGCCGCTGGTGGCCTCCGCGCGACCCATGGCGCCACGCGCCAGAACCACCAACTTGTCGTCTTCGGCATCGAGGCTCACGCGTCGTCGTCCTCCTTCTCCGGCGGTTCGGTCGGACGGACCAGGACGGTGCCGACGCGGACCCGGCCGCGGTGATCGAGTCCGCCCTCGGCGCGCAGCCGCAGGTCGTCCCACGTCACCTCGGCGCCGGGGAGCGGGACGCGGCCCAGCTCGTGTGCCAGCAGGCCGCCGACGGTGTCGACGTCGAGATCGTCGGCGAGGTCGAGCTCGTAGAGTTCGGCGAGGTCTTCCAGTGGCAGTCGCGCCGACACGCGGAAGCTCTTGTCTCCCAACTCTTCCACGGGTGCGACCTCGTCGGTGTCGTATTCGTCGGCGATCTCCCCGACGATCTCCTCCAGCACGTCTTCGATGGTGACCAGGCCTGCGGTGGCGCCGTACTCGTCGACAAGCAGCGCCATGTGGTTGCGATCGCGCTGCATCTCGCGCAGCAGTTCGTCGAGCGGTTTGGAGTCGGGGACGAACACCGCAGGGCGCATCACTTCGACGACCCGGGTGTCGGTGCCACCGTTGCGCGAGTTGTAGGTCTGCTGGACGAGGTCCTTGAGGTAGACGACGCCGATGATGTCATCGACGTTCTCACCGATGACCGGCATCCGCGAGTGTCCGCTGCGCACCGCCAACGAGGTGGCCTGTCCGGCTGTCTTGTCGCTCTCGATCCACACCATCTCGGTGCGTGGCACCATGACTTCGCGGGCAACGGTGTCGCCGAGCTCGAACACCGACTGAATCATCCTGCGCTCGTCGTCGGCCACGACGCCGCGCTGCTGAGCGAGGTCGACCACCTCGCGCAATTCGATCTCCGAGGCGAACGGCCCGTTGCGGAATCCGCGGCCCGGCGTCAGCGCGTTTCCGATCAGGACGAGCAGTCGGCTGATCGGGGTGAGCAGCACCGAGATCGCCTGCAGCGGAAGGACCGCCGCGAGTGCGATCGGGTAGGCGTGCTGCCTGCCGAGGGTGCGCGGACCCACGCCGATGGCGACGAAGCTGACCACCACCATGATCGCCGCCGCGGCCAGCAGCCCCCACGTCAGACCGAGGTCCTCATACAGGAAGGCGACCAGCAGAACCGTGGCGGCGGTTTCGCACGTGATGCGCAGCAGCACGATCAGGTTGATGTACTTCGGCCGGTCGTCGATCATCCTGGCCAGCCGCGCGGCACCCGGTCGCTCGTCGCGGACGAGTTCGTCGACCCTAGCGATCGAGACGGTGCTGAGGGCAGCGTCGATCGCGGCGAACAGGCCCCCAACGGCGATCAGCGCGAGTGCGCCGAGGAGGGAGGCGATTCCGGTCACCATTCGTTGAAGTTTTGGGACTTGTCGAGCAGTCGGCGGTCCTTCTCGGTCTGCCGGTCCTGGTGATAGGCGGCGACCTGGTCGGCCACCCACTCCTCCAACAGTTCGCGTTGCAGGGCGAACATCTCCCTCTCCTCGTCCGGCTCGGCGTGGTCGTAGCCCAGCAGGTGCAGGACCCCGTGCACGGTGAGCAGCGCGAGCTCGTGACCGAGTGAATGCCCAGCCGTCTCAGCCTGTTTGGCGGCGAACTCCGGGCACAACACGATGTCGCCGAGCATCGAAGGACCGGGCTCGGGTGCGTCGGGCCTGCCGCCGGGCTCGAGCTCGTCCATCGGAAAGCTCATCACGTCGGTGGGGCCGGGTAGGTCCATCCACCGCATGTGCAGGTCGGCCATGGCGGCGGTGTCGAGCAGCACCATGGACAGTTCGGCGGCGGGGTTGACGTCCATCTTGGCGATGACGAACCTTGCGACGCTGATCAATTCGTCCTCGGACACGTCGATGCCCGATTCGTTGGAGACTTCGATGCTCACCGGCGCGGCCTGCCCGTGCCGGAGCGGCGCTCGGCGCGGTTCATCGACGCGGACCCCTCGGCGCGGGCGTAGGCGTCGACGATCTCGGACACCAGGCGGTGCCGCACCACGTCGGCGCTGGTGAGTTCGGCGAAGTGGATGTCGTCGATGCCACCGAGGACCTCGGTGGCAGCGCGCAGGCCCGACTTGGCGCCGTGCAGGTCGATCTGGGTCGAGTCGCCGGTCACCACGATCTTGGAGCCAAAGCCCAAGCGGGTCAGGAACATCTTCATCTGTTCGGGGGTGGTGTTCTGCGCCTCGTCGAGGATGATGAACGCATCGTTCAACGAGCGGCCGCGCATGTACGCCAGGGGTGCAACCTCGATGACCCCTGCGCTCATCAGCTTCGGGATCAACTCCGGATCCATCATGTCGTGCAGAGCATCGTAGAGCGGGCGCAGGTAGGGATCGATCTTCTCACTCAGCGTGCCCGGCAAGAAGCCCAGCCGCTCGCCTGCTTCCACGGCGGGCCGGGTGAGGATGATTCGCGAAACCTGCTTGGTCTGTAGGGCGTTGACGGCCTTGGCCATGGCCAGGTACGTCTTGCCGGTACCCGCCGGTCCAATCCCGAACACGATCGTGTGCGCGTCGATCGCGTCGACGTAGCGCTTCTGATTGAGCGTCTTGGGTCGAATCGTCTTGCCGCGCCGCGACAGAACGTCCAGTGTCAGGACTTCGGCCGGTGACTCGTTGCCGGTGCCGTTGACGATGCCGACGCTGTGGCGCACTGCCTCCGGGTTCAGCGTCTGCCCGCCTGCCACGACGGCGACGAGTTCGGTGATCACCCGCTCGGCCATTGCGACGTCGGCGGGCTCGCCGGACAGGGTGACCGCGTTGCCGCGCACGTGGATGTCGGCGCTGAGCATGCGTTCGAGGGCGCGGAGATTCTCGTCAGCGGAACCAAGCAGGCCCACCACGAGGTCGGGCTGCACATTGATCGTCGTGCGTACGTCGTTGCTAGATCGCACGGTGCTGTCCGAGGCGGTGTTCGTCTCGCGGGGCGTCACGTGATGTTCAGTGCCTGCTTTCCGTGCTCTGGTCGCTGTCGAATGCTCTGGCTAGCTTACCGCTGGTCACCGTCGGGTCCCAATGGTGAAGGGGTCGTGATACGAAGAAGGGGCACCCGATCGGGGTACCCCTTCCCTGCAGAGCAGATGTCAACGAATCTGCTGCATGGCGTTGTCGGTTTGTGAATCGACGTCGAAGGGCTGGATGACGCGCCGCAGGTCGTGCTGCCGGTCGATCCCCA
>NZ_JBEVLO010000468.1:0-9991 GCF_040509115.1 Mycobacterium sp. | reverse complement strand
TGCGCCGCAACACACGACGACGCGATTGGTCCGGTCATGGAGAATCGCCGCCATGTCGAGGGCGCGCGGTGTGGTGCTCATCGGTACCTTCTTCTCTTCGCGCAAGCGCTCATCTGGGGTGGCCTTCTCTTCGCGCAAGCGCTCATCGGTACCTTCTTCTCTTCGCGCAAGCGCTCATCGGACCCCTTGGGCGGCAAGTGCTTCCGCCAGTTCGTAAAGGCTGCCCAGATCGACGCCGTCGGCGATCGCCGGTAGCTCGAGGCGGGCGATGTCCAGCCCGTCGAGCTGCTCGGCGCTCTCGGCGCGGGCGCTGATGCGCGTCGCGTGCTGAATGGTCTCCGTGAGCAGACCCGCGAAATCGGGGTCCGAAAGCGTGATTCCGGCCTTCGCCAGACCCGCCCGGACCGCGTCGGCGTCGACGTCGCCCTCGGCCGCCTTGATCAGGTCGTCGTCATCGAGATACGACGGGATGTTGCGGTTGACGATGACGCTACCGATGGGCAGCTCGAGTTCCGTCAGCTCGTCGATCGCCTCGAGGGTCTCCTGGATCGGCAGTGCTTCCAGCAGGGTGACGACGTGGATCGCGGTCAGCTCCGAGTGCAGCAGCTTGACCACGCCCTCGGCCTGCGAGTGCACGGGTCCACCCTTGGCCAGGTCCGACACGGCCTTGGTGACGTCGAGGAACCGCGCGATGCGTCCGGTCGGCGGCGAGTCGACGACGACCGCGTCGTAGCCAGTGGGCTTGCCCTTCGCCTTCTCCTTCTGGATCCGGACCACGATCTCCTTGATCTTGCCGGTCAGCAGCACGTCCCGCAGCCCCGGCGCGATGGTCGTCGCGAATTCGATTGCGCCTATTCGTCGCATCGCCCGCCCCGCGATACCCAGGTTGTAGAACATGTCGAGATATTCGAGGAACGCAGCCTCGGTGTCGATGGCCAGCGCGTTGACCTGCCCGCCGCCGTCGGCGGTGGCGATCTTCACCTCCTCGTAGGGCAGCGGCGGCACGTCGAAGAGCTGCGCGATGCCCTGGCGTCCTTCTACTTCGACGAGCAGCACCTTGCGGCCGCCCGCGGCGAGCGCCAGTGCCAACGACGCCGCGATCGTGGATTTGCCGGTGCCACCCTTGCCCGTCACGAAGTGCAGGCGCGCCTTGGTCAGCCGGGCTGGCCATCCGACGGACGCGCGGGTGCTGGACTCGGGAGCATCGGTGGTCACCCCAGCATGCTAACCATGACGCCAACCGTGACCGATAAGCTCAGGCCCATGAGCGAACTGACCCGGTGGGAATACGTGACGGTGGCACTACTCACGCACGCGACCAAGCAGATTCTGGACCAGTGGGGTGAGGACGGCTGGGAACTGGTCTCGGTCCTTCCCGGTCCCACCGGAGAACAGCTCGTCGCCTACATGAAGAGGCCCAAGTGACCGTCACCTCCCGGCTGGCCGAACTCGGCATCGAGCTGCCCGCCGTCGTCGCCCCGTTGGCCGCATACGTTCCCGCGGTCCGCACCGGGAACCTCGTCTACACATCAGGTCAGCTGCCGATGGTCGCGGGTGCGTTGCCGCAGGCGGGCAAGGTCGGCGCGGCCGTGAGCCCCGAGGAGGCCAAGGCGTTGGCGCGCACCTGCGCGTTGAATGCGCTCGCCGCCGTTCACTCACTGGTCGGGATCGACTCCGTGGCCAGGGTGGTCAAGGTCGTCGGCTTCGTGGCGTCCGCGCCCGGTTTCAACGGCCAGCCCGGCGTCATCAACGGCGCCTCCGAGCTGTTCGGTGAGGTCTTCGGCGACGCGGGGGCACACGCACGATCGGCGGTGGGGGTGTCGGAGTTGCCGCTGGATTCGCCGGTGGAGGTAGAGATCGTCGTAGAAGTCGCGTGAGTTTGGAGCATCCCGCTTACGGGCAGCTGAGGCGCGTGACCGACACGGCGTCGGTGCTGCTCTGCGACAACCCGGGGATGCTGACGCTCGAGGGCACCAACACGTGGGTGCTGCAGGGGCCGGGCAGCGACGAGATGGTGATCGTCGACCCCGGGCCCGACGACGACGCGCACATCGAACGGATCGCCGCTCTCGGCAAGATTCCGCTGGTGTTGATCAGTCACAAGCACGGCGATCACACCGATGCGATCGACAAGCTCGTCGAGCGGACGGGTGCGGTGGTGCGTGCGGTCGGCAGTGGTTTCCTTCGCGGACTTGGCGGCCCGCTGTACGACGGCGAGGTGATCGACGCGGCAGGGCTGCGGATCACGGTGCTCGCCACGCCGGGTCACACCGCGGATTCACTGTCGTTCCTGGTCGATGACGCCGTGCTCACTGCGGACACCGTGCTGGGCCGCGGCACCACCGTCATCGACAACGAGGACGGCACCCTTCGGGACTACCTGGAGTCGCTGCGCAGGCTGAACGGCCTGGGTCCGCGCGCCGTGCTACCGGGGCACGGGCCGGATCTCGACGACCTGGCGGCGGTGACCGCGACGTACCTCGCGCACCGAGAGCAGCGCCTCGACCAGGTGCGCGATGCGCTGAAGGCGCTCGGTGACGACGCCACCGCCCGGCAGATCGTCGAGCACGTGTACACCGACGTCGACGAGAAGTTGTGGCCGCACGCCGAGTGGAGCGTGCAAGCGCAGCTGAACTACTTGCGCTCCTGATGCGAACGGGCGTTCTGGACGCTCGCTCGATTACCTCGCTCGGCGGGCCAACCGCTCGGAGTCGCTGATCAGTACGCTCTTGCCCTCCAGCCGGATCCAGCCGCGATGGGCGAAGTCGGCGAGCGCCTTGTTCACGGTTTCGCGCGAGGCGCCGACGAGCTGGGCGATCTCCTCCTGCGTCAGGTCGTGCGTCACGCGCAGGGCGCCGCCCTCCTGGGTGCCGAAGCGCTGAGCGAGCTGCAGAAGCTGCTTGGCGACGCGCCCAGGGACGTCGGTGAAGATGAGGTCGGCGAGATTGTTGTTGGTGCGCCGCAGGCGACGGGCGAGCACTCTCAGTAGCTGCTCGGCGATCTCCGGGCGGTCGGCGATCCACGCCCGCAGCGCGTCTCGGTCCATCGACACCGCGCGGACCTCGGTGATCGTCGTCGCGCTCGACGTGCGGGGCCCTGGATCGAAGATCGAGAGCTCGCCGAACATGTCGGACGGGCCCATGATCGTCAGTAGGTTCTCCCGGCCGTCCGGCGAGCGGCGACCGATCTTCACCTTGCCCGAAATGATGATGTAGAGCCGATCGCCCGGTTCACCTTCAGCGAACACGGTGTGCCCACGTGGGAAGTCAACGGGCTGCAGCTGCTTGGTCAGCGCGGAAACCGCAGTCGGTTCGACACCCTGGAAGATTCCGGCCCTGGCCAGGATCTCGTCCACGTTGCCCCTCTATAAGCCGTCGGAATTGTGCTGTACGGAAAAACATGACACGTCTAGACGCCACCCGTGCTGGATGGCGAACTCAGTCTAAGGGTAGGCGGCGCCAAGACGTGCCAACGCTACACACGATAAGGCTGTCGAGTCTCCCGAAATTCCGGATTGGTCGCGTGGTGGACGTACACGCGGGTGGGCAAATTCTCGGGGGCCTCGAGGAGAAGTCGCTCCTCGTATCGCGCGTCGACCGACCCGTAGGTATACGCATCTATGGGGCGCGTGGCCGGTTTTGCGCAATCGGCCTTGGCCTGTTCGAGAACCGCGGTGACGTCGTCCGGTGAGACGGTGTCGGCCTCCAGGCTTGCCTCGAGGCGGTCGAGACCGAAGGTTGCCAACATCAGCAACCCCGGGATGAACGCGACGAGCAACCAAGACACATGGCGAAGTAAACACGCCGAAGGTCTCAGTGGGATCACGAATTGCCACCGGTCCGCGTCTACACTTGTCGGCCTCGTCAGTACGCTTGACCCGTGGCAACGCGAGCAGTGGAGAGTTCAAAGTCCGGCAAGTGGGACGCCGAGACCCATACCGGCCTGGTGCGGCGGGCGCGTCGAATGAATCGGACGCTCTCCCAAGCGTTTCCGCACGTGTACTGCGAGCTCGACTTCACCAATCCGCTGGAGCTGACCGTCGCCACCATCCTGTCGGCTCAGAGCACCGACAAGGGAGTCAACCTCACCACCCCGGCGCTGTTCGCCAAGTACCGCACGGCCGCTGATTACGCCGGCGCCGACCGTGAGGAGTTGGAGGCCATGGTGAGGCCCACCGGCTTCTATCGAAACAAGGCGAATTCGCTGATGCGGCTGGGTCAGGACCTCGTCGCGCGCTTCGACGGTCAGGTCCCAGACACCCTCGATGAGTTGGTGACGCTGCCCGGCGTCGGCCGCAAGACCGCCAACGTGATCCTCGGCAATGCGTTCGGCATCCCCGGCATCACGGTCGACACCCACTTCGGGAGATTGGTGCGGCGCTGGCGCTGGACCGAATTGGAGGATCCCGTCAAAGTCGAGTTCGCGATCGGCGAGTTGATCCCTCGCAAGGAGTGGACTCTGCTGAGTCACCGGGTGATCTTCCACGGCCGCCGGGTGTGTCACGCGAAGAAGCCGGCCTGCGGAGTGTGCGTGCTGGCCAAGGACTGCCCGTCGTTCGGACTGGGTCCCACCGACCCGCTCGCCGCCGCTGCGCTGGTCAAGGGTCCCGAGACCGACCATCTCCTGGCGCTGGCCGGGCTCTGAGCGTCGTTGAGTCCGTGCGCACGTCGACCAGGTGGACCGTTGCCGTCCTGATCGTCGTTGCGGCTCTCGCTGTCGGGTTGTGGCGGGAGGTGGGCGACGACCCCGACGACGGTGGGGCAGGCAACGGGTCGCCGCCAGCGGCGGGCGTAGCGCGCGAACACCGCGACGCCGACACCGCCGAGGCACTGGCGGGTCCGCGCGCACGAGCCGACCTGCCGCCATGCCCAGCTCCGTCGGTGCCACCTGGTGCGGCGGTGCTCGGCGGCGTCACCGTCGAGTGCGCGGCCGACGGCAGCAGCGTCGACGTGGCCCGGGCGATCGGCGGCCGGACGGTGCTGCTGAATCTGTGGGCGTACTGGTGCGGACCGTGCGCCGACGAGCTCCCCGCGATGGCCGAATACCAGCGCCGCATGGGGTCGGCGGTGACGGTGGTGACCGTGCACCAAGACGAGAACGAGGCCGCGGCGCTCCTGCGCCTCGCCGAGCTCGGCGTGCGCCTGCCGACCCTTCAAGACGGCCGACGCCTCGTTGCCGCTGCCCTCAAGGTGCCCAACGTGATGCCAGCCAGCGTCGTCCTGCGATCGGACGGTACGGTGGCCGAAATCTTGCCGCGCTCGTTCGCCAGCGCCGATGAGATCGCGGCGGCGGTAGATCCGAACATCGGCTGAACGAGCCAGACGGGATAGGAGAGGGCGGGTTTGAGCTCCAACGGTGACGGGGGATCGCACGCGCTCCTGGACGCCGACGCCGCTCCGGCGTGGCTGAGGCCGCTCGTCGAGCATGGCGGTGACGTGCAGAGCGCCTACCGGCGTCGGGTCCCTGCCGACGTACTCGCAGCCATCACGTCGGCCAACGCGACGGCCACGCGGACGGGAGCCAAGCGCGACGCATCCGTCCTGGTGCTGTTCTCCGGCCCGCAGGACGCCCCTGCCGGGCAGCTGCCCGACGAGGCCGACCTTCTGGTCACCGTGCGGGCCTCGACGCTGCGCCACCACGCGGGGCAGGCCGCCTTTCCCGGCGGTGCGGCAGATCCCGGCGACGCTGGCCCCGTCGACACCGCGTTGCGCGAGGCGCGGGAGGAGACCGGCGTCGACACCACCCGTCTCCGTCCGTTGATCACTCTGGACCGGATGTTCATCCCGCCGTCGGGGTTTCACGTCGTACCCGTCGTGGCCTATTCACCCGATCCGGGACCGGTGGGAGTGGTCGACCCCGGCGAGACGGCGATCGTCGCCCGCGTTCCCGTCCGCGCGTTCGTCAACCCCGAGAACCGGCTGATGGTGTACCGCAAGGAGAACACCTCCCGATTCGCAGGCCCGGCGTTCCTGCTCAACCAGATGCTCATCTGGGGTTTCACGGGCCAGATCATCTCCGCGATCCTCGACGTCGCCGGCTGGGCGAAGCCGTGGGACAGCGACGACGTACGCGAGTTGGACGCGGCAATGGCGCTCGTCGGGGACGTCAGCGATTACCGTGAGGTCCAACAATGACATCCTCGCAGTGGCTTGATCTCGCCGTCCTGGCCATCGCCTTCGTCGCCGCCATCTCCGGTTGGCGGTCGGGGGCCCTTGGCTCGATGCTGTCGTTCGTCGGCGTCGTCCTCGGCGTGGTCGCCGGAGTTCTGCTGGCACCTCATGTCGTCACCCACATCGACGGAGCCCGCACCCAGCTGTTCGTGGCATTGTTCCTGATCCTCGGGTTGGTGGTGGTCGGCGAGATCGCCGGCGTGGTGCTGGGACGCGCGGTGCGCGGCGCCATCCGAAGTGGGTTGATGCGCACCGTCGACTCCGTCATCGGGGTTGGTCTGCAGCTCGTCGCCGTGCTGGTGGCGGCGTGGCTGCTCGGCACCCTGCTCACGTCGTCTCCGCAACCGAATCTGGCTGCAGCGGTGCGTGGTTCGCGTGTCCTCGCCACGGTCAACGACGTCGCGCCCCCGTGGTTGCAGCGCGTGCCGACGCGACTGTCCTCCCTGTGGGACACCTCGGGCCTGCCCGACGTGCTCCCGGCGTTCGGGCGTACGCCCATCGTCAACGTCGATGCGCCCAACGCCGCGTTGGCCGGTGATCCGGTGGTGGCTGCCACCCGGCCGAGCGTGCTCAAGATCCGTGGTGTCGCGCCGAGTTGCCAGAAGGTGTTGGAGGGCAGCGGTTTCGTGGTCGCCCCGAACCGCGTGATGTCCAACGCGCACGTCGTCGCCGGATCGGACAGCGTGACCGTGGAGGCCGAAGGCAAGTCCTACGACGCCACCGTCGTCTCCTACGATCCCGATGCCGACATCTCCATCCTCGACGTGCCGGGGCTGCCTGCCGCGCCGCTGGAATTCGACATGCAGGAAGCGCAGACGGGCACCGACGCGGTGGTGATGGGCTATCCGGGCGGCGGCGAGTTCACCGCTACCCCGGGACGCATCCGCGAGATCATCCAACTCAACGGCCCCGACATCTACCACACCACCACCGTGACCCGCGAGGTCTACACCATCAGAGGCACCGTGCGCCAAGGGAATTCGGGTGGCCCGCTGATCGATCGGGACGGCAAGGTGCTAGGCGTGGTGTTCGGCGCTGCCGTGGACGACGCGGACACCGGGTTCGTCCTGACCTCCAACGAGGTGTCCAAGCAGTTGCAGAAGGTGACCAACACGCAGCCGGTGTCGACCGACACCTGCATCTCCTGACTCAGCCCCCATACACCCCGGCGAGGAACCTCGTCAGGTGCTCGTTGACCCGGTCGGGGGCCTCTTCGTGCGCGTAATGTCCGGCGCCTGCCATCACCACGTAACGGCCGTTGGGTGCAAAGCGCAGGGTGCGCTGCACCGGATCGGCGAGCACGTACGGGTCGGCGTCGCCCCGGATGTGCAGCATCGGGACGGCGAGCGGACGCTTCATCGACCGCATGAACCGGCGGCCCTCGCCGCGTAACTGGCTGCGGACCGCCCACCGTTGGTACTCCAGCGCGGAATGCGCAGCCGAGGGGATCTGAATGGCTCGGCGCAGGTGCCGGGCCGTCACTGAGAAGTCTTCGGAGTCAAGCCACTTCGCGGCTGCCCGGCTCCGCACCAGCGCTTCGACCGCGGCGGCGTCGTTGCGGGTGAGAGCACGTTCGGGCCAGAACGGTGGTTGGTAGCGCAACATCGACGGCAACAGCGCCAACCCCTGATCCCGCCGGGTCAGCGCCGAGGTACGGAGCGCGACGGGATGCGGCGAGCTGACCAATGCGATCGCCCGCACCACGCGCGGATGCAGCACCGAGGTGGCCCAGCACACCAACCCGCCGTCGGCGTGCCCGACGAGCGTCGCCGTCTGGTGCCCGAGCGCACGGACCAGTCCCGCGGTGTCGCCGGCCAACGTCCAGCCGTCGTAGCCGCGGGGCGGCTTGTCGCTACCGCCGTAGCCGCGCAGGTCGACTGCCACGACCCGGGCGTCGGACAGCCCACGGAGCTGGTGACGCCACGACCACCAGAACGAGCCGAATCCGTGCAGCAGGATCACCAGTGGCGCATCGGCGCGGGTTGGTGCGTCGTCCTCGGCGATTCCTTCGACTACGTGGAAGCGAATCCCGTTGGCGTGCACGTCCATATGCCGCCACGGACCGTCGATGCGGGTGATCGACGGGTCGGGTGGCGGTTGGTGGGTGTGCCCACGGTGAAAGATCCCCCGGCCGGTTCGCTCTCCCCCGCCGGCGGGGGAGCCGCCAGCACCGGAGCGGCTCCGGGCCATTACCAGCCGGATGGATCTGCGGGTGCCGCGGCGCGGGCTTCCCCGTTCGATGCCGCCTTGTTGCCGCCGGGCACCAGAGCCACCCGGGCCTCCTTGACGGACGCGATGGTCTTCTGAGGCCCTCTGATCCGCCTGACCTTCAGGAAACCCAGGAGGGCCAACAGGATGGTGACGACGACCATGACGCCGAAGACGATGAGGATGGCGGCCCACGTCTGGAACCACAGGTAGTCCAGCAGTGCCGCGATGAAGGCGAAGAAGAAGAAGGTGGAGTAGAAGAGCACGACGAGCGCCAGGATGAAGTAGACGCTGCCCGTCAGACCCTTCTTGACGTCGCGCGTGATCTCGGCGCGGGCAAGCTCGACCTCCGCCCGCACCAGTGTCGACACCTGGGTGGTGGCGTCCTTGACCAGGTCTCCGATCGATGGATCCGGCTTTGGTGCATGGGGATCGACCAGCGGAATCGAAGTCACCGTACTGGGAACGCCGCTCTTGCGGTCGCCATTGGTCACGGACACGTCCTCCCGGCCTGGATGCTGTCGTGGTTCATGTTGCCATGTCGCCGCCCCGTGCAGCGATTCCGGCCGACGTTAGACTGACCTGGTCTGGTTTTCGGGTTGCAGCGATCAAGAGGGGGTTGTCGTGCGGCGAGCACAAGGACGCCGCTGGCAGTTCCTGGTGGTCACGGCCTTGATCGTGGTGGTCTCCAGCCTGGGCCTGCCGAACGTCGCCACCGCCCGCGCGGATGGCCTCGTCCCCCTTGGTGGTGGTTCGGGAATCGTCATCGACGGTGACACCTTCTGCACGCTCACCACGATCGGCAACGACAATCAGGGCAATCTGATCGGGTTCACCTCCGCACACTGCGGCGGTCCGGGGGCGCAGGTCGCCTCAGAAGCGGCGCAGGGCGCCGGCGTGGTCGGCACGATGGTCGCGGGCAACGACGGCCTCGACTACGCCGTCATCCAGTTCGATCCGCAGAAGGTGCAGCCCGTCAACTCCGTCGACGGTTTCGAGATCGACGGCATCGGGCCCGACCCGGCGTTCGGTGAGATCGCCTGCAAACTGGGTCGCACGACGGGTCAGTCGTGTGGCGTGACGTGGGGCCCCGGCCAGGAGCCGGGGACGATCGTCAACCAGGTGTGCGGCCAACCCGGCGACTCGGGTGCCCCCGTCACCGTGAACAACATGCTCGTCGGCATGATCCACGGCGCGTACACCGAGGACCTGCCGACCTGCGTCGTCAAGTTCGTCCCCCTGCACACCCCCGCGGTGACGATGTCGATCAACGCTCAGCTCGCCGACATCGCCGCGAAGAATCGACCGGGCACCGGGTTCGTTCCCGTCGGCGCCGCGCCCGCGCCTCAGCCGTAGTCGGCGCGGCGGGTATCCGACCGGCCTCCCGATGCGCACCGGGGAGTCCGCCGGATGGCAGCGTCTCCCAGTCGATCCGCGTCGGCCTATTTGGCTGCGCTGATGGCTTCGAAGACGCTGGGGTCGAGGAGGGTGGAGGTGTCGCCGAGTTCGCGGCCTTCGGCGACGTCGCGGAGGAGGCGTCGCATGATCTTGCCGCTGCGGCGGCGCACCATGGGGATGCACCGCCGCCGCGTCGCAAATATGTTGCACGGCCC
>NZ_JBEVLO010000467.1:0-19013 GCF_040509115.1 Mycobacterium sp. | reverse complement strand
GTCGGTCATTCGGGCTCGCCGTACTCGTCGAACCAGTAGGCGAGCTTGCCCCGCCTGCTCACCGCGCGGAGCCGGCGTTCGGCGGCGGCGCGGGTCTTGGAGGTGGTGACGATCAGCAGTTCGTCGCCGGCTTCGATCCGGGTGTCGGGCAGCGGGACGAAGGTGTGGCCGTCGCGGATGATCAGGGTGATCACGCTGGGATCGGGCAGCCGCAGCTCGATCACCGTGACGTTGTGCAGGCGCGACGACGGCCGCACCGTCAGCGTCAGGAGTTCTGCCTCGAGTACGTCGAGCGGCGCGGCCTCGACGTGGATCTCACGCGGGGAGTCGCGCGGAATCAGCCGCAGGAGGTGCGCCAGTGGGCGCAGGCTCGGCCCCTGCACCAGGGTGAAGACCACCACCAGGACGAACACGATGTTGAGCAGGCGGGTGCTGCTTGCCACGCCCGCCACGATGGGAAACGTCGCAAGGACGATGGGCACGGCGCCGCGGAGGCCAGCCCATGACAGGAAGATCTGCTCGCGCAGCGGCACGTTGAAGCCGGCTAGCGCGCCGATGACCGACAGCGGCCGCGCCACGAGCAAAAGCACCAGTCCCACGACGATGGCGGGCACCACGTCGGCGGCCAGCTCGCTGGGATCGACCAGCAGTCCGAGCAGGACGAACAACCCGATCTGGGCGAGCCAGCCGAGCCCCTCCGCGAACGACCGGGTCGCCGACCGGTGCGGCAGCCCCGAGTTGGCGAGCACCACCGCGGCGAGATAGGCGGCGATGAACCCGCTGGCGTGGACGGTGCCCGCGGCGGCGAAGGCCACGATGCCCAAACCGAACGTCCCGATGGGGTACAGCCCGGAGGCGGGTAACGCGATGCGGCGAAGCGCCAGCGCGCCAAGGTAGCCGAAGCCCAGCCCGATCGCCGATCCGGCGACCAACTCGTAGACCAGGATCCCGACGGCGCTTTCGGGCTCGAACACGAAGGGAACGGCACTGAACATCAGCACGAGGATGACGGCGGGCGCGTCGTTGAACCCGGATTCCGCTTCGAGCAATCCGGCGACGCGGCGGGGCAGAGGCAACACCCGCAGGACCGAGAACACCGCGGCGGCGTCGGTGGACGACACGATGGCGCCGAGCAGCAGCGCAAGCTGCCAGTCCATCCGTAGCAGCAGGTGTGCACCCGCTGCGGTGATCACCATGCTGATCACGACGCCGATGGTGGCCAGGGCCCCGGCCGGGGCGAGCACCTTGCGGATGTCGGCGAACCGCGTCGTCAGACCGCCCTCGACCAGGATGATCGCCAGCGCGGCGGTGCCGACGTTCCTGGCGAGCTCGACGTCGTCGAACTGGAGGCCAAGGCCGTCCTCCCCGATGGCGACACCGACCAGCAGGAAGAGCAGCAGGCTGGGGAATCCCACTCGGGTCGCGACGCGGGTGCCGACGATGCTGGCGAGCAGCACGAAGCCGCCGATCAGCAAGGCCAGGTAAAGCTCGTGCAGGCTCAATTCGTTCCCGTCGGAAGTGTCCAGCCAGTGGATCCGGTGGCGGACGGCGGCGTCCCGTGTGCGGTCAGTATTTCAGGACGGTCGGCGGCGGGGACGACGGTGCGGACGACCGCAGGTGGCCAAGCGGAGCAATGTTCCGTATCGTCTTAAACGGAGCAGTGCTCCGATTGGCTTCCCGCACCGAAAGAGGCGACCGGCACCATGGCACACACCCCCAGCTTCGGCATCATGACCGCACCCATGCAGGTCGACTACGACACCGTGCTCCGCGTCTGGATGGAGGCGGACGAGATCCCGCAGATCGAACACGCCTGGCTGTTCGACCACCTGGTGCCGATCGCGGGTGACCCCGACGGGCCCATCCACGAGGGCTGGACGCTGCTCTCGGCCCTGGCCGCACGAACCCGACGGCTGCGTGTCGGGTTGCTGGTGACCAGCAACCGCTTCCGGCCACCCGCCCTCTTGGCCAGGATCGCGGCGACCGTCGACGTCGTGTCCGGAGGCCGGCTCGACTTCGGCATCGGCGCGGGCTCGCGCCCCAGCCACCCCCTGGCCCGCCGCGAGTACGAGGCGCACGGCCTCCCGTTCCACGACTTCTCGCACTCGGTGAACGCCCTCGCCGAGGCGTTGACGGTCATCCGGCGGATGTGGACCGAGACCGAACCGTTCGACGTCGACGGCACCTACGTCCAACTCACCAACGCGCTGTGCAACCCGAAACCCGTGCAGCAGCCCTACCCGCCGATCGTCATCGGTGGACGCTCGGCCGCGCTGCTCAGAGTCGTCGCCGAGCACGCCGACGTGTGGAACGTCCCCGGCGGCGACATCGACGACGCAACCGAGCGCAGCGCGCTGCTCGATCGCTACTGCGCCGACATCGGACGGGATCCCACCACGATCACCCGCTCGATCTTCCTGCCGGTCTCCTACGACGAGCCCGACGCCACCCGCCACGCGATCGGCGAGGCCCTCGGCGCCGGATTCGGTCACGTCGTCCTCGGCCTTTCTCCGTCCCCGGACGGCGCTTACCCGGCAGGCGTCGCCCAGTGGGTCGCCGACGAGTTCATCGACACCTCGTCGTGAGCTGAGGCAGACGGCACGGCCGCGATGGACGAAGATGACGGAGTGACGGAGCGCAAGACACGCATTGGGATCGCCGGCGCAGGGAACGTCGGGCGGTCCGTCGCGCAGGAACTCCTCGACAACGGACACAAGGTCCTGCTGATCGAACGCGAGCGCCGCAAGTTCGAGCCGCACACCGTTCCGGATGCCGACTGGCTGTTCGCCGACGCCTGCGAGGTGGCGACGCTCGAGGAGGCCGGTGCGGAAACCTGCGACGTGCTGATCGCCGCCACCGGCGACGACAAGGCGAACCTCGTCGTCGGCCTGCTCGCCAAGTCCGAGTTCGGGGTGCCGCGGGTGGTCGCGCGGATCAACCAGATCAGCAACGAGTGGTTGTTCACCCAGGCGTGGGGTATCGACGTGGCGGTCTCGACGCCGGGCGCCATGGTGGCCGGCGTCGAGGGTGCCATCGACATCGGCCATCTGGTACGGCTGATGGGCCTGCGTCAGGGGCAGGCGGATCTCGCGAAACTCACTCTGCCCCAAGACAATCCGCTTGTCGGTCAGCGGGTGGGCGAGCTTGATCTACCGCCGAACACCGCGATGGTCACGCTTCTGCGCGGCGGTACCGTCATCCTTCCGACCCCCAACGAAGTGCTCGAAGCCGGCGACGAGATGCTGTTCGTCTCGGACAGTTCCGTGGAGAGCGCGATCCGTGCGGCCATCCACGGCGCCGAGCCCATCCGCACAGCCAGGCACCCGGACGGCTTCTAACCGGCCGCGGGCGCAGCCGAGGCGACCGTTCCGGACGTCGTCGGCACGCTCGATGCCTAGGCTGGGCGCAGGGCGAGGGAAGGGCAGTCGATGACCATCACCATCGCAATCGTCGTGGGGGTACTCGGGGTCGGCCTCGCCGCAAGCCAGCTGTTCCGTCTCAAGGCGTACCTGAGCAAGCCGCCACCTGAGGCGCCACCAGCGGACGACGCCGACTGAGCGCGACGAGTCGACGGTCGCTCCCAGCTCTGAGTGGCACCATGTCGGCGTGACCGTCGCGCTGGCTCGCCGCCTGGGCTCGATGGAGCTGCTGATCGCGACGCTAGTGGTGTTCGCGCTGACCGGCGAACTGATCCGCGGCCTCGTCGTCGGCAGCCCCGACCTGAGCACCGCGGCAACGATCTTCTGCGGTGTCTTCGTGCAGGCAGTGCCCTTCTTGGTGCTCGGCGTTCTGGTCAGCGGACTGGTGGCGGTCTTCGTGACACCGGAGCGACTGGCGCGATGGTTGCCGCGTCGCACCGGCGTGGCGGTCGTCGCCGCAGGCCTTGGCGGTGCCGCGCTGCCGGGGTGCGAATGCGGGTCGGTACCGGTGGCGCGTCGACTGTTCGGCGAAGGTGCTTCTGGGGCAGCGGCATTGACCTTCCTGCTGTCGGCACCGGCGATCAACCCCGTGGTGCTGGTGGCCACCGCGGTGGCTTTCCCAGGTCAGCCGGGAATGGTGGTCGCGCGGGCCTCGGCCTCGTTGTCGACCGCCGTCGTGATGGGTCTGGCGTGGTCGAGGTGGGGACGGCTGGACTGGGTGACGCGTCGGCTGCCCCGCTCACACGATGCGGACGCGTCGCGGTGGACCGTCTTCACCGAGGCGGCGCGGCACGACTTCCTGCAGGCCGCGCCGTATCTCGTGTTGGGCGCGGCCGCCGCGGCTGCGCTGCACGTGCTGGTCCCCGCCTGGGTGTTCGAGCACCTTGCGGGCAACCTCGCGCTCGGCATTCTGGTGATGGCGCTGCTGGCGGTGGTGTTGGCACTGTGCTCGGAGGCCGACGCGTTCGTGGCGGCCAGCCTGACGATGTTGCCGTTGCTTCCCCGCTTGGTGTTCCTCGTCGTGGGTCCGGCGGTCGACGTGAAGCTGTTCGCCATGCAGGCGGGCTCGTTCGGCCGCGCGTTCGCCGTACGCTTCGCGCCCGCGACGTTCGTGGTGGCGACGCTGACGGCGGCAGGGGTCGGTTACGTCGTCCTGGGCGGTGCCGGATGACTGTGGGCGGTGCCGGATGACTGTGGGCGGTGCCGGATGACTGTGGGCGGTACCGGATGACAAGGGAGACCGAGAACGTCCTGCTGCTGCTGGTGGGCGTCGCCATCGGGATGATCGGTGTCGCAGGCAGTTACACGCGGTACGTGAAGCCTGCGCTTCTGCCGTGGCTGCTGCTCGCTGCGGCGGTGCTGATCGCGCTGGCGCTGGCGTGCATCGTCAGGGACGTTCGACGCGGCCCACCCGTCGCCGACTCCGGCGAGCCCGGCCACCGACATCGCCGCGGGATGGCATGGCTGCTGGTGGTGCCCGTCGCGGCGTTGGTGTTCGTGGTGCCGCCCGCACTGGCGCCCCGCGCCGCCGCGCCGTCGAGCATCGCCGTGTCCACCGAGGCGCTCCGAAGGCCGTACCCTCCGCTGCCCGACGAGCCCGCGCCGGTGGTGCGGCTGCCCGAGGTGCTCAGGCGGGCGGCCAACGACGTCGCGGGCACCCTGAACGGCAGGACCATCACGATCAACGGCTTCGCCATGAGGGACGGTGACCGCGTCGATCTCGCGCGGGTGGTCATCATCTGCTGTGCGGCCGACGCGCAGCTGGCCCGGATTCACCTCGCCGGTCCCGCGGCTGCCGATCTCGCCGATGGCGCCTGGATCCGGGTCCGCGGTCGGGTGGTGCCGCGGCCAGCCGACGGGAACGGACTTGCGATTCCGACGTTCACCGTGGCCGACGTCCAGCCGATCCCGGCACCCGCCAATACCTACGATTACTGACGGGCGGGGGCGATCGGCGACCGGCGGCGCGGTCAGCTCACCTGAACGACGACTTTGCCTCTGGCGTGGCCGGTTTCGACGGCCGCCATGGCATCGGCGGCTTCGTCGAACGGGCGCACGTCCTCGACGTGGGGATCGAGCTTGCCGTCGGCCACCAGTGCGGCCACCTTCTCCAGGACGGCGGGCGTGCGGTTTCGTTCGATGAAGTGGCCGCCCAGCTCCTCGACGCTCGGGTCGCCGGCGCTGATCAACTTGGTGCGGTCGGCAACCAGGTCCGCGACTGCCTGCAGTCCGTCACCTCCGGCGAGGTCGAGGATGGCGTCGACACCGTCGGGAAGAATCTGGCGAATCCGCTCGCCGACCCCGTCGCCGTACGTCACCAGGGTGGCACCGAGCGTCTCGACGAGGGACCGCTTGTCCTCGCTGGCCGTACCGATCACGTTGATGCCGAGATCGCGGGCGATCTGCGCGGCGGCCACCCCGACGCCGCCACCGATCCCGTTGATCAAGAGGGTCTGACCCTCCTTGAGCTGCAGTTGCGTGACCCCGTCGTATGCGGTGGCGGCCGCGACGGACAGCGTGGCGGCATCGTCGAAGGTCACCTGCGGCGGCTTGTGGGCCGCACCGGTCGCGGGGACCAGGGTGTATTCACTGAAGGCACCCGAGCCCGGCGCCACCCAGCCGAAGACCTCGTCGTTCTCCGCGAACCCGTCGACGTCCTTGCCCACCCCGCGGACCACGCCGGACACCTCGATGCCCAATACCGCAGGGAAGGTGGCGCTGTCACCGGTGCTGAAACTGCCGGACCGGATCTTCCAGTCGGCGGGATTCACTCCAGCGGACCGCACCTCCACCAGCAGTTCGCCGGGCATGGGGGTGGGCATCTCCAGCTGGAGGAACTCCTGAACGTCGGGTCCGCCGTTGCTGTTGTATCCGAATGCTCTGACCATCGAGTTGTCGTACCCGCGGATGTCCGGTAGGTAAACCGCACTGCCGGGTGGCTGCCGTGCCGCCAACCCATTAGGTTAGCCTGCACTACATGCCGAACGTGTACGGATCGGTTGCCGTGATCGTCGACGTGGGACCGCGTATCCGGCGGGTAGTCCTCGACGTGCCGCAGGTCGCCGAGTTGAACATGCCGGGCGGTGCCGACGAGGCCGTGGGCATCTACTTTCCCGGCCCCGGCCAGTCGAGCCCGCCGCCGATGGAGTACCGCGACGGCGAGTGGGGCCACTTCGACCTCGACGACGAACCGGAGGGTCGCAACTACAGCGTCCGGCACCGCGGGCCGGGACCCAACCAGATCACCTGCGACTTCGTCCTGCACCAGCGCGGCATCGCGAGCGACTGGGTGCGCCGGGCGCGCATCGGGGACCGGGTGCTCCTGGACCACGCGCGCAGCTGGTACCGGCCGGAGTCGGCGAGCGACTGGCAGCTGCTGATCGCCGATCTCGCCGGACTGCCAGCGCTGGCCAGGATCCTCGACGAACTGCCACGGGACGCCACCGCGGCGGTGATCGTGGAAGTGGCCGACGAGGCGGACCTCGACTATCTGCCAGTCCGGCCCGACATCCCCATCGTCACCACCATCGGCACCGGCAACGGGCACGCACCGAGCCGCCTCACCGAACTGGCCGAGGCGCATTCGCACCCCGAGGGCCGCGGCTACTGCTGGTTCGCTGGCGAGGCGCAGACCACGCGGGAGGTCCGCAAGCATCTTCGACGCGAATACGGTTGGGTGGCAGGACAATACGACATCGTCGGGTATTGGCGATTCGACTCAGAGACGTGGGACCGCAAGTACGAGGCGGTCAGCGACGAGGTCGAAGCGGTGTATGCGCGCGCACTCGCCGACGGCAAGGGAGACAAGATCGCCTCCGAGGAGTACGACGAGGCGCTCGAACGAGTCGGGCTCTAGCCGTTGGCCACCGCAACGACACCCAAGGGTGACGCCGACGTCGCACCCCAGGGAGCACCCCGCCACCGCCACCGCGCCATCGGCCTGGTGGTGGCGTTCGCCGCGCTGACCGCGTTGTGCGCGCTGAGCCTGGCGATCGGCACGGAGACCGTGAGTCCCGGCACCGTGTGGCGAGCCGTCACCGACTACACCGACACCGGCAACGAGTGGATCGTCCACGACCTCCGGATCCCGCGCACGCTGTTGGGGATCGTGGTGGGCATCGCGTTGGGGCTCAGCGGCGCGTTGATACAGGGCGTCACCCGAAATCCGTTGGCCGACACGCAGATTCTGGGGATCAACTCCGGCGCTGGACTCTTCGTCGTCGCGGCCGTCGCGTTCCTGGGGTTGCGCACGGTCTGGTCCTACGTGTGGTTCGCGTTCGCGGGCGCCTTCGTCGCCATGGTGCTGGTGTACCTGATCGGCATGACCGGCCGCGCCGTCGCGACGCCCGTCCGAATGCTGCTGGCAGGCGTGGCCGCCGGTGCCGTGATGGAGGGCATCTCGTATGGGATCCGCCTTCGCAATCCTCGCGCGTTCGACTCGATGAGGTACTGGGACGCCGGTGCGCTCGACGGGCACCCGATGATCGTCGTCGCGGTCGTGGCGCCGTTCGTCGTGCTCGGGACCGCCATGTGCCTGTACGTCAGCCGCGGACTGAACGCCGTCGCCCTCGGCGACGACCTCGCGGTAGCCATGGGCGGCAACGTCGTTCGCACCCGTGTGATCGGTCTGCTGGCCGTGACCATCCTGGCGGGGGCGGCGACGGCGGGCGCGGGCCCGATCGGCTTCGTCGGCCTGATGGTCCCGCACGCGGTGCGGTGGTTCACCGGGCCGGACTGGCGGTGGATCTGTGCGTACTGCGTCTTCGTGGCACCCGCCCTGCTGCTGGCCGCCGACATCGTCGGGCGCGTCGTCGTGCGACCGGGCGAACTACCCGCGGGCATCGTCACCGCCTTCGTTGGCGCTCCGGTGCTGATCTGGTTGGTCCGCCGTCGGAATGCGGCCGGACTGTGAGCCAACTCGAAGCCATCGACTTCGGTCACCGGCAACTCGTCGTGCGGCGCGAGCCGATGCTGTCGCTGCGCGCGTCGTGGCGCAGCGTGACGGTCCTCGCGATCCTCGCCGCGGGTGCGGCGGTGATGGCCGTGCTGGCGCTGGGCGTCGGTGAGTACCCGGTGCCGCCCGGACAGGTGATCGACGTGCTGACCGGGCGGGATCAGTCGTTTGCGAGCGTGCTCGTCCTGGAGTGGAGGATGCCGCGAATCCTGTTGGCGTTGTTGATCGGCGCCGCCCTCGGCGTGTCGGGCGCCATCTTTCAGGCGTTGACGCGCAATCCGCTTGGCAGCCCGGACGTCATCGGCTTCGACTTCGGCGCGTACACCGGTGCGCTGACGGCCATCGCCCTGCTGGGGGGCGGCTATTACACGGTGTCGGTGAGCGCCGTGATCGGCGGCCTCGCAACGGCGATCGTCGTGTATCTGCTGTCCTACAAGAACGGGCTCGCCGGGTTCCGGCTGATCATCGTCGGTATCGCCGTCAGCGCGGTGTTGAGCTCGCTGTGTCAGTGGATCATCCTGAAGATCAAGCTGCACCAAGCGATTACGGCGTCGATCTGGCAGCAGGGTTCGCTGAGTGGGTTGGAGTGGGCGCAGGTGTACCCGGTGACGGGCGGCCTCGTCGTCGCCGTCGCCCTGCTGCTCGTCGTCGGCCCGAAGCTCCCGATCCTGCAAATGGGTGATGACGCGGCAGGGGCGCTCGGCCTCCGTCCGGAACGAGTTCGACTGGCTTACTTCGGGATTGGGGTGCTTCTCATTGCGATCGCCGCAGCGGCAGCTGGCCCGATATCCTTCGTCGCCCTCGCCGCACCGCAGCTGGCAAGGCGCCTGACGGGCGCGCCGGGCGTCGGGCTGGTCTCAGCGGCCGCGATGGGCGCGTTCCTGTTGCTTGGCAGCGACCTGGTGGCGTTGCGGCTGTTCGCGCCGACCGAACTGCCGGTCGGTGCGATCACGGTGACCCTGGGCGGGCTGTACCTCGTCTACCTGCTCGTCGTCCAGGCTCGGCGTCGGTAGAGAGGAACGGATGTCACACGATGACCAAGTAGACGCGCAGCGACCGGCGCCGGTGTCCCTTGGCGCCCGCGCGCTGTCGCTGGGCTACGGCGCCACCGCGATCGTCGAGGGACTCGACGTCGACATCGCCGCAGGCGCGATCACCGCGATCGTCGGACCGAATGCGTGCGGCAAGTCCACCCTTCTCCGCGGCCTGGCACGGTTGCTGAGCCCGCAGTCGGGTCAGGTCATCCTCGACGGGACCGACATCACGCGTCTGCGCACCAAGGACGTCGCGCGCCGGCTCGGCCTGCTTCCCCAGTCGTCGATCGCTCCTGAGGGGATCACGGTCGCGGACCTGGTGGCGCGCGGGCGGTTCCCCCACCAGACGATGTTGCGGCAGTATTCCCGCGCCGACCAGCAGGCCGTCACCGACGCGATGGCGGCCACCGGCGTCACGGCGATGGCGGGACGGCCCGTCGACGAGTTGTCGGGAGGGCAGCGGCAGCGCGTGTGGGTCGCCATGGTGCTGGCTCAACAGACACCGCTGATCCTGCTCGACGAGCCGACGACCTTCCTCGACATCGCCCACCAGATCGAACTGCTCGATCTGTTCGCCGACCTCAACGCCCAACACGGCAGCACCATCGTGGCGGTGCTTCACGACTTGAATCACGCCTGCCGGTTTGCCGACGTGATCATCGCCATGAAGGCCGGAACGATTGTGGCTCAGGGCAATCCGTCCGATGTGGTGACCGCGGGCCTCGTCGAGGAGGTGTACGGGCTCAAGTGCCAGATCATCGACGACCCCGAGACGGGTACCCCGCTGGTGATCCCCCGGGCATCAGGCAGTCTGCGCACCCGCAAACGCAAGGATCCAAATCTTGACCTGAACAGGGTTGCCCAACAGCCACATTGACGTTCGGGACCAACCAGCGCGGCACCGCTGAACAGGAGTTGGTCCCCTTTGCTCGGCGCTGTCGGAATCGCTCGGGAGTTTGCTGTGATGCCTGGGTCGATACCGGCGCCGAGGTAGGGGTGAAACTGAGAGCCTCCTAAGGTTAGGATTGCCTCGGCTAACCGAATCGCGACTCGTCCGGTGGCCATGACGCCAAAGAACGCTGGAGGAATGCATGCTCCGAACGATGCTGGGCGGCAAGGTGCATCGCGCCACTGTCACTCAGGCAGACCTGCACTACGTGGGTTCGATCACGATCGACCAGGACCTGATGCGGGCGGCGGACATCCTGGAGGGTGAGCAAGTCGACGTGGTCGACATCACCAACGGCGCGCGCCTGACCACCTACGCCATCACGGGAGCCCCAGGCTCGGGCGTCATCGGGATCAACGGGGCCGCAGCGCATTTGATCAAGCCAAACGACATGGTCATCATCATGTCGTTCCGCGCGCTGGAAGAGCGCGAGATCCTGGACTACGTGCCAAGAGTGGTTCACGTCGACGAACGAAACCGCATCGTCGCGCTCGGCGACGATCCCGCCCAGCCCGTGCCAGGTGCGGTCGACCAGTGGGCGAGCCGATGACGACGACCGTCGCGAATGGTACCGGCCGGTCGGGCAGCGACGACGGCCAACTTCTCAGCGTCGTCGGGGTCGGCTTCGGCCCGTCGAACCTCGGCCTGGCGATCGCCATCGAGGAATACAACGAGACCTGCGATCCCGCGCACGTCATCACGGCCGAGTTCCTGGAAGTGAAGCCGGAATTCGGTTGGCACACGGGCATGTTGATCCCTGGCACGACGATGCAGATCTCGTTCTTGAAGGATCTGGCCAGCCAGCGCAACGTTCGAAGCCGCTACACGTTCCTGAACTACCTCACCGAACGGGGGCGGCTCAACGAGTTCATCAATCATCAGACGTTCTTTCCAACTCGGCTCGAATTCCACGACTACCTCGAATGGGCGGCCGACCGGGTAAACGCCAACGTGCGCTACGGCACGCGGGCGGTCGCGGTTCGCGATGAAGGCGACCATCTGGCGATCGACGCCGAGGGCGCAGGCGGCGGAACACTGCGGGCCCGTGCCGTTGTGCTCGCCGGCGGCCTGCAGCCGCAGCTGCCCGGTGGTGTCGTCGAGACTCCGCGGCAATTCCACAACCACCAGTTGCTCGTCAAGATCCCGAAGTTGCCGTCGGTCCGCCACGAGCGATTCGTCGTCGTCGGGGCGGGTCAGAGCGCGGCCGAGGTCACCGACTACCTGCACTCGACGTTCTCCGACGCCGAGGTTCACGGCGTCTTCGCCAAGTACGGCTACAGCCCGGCAGACGACAGCCCCTATGCCAACCGTGTCTTCGACCCCGCCGCCGTCGACGACTTCTACACGGCCGAGCCAATGGTCAGGCAACGGCTACTCGACTATCACCGCGCCACCAACTATTCGGTCGTCGATCTGCCGCTGATCGAGGCGCTCTACGCGCGTGAATACGCCGAGCGGGTGGCGGGCGAGCGCCGGCTGTACTTCCATGGCGCGTCGAGCATCCGCTCGGCCACCGAGGACGAGGCCGGGGTGCGAGTGGTCATCGAGCATCATCCGACCAAGGCGACCGAAACCCTCGACTGTGATGCCGTGATCTATGCGACGGGATTCACGCCGCTGTCCCTTCCGGACATCCTCGGCGACCTGTGCGATCCGACCGTATACGCCGTCGACGGCCCCGAGGTGGAGCGCGACTACCGGTTGCGCACGGCTCGGGAGATCCCGGGTGCCATCTACCTCCAGGGCGGCACCGAACACACCCACGGCTTGAGCTCGTCGCTGATTTCGAACATCGCCGTGCGCTGCGGCGAGATCGTCGAATCCATCGTCGAGGCGCGGCTTTTCGGATCGGTGCGTCACGAGACCGGGGCCGGCAGTCACCACTAGCCGGGACCCGGCAGTGACCACTAGCCGGGAGCCGGCAGTGACCACCAGCCGGGACCCGGCAGTGACCACTAGCCGGGGCCGGCCTCGTCGGTCAGGTAGCCGCCACCACGTCCGAAGAAGTCGAGCGCGGCCAGCTCGGTGCCGTCGTCGAGTCGCACCCTCTCGATGACGAGGCCACGGCCGTCGCCACGGTAGGCGTTGGGTCCGGCGACGATCACCATGCCGTCGCCCTCCGCGATGAACACCCGTCCAGGAGTGCCGCCGTAGCGGCAGCGGGACACCGACGCCCGCAGCACGCGGATCCGCTGACCCCGGTAGTACGTGACGGCGTTCGGATACGGGTCGGACAGGGCGCGAACGAAGCGGTCCAGATCCTCTGCGGGCCAACGCCAGTCGATGATGCTGTCCCGCGCCGACCTCTTGTGGAAGAACGTCCGGTCGTCGAGGTTCTGGGCGGTCCACGTGGCTCGGCCCTGCTCGATGAGCTCCAGGGACTCCAGCAGGACGTCGGGGATCAGCTCGATGGTGGCGCGCACCAGGCCGGTGCCGGTGTCGGTCGGGCCGATCGGGATGGCTCGCTGCAGGATGATGTCACCAGTGTCGAGTTCGTCGTCCATCCGGTGCGCCGTCAACCCGACTTCGGTTGCGCCGCTGATCATCGCCCAGATCACCGGCGAGAATCCGGTGAACTTGGGCAGCAGCGAATCATGAAGATTCAAGGTGCCGTGCGGCGGGAGGTCGAACAGTTCCCTTGGCAGCCAGGTGCGCCAGTTGTTCGCGACGATGATGTCGGGTTCGGCCTCTCGGACCCGCTGCAGCAGGGCTTCGTCGGGACGCTGCGCCAGGTGTACGGGAATGCCATGGTCACGGGCGAGCTCCTCGACGGAATCGGCCCAAATCGATTCGTACGGTTGCTCACTCGGCGGGTGAGTCACCGCAAGGACGACGTCGTGACTTGACTTGATGAGCGCCTCCAGGGTTTTGTGACCCCAGGTCTGGTACCCGAACGTCGCTACGCGCATGTTCTACCTTCCGTAGGTGATTAGCCTAGGCAAGCCTAACCTTGATAGTGTTTTCGTGGTTCAGGTGGGCGGCCCAACAAAGCGCCGCGAGCCAACGACGGTATTCGAGTCAGTATCGAGGAGAGCGCATGTCGGGCAACCCCTTTGACGACGAGACGGCTACTTTCTACGTCTTGGTCAACGACGAGGAACAACACTCCCTCTGGCCGACGTTCAAGCAGGTCCCCGGCGGTTGGCGGATCGTGTTCGGCGCCGAGGGGGACTCCAGTCGGCAGGCCTGTCTCGACTACGTCGAAGAGAGCTGGACCGATATGCGACCCAAGAGCCTGCGGGAACGGATGGCGGCTGCGACCGGCTCGCCAGGAGCCGATTCGGGATCGTAGTCACCATCGCGATGTCATCGGACAAGCCCGACAACGAGTCCCGCAGCGGGGTAGCCATCCTGCGGCGGACCGTCACCCGCAACGCCAAGCTGTTGACCGTCGGATCGCTGTTGATCTGCGGTCACCAGCTGTGCGAGGCCATGGTTCCCGTCCTGATCGGCGTCGTCATCGGCCGTGCCGTCGAGACCGGCGACGTCACCGCCCTGGTGGTCTGGGTGGGCGTCCTCGCGGCGCTGTTCGTCGTACTGAACTTCTGCTATCGGTTCGGAGCTCGACAGCTGATGCGGGCCATCGCCACCGAGGGCCATCAACTGCGCGTCGACCTCGCGATCAGGATCCTGCATCCCTGGCGGCTGCGGACCCGACTGCGCAGCGGGGAACTGTTGTCCATCGCCAGCAGCGACGCCGACAACACCTCGTATCTGCTGGACTACGTCCCGCGAATCGCGGGCGCGATCACCGCAATCGTGGTCTGCGCAGGCGTTCTGCTGACCATCGACGTCCCGCTCGGCCTGGTGGTTCTGATCGGCACCCCGCTGATCCTGTTCGCGTTGCAGTTCGGTGGTCCCGTGATCACCCGCCGCGTCGCCGATCAGCAGGAACTGGCCGGAAAGGCGACCGCGATGTCGGCCGACTTGGTCGCGGGGCTGCGGCCGCTGCGGGGCATCGGCGCTCAGGACGCAGCCACCGCGCGGTACCGCGCGGTGAGCCAGGACGCGTTGGCGGCCACCATCCGGGCGACCCGGTCTCAGAGCATCTTCATCGGCTTCTCGAACGCGATGAGCGCGCTGCTTGCGGTCGGGGTGGCCGTCACCGCCGGATGGTTCGCGTTGGACGGGCGGATCTCGATCGGCGAGCTCATCACGGTGATCGGTCTCGCGCAGTTCCTTCTCGAGCCGTTCAGCACGATGGCGGAGGTGCCCAGCTGGATCGCCGAGGCACGCGCCTCGGCCGAACGGGTCGGCTGGGTGGAGGACGCGCCAACGGCGTTGTCGCCGGGCACTGCCGCACTTGGCGCCGGGCCCCACGGCATCGAGTTGCGCGACGTGCGGCACGATGCTCTCGAGGGCGCCACGATGACCGTCGGCGCAGGCGAGATGGTCGGCGTCGTCGCGACGCGATCCGCCGATGCCGACGCGCTCGTCAAGGTCCTCTCCGGCCAGCTGGTGCGCGACGAGTACACCGGGGACGTCCTGGTGGGCGGTGTGCCGATTGAGCAGCTCGACCTCACCGAATCGCACCGCGCCCTTCTGGTGGAACCCCACAGGACGGACCTCTTCACCGGTTCCCTGCGCTCGAATCTGGTCGAGGGCGTGCACGCCGATGCGGTGGCCGTCGACGATGCGCTGCGCTCGTCGTGCGCCGTCGACGTCGTCGAGGTGCACCGCGAAGGGCTCGACCATGCCGTCACCGAACGCGGCGCCAGTCTCTCCGGTGGCCAGAGGCAGCGGTTGACGTTGGCGCGCGCGCTGCTCCGGCGCACCCCCGTCCTGGTCCTGCACGAGCCAACGACCGCGGTCGACGCGGTCACCGAAAGCGCAGTGGCGCAGGGTATCAACGACATGCGGCACGGCGGCGCGCAGCGTGACTTCACCACCGTCGTCATCACCTGCAGCCCAGCGCTGCTCGCCGCAACGGATCGCGTGGTCCTGCTTGCCAACGGTCGGGTAGTGGCGTCGGGGTCGCACCGGGAGCTGATGGAACGGCGGGACTACCAGTCGGCGGTTTTGCGATGAGCGCTTGCGCGAAGAGCGGGGTGGACCGATGAGCGCTTGCGAACCCGTGATCCTGCCCGTCGCGACCGGACGCGATACGTGGACGTGGCTGCGGCGTGAACTTCGGGCCCGGTGGGGCTCGGTGGTGCTGACCGTCGTGGTCGGCCTGCTGGCGGCCGCCATGTCCGTGCTGCCGGTGTACGTCCTCGGTATCCTCGTCGACCGCATCATCGACCGAGCACCGACGTCGGTGATCGTCACGATCGCCGTCATCGTGACGGGCGCGGCCCTCATCGGCGGCGTGGCCCTCGGCATCTCCAACTACCTGATCGGTCGCCTCGGAGCCGTCGCACTGGCGGACCTGCGGGAGGAGGGGGTCGAGCGCGCGCTTTCCCTGCCCACGACCACGGTCGAACGGGTCGGGCGCGGCGACCTGCTCTCCCGGGTGAGTACGGACGTCGCCACCATCGGCAAGGCGGTGTCCGACGTGATCCCGACGATGTTCGCCGCGATCCTCCTCGGTCTGCTGTCACTGGTCGCAATGCTCGGGCTTGACTGGCGCCTTGGCCTGGCAGGTGCGGTCGCCGTGCCCTTCTACGTGATCGCGCTTCGCTGGTACCTGCCCCGGTCCGCCCCGCGCTACGCCGCGGAGCGCAGAGCCATCGCCGAGCGCTCCCAGGTGCTGATGGAGAGCATGATCGGTGCACCAACCGTGCACGCCTACGACATGCACACCGCGCACCAGAAGTCCGTCGAGACCGCCTCGGCCAAGGTCCGCGACATCTCGATCGACGTGTTCACCCTCTTCACCCGTTTCGTCGGCCGGATCAACAGGGCCGAATTCATCGGTCTGTCAGTCATTCTGGTCACCGGCTTCGTCCTGGTGAAGGCAGGAGACGTGTCGGTGGGTCAGACCACTGCGGCGGCACTGCTGTTCCACCGGCTGTTCAGCCCCATCAGCATGCTGCTCTTCACGTTCGACGAGGCGCAGGACGCCGGGGCCAGCCTGGCCCGGCTGGTCGGCCTGGTCGGTCTCACCGGCGACGCCGCGCCACCGGTGCCGCCATCACCGGTGCAGCCCCGCGACGGTGCACTGGACCTCGAAGACATCGAATTCAGCTACGACGGTGAGCATTCCGTCGTTCGCGGCGTGACCATCAGGCTGGCACCAGGGCAGCGGGTCGCGCTGGTGGGCTCGACGGGAGCGGGCAAGTCGACCGTCGCAGGCATCGCCGCGGGTGCGTTGACGCCACGCCGAGGCACCGCCAGGATCGGTGGCGTCGATCTCGCCGACCTCACCCCGCAGCAGCGCCGCAGACACATCGCCATCGTCAGCCAGGAGGTGCACGTCTTCGCGGGCCCACTGCTCGACGATCTGCGCCTGGCCAACCCGGACGCCACCGAGGACGACGTCCGCGCCGCCCTGCACACCGTCGGTGCCGACGAATGGGTGCAGGGCCTGTCCGACGGACTCGACACGATCGTCGGCGAAGGCGGTCACGAACTGACTTCGGCACAGGCGCAACAACTTGCGTTGGCCCGCCTGCAACTCGCGGACCCGACGGTGGCCGTCCTCGACGAGGCCACCGCCGAGGCGGGAAGCCAGGGCGCCAGGGAGCTGGAGCGGGCCGCCGCTGCGGTGACCGCGGGCCGCACCACCCTGGTGATCGCACACCGGCTCACCCAGGCCGCATCGGCCGACCGCGTCGTGGTGATGGCCAACGGCGAGGTGGTCGAGGAGGGCACACACGACGACCTGGTGGCGGCCGGAGGACGGTACGCCCAACTGTGGCGTGCCTGGGCCGCCCATCATTCCTACGCGACGGGACCCCAAACGTGACGACGACCGAGATCGACGACGGCCTCACCCCGAACGACCGGCTGAACCTGTTGCGGCAGTGGAACAATCAAAGCTGGCCCAGCACCACGACCACGGTCCCGGAGGCGTTCGCGCGCCAGGCCGCCCTGACACCCGATGCGCTGGCCGTCGTCGCGGGCGACACCCGGCTGACCTACGGCGAACTGGCGACGCGGGCCTACCAGCTGGCGAACCACCTACGCGGGCACGGTGTCGTCCACGAGCAGATGATCGCCATTGCCTTGCCGCGCTCGGCCGAGATGGTGATCGCGGTCGTGGCCATCCTCGCCGCGGGGGGCGCCTTCGTTCCCGTCGACCCCCAGTGGCCAGCCGACCGGCGGCGCCAGGTCCTTGCCGACACGCACGCCACCGCGGTGCTCGTCGCCCATGGCGCTGCGCTG
Source organism: Mycobacterium sp. (assembly GCF_040509115.1). Lineage (GTDB taxonomy): Bacteria > Actinomycetota > Actinomycetes > Mycobacteriales > Mycobacteriaceae > Mycobacterium. Next base: position 1,391 of record NZ_JBEVLO010000467.1, on the reverse strand, counting down.
CCGGACGACCCGGATCCCATCGAGCTCGACCTCGACGGGTGGTCGCTGGACCACGAGTCCACGGACCCGCCGGTCGCCGAAATCGACGGCAGCCAACTGGCTTACGTCATCTTCACCTCGGGCTCGACCGGCAAGCCCAAGGGCGCAATGATCCGTCACGAAGCGATCTGTGAACGGCTCAACTGGCAGGTGGAGGAAGTCCTCGGCTTCGGGCCGGGCGACGCGTCGCTGTTCAAGGCGCCACTGTCGTTCGACATCTCGATCAACGAGATCCTCCTGCCGCTGGTATCCGGTGGCTACGTCGTGGTGGCCGATCCAGGGGGAGAGCGCGACCCGCAGTACCTCCTCGACCTCATCGCAGAAGAGAAGGTCACGTTCGTCTATCTGGTGTCGTCGATGCTCGACGTCCTGCTGGTCCTGGCCGAGGGCACTACCCTGCTCTCCGGGCTCAAGCACGTCTGGTGCGGCGGCGAGGTCCTGACGCCCGCACTCTTCGAGCGCTTCCGCTCCCAGCTGAGCACCACGCTGTATCACGGGTACGGTCCTGCCGAGGCCACCATCGGCGTCTCGCACGTCATCTACCGGGATAGCGCCGAACGCATCGAGACGTCCATCGGCAGGCCCAATCCGCACACGCAGCTCTACGTTCTCGACGACGATCTGCGGCCGGTGCCCGTCGGGGTCGGTGGCGAGCTCTATGCCGCGGGATTCCTGCTGGGGCGCGGCTACATTCACGCGCCGGGCCTGACCGGCTCCCGCTTCGTCGCCAACCCCTTCGACGACGACGGGTCGCGGATGTACCGCACCGGCGACTTGGCACGCTGGACCGCCGACGGCGTACTGGAGTTCCTCGGCCGAGCCGACAACCAGGTGAAGATCCGCGGCATGCGGGTGGAGCTCGAAGAGATCGAAGTGACCTTGGCGGCTCACCCCCTGGTCCGCAACGCCGCAGTCGTCCTGCGCAGCACGCCAGGTGGCGGCGCACAGCTGACGGGTTACGTGGTGGCAGGTGCCGACGTCGACCCCGTCGAGCTGCGGGACTGGTGCGCCGCGAAACTACCGGAACACATGGTGCCCAACGCCGTTCTGGTGCTCGACGAGTTCCCCGTCACCGCGAACGGCAAGATCGACCGCCGCGCCCTCCCCGTGCCCGCGCCAGAGGTCCCGGTCACGGCTGGCCGGTCGAACGACCCGCGGGTGCAGTCGGTCCGCGAGATCTTCGCCGAACTGCTCGGGGTGCCCAGCGTCGGCGCCGACGCCGACTTCTTCGCGCTCGGCGGCGACAGCATCGTCGCCATGGGCCTGATCAGCCGGGCCCGCAAGGTGGGCCTCAAGCTTCGTCCTCGCGACATCTTCTCGCTGCGCACACCCGCTGAATTGGCCGCCGCGGC
>NZ_JBEVLO010000466.1:0-10807 GCF_040509115.1 Mycobacterium sp. | reverse complement strand
GGGTGCCGGGTGGTCAGTGGCGAAGCCCCGCCTGCTTGAGTAGCGGCATCACGTGTTCGCCGAAGTACTTCATCTCCTCGTTGTAGTCGATCATGCCCATGATCATTCCGTTCATCCCCGCCTCGTTGAGCTTGCCGATCTCCTCGACGCACTGCTCGGGCGTGCCCACGATGGGGTAGCCGCCCCAACCGGCGATGAAGCGCTCCTGGAATTCCCTTGCGTGGTCGAAGGATTGGCTGGCGCCCGACATCGCCATCTTGATGACGTTGCCCGCGGCGCCCCAGTCGCCGTCGTCGACGACGCGTTGGAAGTCCGCCTTCGCCTCCTTCTCGGTGTCGCGGCACACCACCAGCCCGTAGGTCATGGGGCTGATCACCCGCTGGTATTCCGTGCGGGCCTTCTCGACGATGGCGCTCGTGTAGGCCTTCATGTTCTCCAGCGTGTCCAGGGACGCGAAGTTGAAGTCCACGTTCCGCGCCGAGAACTCGATGCCGTTCTTCGAGTTGCCCGCATTGATCAAGGCAGGGCGGGGCGCCTGATGCGGCTTCGGGTAGGACTCGACGTCGTCGCCGTCGAAGTACTTGCCGTGGAAACTGAACGAACCCGGCTGGGTCCACAGGTCGGTGGCGTAGTCGATCCACTCCTGACCGAACGCGTAACGGTCGTCGTGCTGGCGCTGGGATCCGCCGAACATCTCCATTTCCGGTTCCACCCAACCCATTACGAGGTTCAGTCCGAATCGCCCACCGGAGATCAGGTCGATCGTGGTAGCCGCCTTCGCCGCTACGATCGGATGGACGGTCGGTAGGTGCGAGGTGGCGAAGATCGCAATCCGTTCGGTCGCCTGGGCAAGTCCGGCTGCCCACGAATAGGTCTCGAAGCAGTTCCCGTTGAAGTTGGTGGTTCCGCCGAACCCCTTCCAGCGCGCGACGGGTACCAGCGCCTCGAAGCCGAGCGCATCGGCCCGCTGCGCGATCTCCAGCGTGTGCTTCCAGCTCACCTCGTAGGTGGTGGGAGCGTGCGACATGATCAGACCGTACGAACAGTTGGTGCCGAACAGGCCCAGCTTCATCTTCTGGTCGTTGAACATCGGATTGGTCGTGGTGCGATCGACCAGGGGCGCGGTCTCCTCGACCGGTCGGGGGGCGGTGGGGGCAAAGTCAATGGCGGTCATGGTCTTTCGAGTCCTCTCGGTCAGCCGAGCTTGAAGGGGTCACGGGTGGCGCCGCTGAGTTCGACCCAGACGGACTTGTTCTCGGTGTATTCGTTGATGGCGTCGACGCCGTTCTCCCTGCCAAGGCCGCTGTCGCCGAATCCGCCGAAGGGGACGTTCGGGGCGATGACCCGGTAGGCATTGATCCACACCGTGCCCGCGCGGAGCTTGGCCGCCACCCGGTGTGCGCGATGCACGTCGTTGGTCCACACCGCGCCGGCCAGACCGAACGGGGTGTCGTTGGCGAGCGCCAATGCCTCGTCCTCGGTGCTGAACCTGTAGGCCGCCAGTACCGGGCCGAACACCTCTTCGCGCACCACCGTCATGTCGGGAGTGACGTCGGTGAACACCGTGGGCTCAACGAACAGCCCGCCATGCTCGCCGCTCGCCGAGCCACCCGTCGCCACGGTCGCACCCTCGTCAACGGCGGTCCGGAGGAAGGCCAGCACCTTCTCGTACTGCGGCCGGTTGGCGACCGGTCCCATTTCGGTGTCGGCGTCGTTGGGGTCACCCAGTTTGATGGCCCGCGCGCGCTCGGCGACGAGGGCGATCAGCTCGTCGTGGACGTCCTCGTGCACGATCAGACGCGAACCGGCCATGCAGGTCTGCCCGGTGGCGGCGAACACCCCTGCCACCAACCCGTTCGCCGCTGCAGCGAGGTCGGCGTCGGGGAACACGATCTGCGGTGACTTGCCTCCGAGCTCAAGAGTGATCTTGTTCAGGTTCTCCGCGGCGGCCTTGGCCACCGCCCGGCCGGTGGCGGTCGACCCGGTGAAGGCCACCTTGTCCACGTCACGGTGACTGGCGAGATGCTCGCCGACGGACCGGTTCAGCCCCGACACCACGTTGACGACGCCCGGCGGGAAACCTGCCTCCGCGATCAGCTCGGCGAAGGCCAACGTCGACACGGGCGAGTGCTCCGAGGGCTTGATGACGAAGGTGCATCCGGCAGCCAGCCCGACTGCGAGCTTGAAGGTCATCAGCAACAGCGGTGAGTTCCACGGCGTGATGGCGGCGACCACGCCGATCGGCTCGCGCCGCGTGTAGACGAAGTAGTTCGGCTTGTCCGAAGGGATGGTGCGGCCTTCGATCTTGTCGGCCAGCCCGGCGTAGTAGTAGTACCACTGCGGCAGGTACTGCAGCTGTCCGATCATCTCGCGGTAGAGCTTGCCCGAGTCTTGAACCTCCAGGCGTGCCAACCGTTCTGCGTTCTGGCCCAACAGATCACCGAGGCGGCGCAGCAGTCGGGCCCGTTCGAACCCCGAGGTCTCGCTCCACACTCCATCGAACGCGGAGCGTGCCGCGGCGACCGCCAGATCGACGTCGGCGACGCCGCCGTCCGGCACGCTCGCCCACGGTTCGCCGAGGTAGGGGTTCTCACTGGTGAACACGTCTCCTGAACGGGCAGAGACGAATTCGCCGGCGATGAACATCTTGAAGTGTTCCAGGCCAGCCTCGGCGTCGGGGCGGGTCGCAACGGGTACGGCAGTCATTCTTCACTCCTATCGTGTGGCGCAGGTCACCATTTCTCGAACCTATGGCGACGACCGGGGCGGCAGATAGCCGGTGAGTGCGCCCGACTATCCGTTCCGTGCAGGACCGTGGGCGGTCTTCACTATGGGGATAGTCGACGGCCCTCTCGGGATAGTGATCGCCGTCACTGGCTGCCTACCGTCGGTGCACAGCCACCGCCAACGCCAGAAGGACGCGACGATGAAGGTCTCCGACATCTCCCCCCAACACATGCGCACCGTGCTCGGGCACTTCTGCTCGGGCATCACCGTCATCACCACCATGGGTGACGACGGTCCGATCGGCTTCACCTGCCAGTCGTTCAGCTCGCTCTCCCTCGACCCGCCGCTGGTGTCGTTCAGCCCGGCACGCACCTCGACGACCTGGCCCAAGATCCGCGACGTCGGCTCCTTCGCGATCAACGTCCTTGCTGACCACCACGATGGGGTCAGCAACGGCTTCGCGCGCTCGGGCACCGACAAGTTCGCCGGGGTGACGTGGGCGGTGGGCGCCCTGGGCGCACCCATCCTCGACGGCGTCGTCGCCTGGGCCGAATGCCGGCTGTGGGCCGAATACGACGGCGGTGACCACACCATCGTCGCCGCCGAGGTGCTCGACCTCCACGCCAGCTCAGAACGACGCCCGCTGCTGTATTTCCAAGGCGGATACCACCTTCCGCACCCACACCGCACCGATCAAACCGGAAGACAGTGAGGCATCCGATGTCCGTCCAACTCATTGACGCGCCCACCCGCCTTGGCGCCGCGTTGACCGCCATCGCGCACGGCGGCATGGTCGTCGTCGCCGACGATGCCGACCGGGAGAACGAAGGCGATCTGATCATGGCCGCCGAGCACGTCGACGTCCACGACATGGTCTTCCTGCTGCGCCATGGCAGCGGCATCGTCTGCACCCCGATGACCGACGTGATCGCCGACGAACTCGAACTCGACCTGATGGTGTGGACCAACACCGACAACCACCAGACCGCCTTCACCGTCAGTGTCGACGCCGTTGCCGTGGGAACCGGGATCTCCGCCACCGACCGCGCGGCCACGGTCCGAGCACTCGCCGACAAGACCACCACCCCAGGCGATCTGCGTCGACCGGGGCATGTCTTCCCGTTGCGGGCACGACCCGACGGAGTCCTCGAACGCGCGGGCCACACCGAGGCATCGATCGATCTGATGCGACTGGCAGGATGCCGCGAGGTCGCGGTCATCACCGAACTCGTCGCCGATGACGGCGTTCCCCTGTCCGGGCCGGACTTGATCGCCTTTGCAGCCGAACATCAACTACCGATGATCACGGTCGCCGAGCTCGTCGAACACCGAAGGCGGATCGAATCCACCGCAGTCCTCGGCGCCTCCGCGGCCATTCCCACCGATCACGGCCTCTTCACCGCGCAGACCTACACCGGCGCCGATGGCATCGAGCACCTGGTGTTGTCGCACGGTGACGTTTGCGGTGCCTCGGCCTCCGACGCGGGAGTGCTCGTTCGCATCCACAGCGAGTGCCTGACCGGAGACGTCATCGGATCCCGCCGCTGCGACTGTGGCGCCCAACTCGACGCCGCCCTGGCCGCCATTGCAGGCGAAGGCGCAGGCGTCCTGATCTACCTTCGCGGCCACGAGGGTCGCGGGATTGGCTTGGGCCACAAGCTCGCCGCCTACTCACTGCAGGAGGCCGGTCGTGACACCGTCGACGCCAACCTCGAGCTCGGCCTGCCGATCGACAACCGCGACTACGGCGTGTCCGCCGCGGTCCTGCAGATGCTCGGCATCACGCGGATCCGGCTCATCACCAACAATCCCGGCAAGGTCGAGGCAATCCGCGCCGGCGGTCTCTCGGTCACCGAGAGGGTGTCCGCACCGTCGTCGGTGACGGCCGACAACATCACGTATCTGCGCACCAAACGCGATCGGATGGGCCACTTCCTGGATCTTCCGCTGGCCTCCTCCTGAGAGCGCTCTCAGCTCGAAACCCGGTCCTTGAGCGGATTACCGTAGGCTCGTCGGGGACATGATCGCCAGCCCCCTCATGCCGTTGCGTCCCGCCCTTTCGCCATCGATGAACGCCGCCGCAATCAAAGCCCTTGACTACGACGAACTCTCGGACGAATCCTCGGACGAACTGTCGATGGAGGTATCCGCCCGATGAACGTGTCCACCTTGACGTGGATCGCCACGTGCGCCGTGATCCTTGGACTGTTCCTATTCGACTTCGTGTTCAACGCGCGGAAGCCGCATGCGCCGTCGTTCAAGGAATCCGCGACCTGGTCGGTGGTCTACATCGCGCTGGCGGTGATCTTCGGCCTCTACGTGATCTGGCAGTGGGGTGGCACCTACGGCGGCGAGTACTTCGCCGGCTACGTCACCGAGAAGGCGTTGTCGGTGGACAACCTCTTCGTGTTCACGATCATCATGACGTCCTTCGCGGTGCCTCGCGAGCACCAGCAGAAGGTGCTGCTCATCGGCATCGTGCTGGCGCTGGTGATGCGGGCGGGCTTCATCGCGGTCGGTGCCGCGGCCATCAACACGTTCAGCTGGGTGTTCTACCTGTTCGGCATCTTCTTGATCTACACGGCGATCAAGCTGGCCCGCGAGAGTGGGCACGAGGAGGAAGTCGAGGAGGAACGGGACAGCAAGATCGTCGCGTTGGCCAAGCGGTTCCTTCCGACCGTCGACCACTACGACGGCGGGAAGCTCACCACCCGCATCGATGGCAAGCGCTTCGTCACTCCGATGTTCTTGGCGCTCGTGGCAATCGGCTTCACCGACATCCTCTTCGCTCTGGACTCCATTCCAGCGATCTACGGCCTCACCACGGAGCCCTACATCGTCTTCGCCGCCAACGCCTTCGCGTTGATGGGTCTGCGTCAGCTGTACTTCTTGATCGGCGGCCTGCTGGATCGACTGGTCTACCTGTCCTACGGGTTGTCGCTGATCCTCGCGTTCATCGGCGTCAAGCTGGTGCTGCATGCGCTCCACGAGAACACGTTGCCGTTCATCAATGGCGGTGAGCACATCATGGTGCCGGAGATCTCGACGGGTATGTCGCTGTCGGTGATCGGGGCCGTGTTGGCGGTCACGACGGTCGCGAGCCTGATCAAGAGCCGGGCCACCCGGTAGGTTCTCGTCGCGGTAAGTCCTCGCCGCGGTAAGTCCTCGTCGCGCGTGGCTGGCGGTGGGGTCACTACCTGCGTCTTTCGCCCTTCTCGGCAAGCTGGCACCGAATCCCAGCGGCATGCTCGCACGAGCTCAGCCGCCTCCCAAGCGTCCGCCGAACGGGGTGCATTGGAATGATCGTCGCTCTACACTGGTCCCGTGGTACGAAACACAGGTCCGTCCAGCGGAACGAAATCGGGAACCGAGATGCTGGAGCGGCTGCAGGCCGAGTTCACTCGAACGCCGGTGCTGCCCGTGCTTCGCGTCGGGACCGCCGACGATGCGGTGGGGGCCGTGTCCACCTTGGCCGCAGCCGGCCTCGGCATCGTCGAACTGACGGCGACCACGCCGGACTGGCGCGTGGCACTCTCTCGCGTCCGCGCCGAACACCCCGACTTGCTGGTCGGGTTGGGCACCGTGCGGTCCGCCCGGACCGCCCTCGAGGCGGCTGACTTCGGTGCGGACTTCCTGGTGACCCCCCATCCGGCTCCGGAGGTGAGGTCTGCAATCGACGGGGCCATCCCCGTGGTGGAGGGAGGTTGGACGCCCGGTGAAATCGCGGCAGCCGCCGATACCGGCCTGGCCAAGCTGTTCCCCGCCCATGTCGGGGGGCCCGCCTATCTCCGGACCCTGCTAGCGGTTCTGCCGGGAGCGCTGGTGATCCCGACCGGTGGGATCGGCCTCGACGACGTGCCAGCGTGGCTGGACGCGGGGGCCACTGCAGTCGGCGTTGGCACCGCCCTCGTCGAGCGCCTTGCGGCGGACCCTGGCGCAGTCGCGGACTGGTTGGCAGCGCTGGGGGGACGGTCATGACCGTCCCCGATGTCATCGTGCTCGGAGAACCCATGCTGGAGCTGTCGGCTGGCGTGCCCTTGGAGACGGCCACCGACTTCCACGTGTCGTTCTCCGGCGACGCACTCAACGCTGCCGCCGCCAGTGCCAGCGCCGGGGCGACCACCGCCCTGATCAGCCGAGTCGGCGACGACGAGATCGGATCGCGGCTGTTGCGCTACGCGGCTCACCTCGGGGTGGAGACGGCACTGGTCCGGCGGGGCCCCAGTCACACGGGGGCATACCTGGTCGGCGCCGACCCCGAGGGCGAACGCGACTTCGTGTACCTGCGGTCGGGATCCGCGGCGTCCATGATGACCCCCGCTGACCTCGGCGACGCGCCCCTCGACCGGGCAAGGGTGCTGCTGGTGAGTGGAATCGCGATGGCGTTGTCGGACGGAGTGGCCGCCACCGTGGTGGAGGCCGCACGACGAGTGGCGGCCGGCGGCGGCGCCGTCGTCTACGACCCCAACTATCGCCGACGACTGGTTGACGCGGACACCGCGCGCGGACACCTGCGTGAGCTGGCGCCGCTGGTGACGGTGGCCGTCCCATCGTGTCCCGCGGACACCGAGGTGCTTCTGGGGACGTCGGACGCGGAGACTGCTGCTCGCCGCCTGATAGACCTCGGCGCCCAGTCGGCCGTGGTCACCCGCGGGAGTCGCGGTGCGCTGATGTACGACCAGAGTTCAGCCGTCGAGGTTCCTGCCGTCCCAGCGCCTCAGGTGCACGACGCCACTGGTGCCGGCGATGTGTTCGCCGGCACGTTGGCTGCCGGCCTGGCGCTGGGGCCACTAACGGTGGAGCTAGTGCGCACCGCAGCGGCGGCAGCCGCGTTGTCACTCGCCGGGCAGGGTGGTACCGGCAAGCTCGCTACGGCAGAAGAGGTCCGCGCATATCTGGTCTCCACGGCCGGCTGACGCACTTCAGGTGGTACGGGCACCCAAACCGGTCGATACCTCCGCCGCTGCGGCCGCGACTTCTGGGCCCACGACGTCGAGGGCGACTGCCGTGGGGTCACTGCGTAGCTGAGAGACGCTGATAGCGGCCGTCATTCGTCCCGAGTGGTCGCGGATGGCCGCGCCCGCGCAGACGATCCCGTCTTCGTTCTCCTCCACGTCGCCCGCCCAGCCGCGATCGCGGGTCGTCCTCAGGTCGGCCATCAGGGCATCCAGCGTCGTCAGCGTCCGCGGCGTGCGCCTGGGCAATCCGGTGCGCTGCACCAGCGACGCCACGTCCTCCTCGGCCATCGCGGCGAGAAGCGCCTTCCCAATTCCAGTGCAGTGCAGCGGTATCGACATACCCACCCGCGAGACCATTCGGTAGGGCTTGTTGCCCTCGAGCTTGCGCACGTACACGGCCTCGTCGCCGGCGATTACCGCCATGTGCACCGTCGCCGAGAAGCGTTCCTGCAGGCGACGCATGACCGGTTCCGCGCCGACGGACGTGTCCAGCTCGCCAAGCGTCCTGCCTGCCAGGCCCACCATGCGCGGCCCAGGGCCGTAGCCGTTGTCCTCGTCGAAGACGGCGAACCCGCCCTCCACCATCGTCTGCAAGATCCGGTGCACCGTGGACTTCGCGAGGCCCGTCGACCGGGCGAGGTCGGTCAGCCGACGGTGTTCGGCGAGCGCTTCCAGCACCGCGAGCACCTTCTCGACCGCGTTCACCGGGCTGGGCGCCGCCATCTGTTGGTCTCCTGCCTCAGTACATGAGGTGTTTCCCTGCGTCGACGACCACGTCGACCCCAGTGACCATATCTGCCCCCAATAGACCCAGCACAGCCGCAGCCACGTCCTCGGGTTGGGTGGTACGACCCAGTGGGGACGCCTCGCGTTCGCGGGCGGTCAGTTCGTCGAACGCCTCATCACCGTGATGGTCGATTTGCCATCGCGTGGCGACCGTCCCCGGGGAGACGGAGTTGACCCGCACCTCCGGGCCCATGGCGACGGCCAGTGAACGCGTCAGTTGCAGCAGCGCCGCCTTGCTCACGCCGTAGGGCATCGACGACCCGATACCTCGGTGGGCCGAGATCGACGCGATGTTGACGACGGCGCCCCCGGCCTGCCGGAGCGCCGGTGCGAATGCACGCGCGCAGCGGAACGCGCCGACGACGTTGACGTCGAGGATGTCGTGCCAGGTGTCGTCGTCGACCGCGTCGAGGTCGTCGAACGGAAGCCACGCCGTACTCGCTGCATTGTTGATCAGTACGTCGCATCCGCCGAAAACGTCGTGGCACCTCGCCGCCAGCGCCCGCACCTGATCGTCGGCACGTACGTCCACGGCCACGGACTCCGCTTCGGCGCCGAGGGCTCGCAGTGACGACACCGTGGCCGCCGCCGCCTCCTCCGATCGGCTATAGGTCACGAGCACCCCTCGGGCGCCGGCCGCCACCAGATGGTGCGCGATCGCTGCTCCGATTCCGGTACCCCCACCGGTGATCACGGCCACCCTGTCGGTCAGGTCCATCGTCACATCTCCTTGAGGGCGGATCGGACAGTCTCGCGAATGTCCGCATGGTCCAACGACTTCAACCACCAGTTCACCGAATCAACCATCAGACCCCGCTCTGTCGCGTCGGCGAGCAGGTCGCACGCCGCCAGCAGTGCGCGCGCCCGGTCATCCGGCGGGCCGGCAAGCGCTGATCGCACGCGAGGGGCCCTGGGGTCGTCGACGTCGCCACGCCGGATCGCGTGCGCCCAGCCGGCGACGATACCCGCGCACCACATGGGCGCCTTCCCGGCAGTCTGACACATGTCCACGACGGCTGACAGTCGCTGGGGCAACTTCGCCGATCCGCCGGACCCAACCTGGGACAAACGATGGGGCACAGCCGAATTCGCGAACCGGCGAAGGGAGGCTCTGGCGTCCTCAGTTGCCGAGAGGCCCTCGGCGGCGGGCACGGCGGGAATCAACTCGACGTCGAGCGCTGCCTGCACGGCGGTGTTGAGCAGATCGTCGTTCACCGCTTCGTGGACGGTGGAGTACCCGCACGCCAGCCCAAGGTAAGCCAGCATCGAGTGGGGCGCGTTGACGAGGTGCAGCTTGGCCGCTTGCCACGGTGCTACGTCGTCGACCAGCTGGGCACCGACACGTTCCCACGCGGGACGGGCGGCGACGAAGGCGTCTTCCAGCACCCAGCGGAACCACGGTTCCGCCACCACGGAGGGCTGCAGTTCATCGGGTACCGCGGGCACGACGCGGTCGACGACGGTGTTGGGGAAGGCGGCGTGCTCGGCCAGCCACGCGGCAGCATCGTCGTGTCCCCCCTCCTGCGCCATGTCGATGGTCAACGTGCGCAACAGGTCACCCCCGAAGAGGACGTTGTCGCACACCACGACGCTGATCGGGCCCGCACCGTTGCGGGCACGGGCCGCGGCCGCGGCAACGATCTGACCCACGACGGGGCCCGGGTAGCCGGCTTCGGTCGCGGTGATCGTCACCACCGAGACCCGTGGCGAGGCCAACGTCTCGGTCAGGCGGTCAGGCTCCTCCTCGGCCACCAGGCCGTCGTGCACGACGTCGACCCGGGTCGTGCTGTGGCGGTCGGTGTCACGGAGTTCGACGTCGTAAGCCCAACTGCGCGAACGCATTGCGTCGACGACGGTGCGCGAGCGCTGGCCGACCGCGCAGACCGACCATTGCCCGGGTTGCTCGTCGGCGGCGAGGCTCGTGCACCACAGCACGTGTCCCCTGGCGAACGCACCCACTCCCAGGTGCACCATCGTGGCGCTCGGCGATGGCCTCCCGGTGAACCCATCGCTCATTGACGGCCGGGCAGCTCTGCAGTCTTGCGAGACTTCGCCGTGGCCAGTGGCTCGGGGCCCATCTCGTCGATGTCGACGTCCTTGCCTTCCTTCGCGGCGGCGAACGCCACGAAGGAGATCAGGCAGACCACGATCATCATCACGGCGATCAGCCACGGTTCGCCGCCCATCCGGTTCTGCAGCGAGGCGGCCAGCAACGGGGAGAAGCCCGCGATGGCTGCGCCCACCTCACGTGAGGTCGCGAAGCCCGAGTAGCGCACCCGCGCGCCGAAGAGCTCGGCATAGAAGGCCGGTTGCACCGCGATCATCGGCGCCACCCC
>NZ_JBEVLO010000465.1:0-10368 GCF_040509115.1 Mycobacterium sp. | reverse complement strand
AAATCGCCGTAAAGAGGGGTTAGCCCGCCGCGGGCGCCTCGGCGGCTGGCGCCTCCGTCGTGGTCGTGGCCGTCGTGCTGCTGGACGGAGTCAGCGGCTTGCCGGTGTTGCTGAAGGACGTCACGGGAGTGAGCGGCTCCGGCGGCGTGTCCGGGTTCAGGACCGTGTCGACGATGTAGATCCTGGCGTTGCTGGCCTGGATGCCGCCGCAGATCACCTTGACGTCGTCGTTGACCTTGATGTCGCCGTCCTTGCCGGTGACCTTGATCTCGGCGCCCTGCTGCGTCGGCCGCTGACCCGCCACGTCGCCGGGGCCGAGCAGGCCGAGGAACGCGTGGTAGTAATCCAGCTTGGTCAGCGCGTCCGGATCGGTCTTCAGCGTCTCGAGCTGGGCCGGGTCGAGCTTGGCGAACGCGTCGTTGGTCGGTGCGAACACGACGTACGGACCGTTCTCCAGGACGGGAACGATGTTGACGGCGGGGTTGAGGCCACCGTTGATCGCCGACGTGAAGGTGCTGAGCGACGGGATGGCCGCGAGCACCTGCCCCACCGGCAGCTTGTCCAGCGTGGTCCAGGTCTTGCCGGAGGTCGCGAGCTCCGCCTTCACCGGATCGCAGTTGCCCTGCGGATCGGGGACAGGGGCCGCGACGGGCGTGGTGGTCGTCGGCTCGGCCTGGGCGTTGATCGCCATCGGCACCGACACGGCGAGCGCGACGATCGCGGCGGACATTCCAAGGGCTCGACTGGTGCGAGTCTTCACTTTTTGGCTCCTCAACGTATGCGATGCGTGCCGCCTAGAGCCCGACTCTCGTGGCGGCACCTGGGGAATCGTAAGTGCTCGGATGACCAATCGGCAAAGTCGGCCCCAAGCCGCACGGTCCGTCAAGCGTCGCTGAGCTGCGGTTTCCGCACGTTTAGACAGAGTCCGGCGGCGACAACGCACAGGCCCGCCGCGAGGTAGAAGGCGAGGTCGTAGTCGCCCTGAAGGTCACGCAACCACCCCGCGCCCGCGGCGGCCACGGCGGCACCCAGCTGATGAGAGGCGAACACCCAACCGAAGACCACCGGCGTGCGGGCGCCGAAGTAGTAGCGGCACAACACGATCGTCGGCGGCACCGTTGCGACCCAGTCCAGCCCGTAGAAGATGACGAACACCCAGGTGCTCGGCTCGGCGTGCGGGGAGAGCAACGCAGGCAGCAGGAGCAGCGAGATGCCGCGGCCGGTGTAGTACACGACGAGCAGCAGTCGCGGGTCGACGCGATCGGTCAGCCATCCCGAGAAGATGGTGCCCGCGACGTCCAGAATCCCGATCGTCGCCAACAATCCGGCGGCCACCGTCGTGGGCATTCCGTGATCGTTGGCGGCGGGGATGAAGTGCGTACCGATCAGTCCGTTGGTCGTCATCCCGCAGATCGCGAAGCTGCCCGCGAGCAGCCAGAATGCCGGCACCCGAGCGCCGATCCGCAGCCCGTCGAACGCCGCACGGAAACTGCTATTCGGGACGACGTCCGTCGCTTCGCTCGCCCCTGTGCCCTTTCCCGTCGCTTCGCTAGCTTCGCTCGCCCCGAAAGCCCTCAGGCCGACGTCCCGCGGGTAGTTCCGAAGGAACAGCAGCACCAGCGGTACGACGCTCAGCGCCGCCGCTGCGACGATCAGCGACGCCCACCGCCAGCCGTGGCGCGTCGTGACCTCCGCGATCACCGGCAGGAAGATCAGCTGCCCCGTCGCGCTCGCGGCAGTGAGGACGCCGGTGACCAGGCCGCGCCGCTTCTCGAACCAGCGGGTGGCGACGGTCGCCACGAACCCCATCGAGATCGAGCCCGTTCCCACCCCGACCAGCACGCCCCACAGCAGGATCAGCTGCCAACTCGTCGTCATGAACACCGACAGCGCTGAGCCCGACGCGATGAGCACCAGGGCGCCCGACAGGACCGGTCGTACCCCGAAGCGATCCATCAGCGCGGCCGCGAACGGAGCGGTCAAACCAAACAGGGTCATGTTGACCGACATCGCCAGCCCGACCGTGCCGTGCGACCACCCGAACTCGTGGTGCAGCGGGTTCATCATCACGCCGGGGACCGAGCGGAAGCCGGCAGCCCCCAGGATCGCGACGAAGCTCGTCGCGGCCACCACCCACGCCCAGTGGAGTCGGGGTCGGCGGCCGGTCTGGTCTCTGGTCGTCACGCTCACCCGACAACTGTTGCGGGACCTCGCCCCCGTCGCTAGTGGCATGAATGACACTAATCGTCAAAAACGTGCCAAACTGGTCCCGTGCACCGCGTGGTCGTTCTCCTTCTCGCACCCGTCGTGGGCTTCGACGCGACGATCGCCTCGACGCTCTTCGGCGCCGCCGTCGACCAGGACGGCGGCCCGCTGTACGACGTGATCACCTGCGGACTGGTCGCCGGCCAGCCCGTCGCCGCGACCGGCGGCTTCGACCTCGTCCCCGCGGCAGGATCCGAGGCGCTCGCGTCGGCGGACACCGTGATCGTGCCCGGCACCCGCTACCCCCTTGCCCGCGAGCACGGCACGTTGGGGCCCGACGTCCGCGCCGCTCTCACGACCATCCGCCCGGGCACCCGCATGGTGTCCATCTGCACCGGTGCGTTCGTCCTGGCGGCCGCGGGCCTCCTCGACGGACGGCCCGCCACCACCCACTGGAAGTTCGCCGACGACCTGCGGCGGCTGCGTCCGGACGTCCTCGTCGACGAACGCGTGCTGTTCGTCGACGACGGCGACGTACTGACCTCGGCGGGCCTCGCCGCGGGAATCGACCTGTGCCTGCACATCATTCGCTCCGACCACGGAGCGAGCGTGGCCAACGCGGCGGCCAGGTACTGCGTGGTGCCACCGTGGCGCGAGGGTGGGCAGGCCCAGTTCATCGACCGGCACCTGCCGACTGCCGACGACGCGTCCACCGCGGCCACCCGCGAGTGGGCGCTTCGGCACCTCGACGACGACCTGACCGTGGAGCGGTTGGCCCGGCACGCACACATGAGCCCCAGGACGTTCAGCCGCCGCTTCAGCGAGGAGACCGGCCAGGGGCCGGGAACCTGGATCCGGCTACGGCGCGTCGAACGGGCCCGTGAACTACTCGAATCCCGCGACCTGTCGATCGACGAGGTCGCCCGGCGCTCGGGTCTTGGCTCCGGCGGCAACCTGCGCCACCACCTGCGCCGCGGCGTCGGCATGTCACCGTCGAGTTATCGCAAGGTGTATCAGGGCGCCTGAAACGGTCCGGCATACGATGTCGCCCATGCCAGAGCCGCTGATCCTGTCCGTCAACGGTCGCGCACCAAAGGTGGACGACGAGTCCTGGGTCGCGCCGAACGCGACCGTCGTCGGCTCCGTCACGCTCGGCCCGAAGTCCAGCGTCTGGTACGGCGCCGTCCTCCGCGCCGAGTTCGAGCCGATCGAGATCGGCGAGGGATCCAACCTCCAGGACAACGTGACCGTGCACGTCGACCCTGGGTTCCCGGCCACCATCGGTGCCGGCGTCAGCGTGGGCCACAACGCCGTGCTCCACGGCTGCACGATCGAGGACGGGTGCCTCATCGGTATGGGCGCGGTCGTGCTCAACGGGGCGGTCATCGGCGCCGGGTCGCTCGTCGCGGCGGGCGCCGTGGTCGCGCAGGGCGCCGTGGTGCCACCGGGATCGCTCGTCGCCGGAGTGCCTGGCAAGGTCCGTCGCGAACTCAGCGCCGACGAGGTGGCCAAAAGCCGCGTCAACGCGCAGGTTTACGAGCACTTGAGTGACATCCACCGCAACACGATCGAATAGCGCCCGCGCGGGTAAGTACCTACCGTGAAACCCATGCGCGCACTCGTCACAGGTGCGACCGGATACATCGGCTCGCGACTCGTCGCCTCACTCTTGCGGGAGGGCCATCACGTCGTGGTGGGCAGCCGGAACGTCGAGCGACTCGGCGACTTCGGTTGGATCGACGACGTCACACCCGTGCTGCTCGACGCAGGCGACGAGGGCTCGGTGGTCAGCGCGTTCGGTGTTGCGGGCCCCGTCGACGTCCTCTACTACCTGGTGCACGGCATCGGCCAACCGGGCTTTCGCGATGCCGACAACGTCGCGGCCGCCAACGTAGCCCGGGCTGCGAAGGACGCGGGGGTCAAGCGCATCGTGTATCTCGGCGGATTCGTGCCCGACGACGACAACCTTTCCGAGCACCTGACCAGTCGCGCCGAGGTCGCCGAGGCGTTGACCATCGAGGGCGGGCCCGACGTGGTCTGGCTCGGCGCGGCGATCATCCTCGGAGCGGGGTCGACGTCGTTCGAGTTGCTGAGGTCCGTTGGCGATCGCTTTCTCTTGATCCCGATGCCGCCGTGGGCGCACAATGCGCTGGATCCGATCTCGATCAGTGACGTCATCTACTACTTGATCGCAGCCGCCGACTCCGACGGCGTTCCCGCCGGGTCCTACGACATCCGCGGTCCGCAGCGAACGACGTACGGCGACCTGCTCCTGACCTACGCGCGGTTGTCGGGGAAGTGGCGCGCCGGCGTGCCAGTACCCGACGTCGACATGGGGTTGGTATCGCAGGTGGCCGCGTTGTTCGTGCCCGTCCCGGGCGGCCTGGCGGCGGACCTCGTTGAATCGCTTGACTTTCCGATGACCGCATCCAACGACGGACTGCGGCCCTTCGTGCCGGACCCGCCGGGCGGTCGGGTGAGCATCGAGGAGGCCATCGAGTTGTCGCTCGCCAGTCGGCGGCAGCTGCCCGTCGACCGACTGGCCGACCCGCACCATCTGGCCGACACCGACCCGGACTGGGCGGGCGGCGACATCCTCCGCCTGCGCAAGCTCGCCGCGATGGTCACGCCGGCTCACGCGCGACCGGCGCTGGCCCTGCTCGGCGCCGTGCCCGGCCCGGTGGCCGGCTGGTGGCGGGCCGGACTGGACACCCTCATCGGGCTGGCACCCGGAGGCGCGTCGTGACGGGACTGATGTCCGAGATCGGGGCGATCGTCACGAGTCCCGCGGTCACCCGAGACGAGCCGTCCACCCTGATCCGACGGCGGCGCATCGTGGTGGTCGTCGTGCTGATCCTCGGTGCGACGCTGCTCGCGTTCTCGCTGACGCGGACGCCGGGCAGCACCTCCTTCTACGTTCTCACCGTGGCGCTGGCCGCGGTGTGGGCGGCAGGCGCGCGGCTGTCCGGTCCCTTGCACCTCGGGTCCGTGCACTTCCGCGGTCGTGAGAGACGCCCCGTGATCACGGGGATGACCATCGGCGTACTGCTCGGCGGCGTGTTCATCGTCGGCGGTCTGGTGGCGCGCGAGATCGGCCCGGTCCGGGACTACATCGTTCAGGTGCTGGAGTACGCCAACTACGGCGCACTCTGGCTCGTCACGCTGATCACCGTCGTCAATGGGCTCGCCGAGGAGATGTTCTTCCGCGGCGCGCTGTTCAGCGCACTCGGCAGGTTCCATCCCGAGGTGATCTCCACGGTCGTCTACGTGGTCGCGGTGTCTGCGGCGGGCAACCCGATGCTCGGCTTCGCGGGCCTCATCCTCGGTGGGGTGTGTGCCTACGAACGCCGAATCACCGGCGGGGTGCTTGCGCCCATGGTCACCCACTTCTTCTGGGGCCTGGTCATGGTGCTCGCACTCCCGCCGCTGTTCGGCGCCTGACCCGCTAGCGCAGAGGGTTGGCGATCTCGTCGCGTCGCATCCGTGCCGCGACCATCGCGACGGCGGCCAAGATCACCGGCACCACGCCCGCTGCCACGAAGATCGTCTCCATCGACACCACCTTCGACAGCGGACCCGCGATCGCGAACGACACCGGCATGAACGCCAGCGACACGAAGAAGTCCAGGCTCGACACTCGGCCCAACATCTCCCGCGGCACGCGTCGCTGCAGCAGCGTCCCCCAGATGACGCTCCCCGCCCCGTCGGTGACACCGACGACGAAGATCGCCGCGGCCATCACGGGAAATGACGACGTCCAGCCCACGATCGCCAGCGGCAGCGACCCGGCGCCCCACATCACCATCATTACCGTCAGGTAGCGACGCGGAAGCCGCAGCGACGACACGGCGAGCGCGCCGATCGCACTGCCCACCCCGAAGAACGCCAGGATGAAGCCGTAGGCGCGCGCGCCGTCGGCGAAGCGACCCTGCGCAATGAACGGCAGGAGCACCTCGACCGGACCGAGCACCGCCAGCACCCACATGCTCGCGAACAGCAGCGTCCACAGCAACCACGGCGTCCGCACCATGAAGCGGAACCCGTCGCGCATGTCGCGCAACACCTTTGGTGGCACCTGATTCGATTGCGGTGCGACCCCTTTGACCGCGGGTCGGGTAGCGATCAACAACGCAAGGCCGGTGGCGAACAATACGGCCACCACCATGGCTCCCAGTGCGGGGAACGTCACCCCGACCACCACGCCCGCGACGGCAGGCCCGACCGCGCGCTGAAACACGGGACGCACGACGCCTTCGACGCCGTTGGCAGCCAGCAGCTGGTCGGCGGGCAGGATCCGCGGCAGCAACGCGCTGTAGGCGGGGAAGAAGAACGCCGCCGCGATGCCCAGCATCGCCGCTGCCACGGCCATGTGCCAGATACGCAGCACGCCAAGCGAACTCAACGTCGCGACGGTGGCGACCACCGTGACGTTCACGGTTTCCACGGCGATGATGATGGTGCGCTGGTTGATTCTGTCCGCCGCGAGACCGCCGACCAGGACGAAGGCCACCAGGCCAACGCCAAGACACGTCGCCACCAGGGACAGCGACGCGGGATCGTTGTTCAGCGCGATGACCTGCAGGGCCATCACGACCGTCCACATGCCCTCGGCGAAGATCGAGATCGACAATGCGCCGATCAGCAGCCGGTACTCACGGAAGCGGAAGGGTGCGAGCACGCGCCAGCCGCCGGTGGCCTGCACCGGATGCTCGACGTCGGATTGCGTACTCACACAGTGATGGTGACCGATGGACCCCCGTCGAGTCGAACGGTTTTCGCTCCGACGCGGCGGGCGGCGGTTCAGTGAGCTCGACTCTGCGTCGATGGCGCAGAAGTGCGAGTGGACGTCGCCACCACCGCAGAGTGGAGCACCGCGGGCCGACGTCGTCGCCGCGATTCAGTCGTCGGTGAACGTCGCAGGTCGGCGCTGCTGGAAGGCCGTCGTGCCCTCGCGGAAGTCATGCGACGACAGCAACGTCAACTGGCCCTCGGTCTCGCGGTCGAACGCGCCGTCGAGTTCGGTCAGCGTCGCAGCATTGATGGCCTGCTTGGTTCTGCGTAGGGCGGCCGCCGGGCCCGACTTCAACCGCTCGATCACTTCGTTCGCCTCGGCCACCAGATCGTCGTCGGCGTAGACCGCGCTGACCAGCCCGGCGGCGAACGCGTCCGCGGCGGACAGTCGCTCTGCCAACAGCGCCATCCGCATGGCCCTGACGCGACCGATCGCGGCAGCGACCAGGGCTGACGCACCGCCGTCGGGCATGAGCCCAATCTTGGTGAACGCCAACAGGAAATACGCCTTCTCGGACGCGACGATGACATCCGCAGCCAACGCCAGTGACACACCGACGCCCGCAGCCGGGCCATGCACCACCGACACCACCGGCTTCGGCAGCGCCACGATCGATCGGACCGCGCGGTTGGCCGCGTGCAGCGTCTCGTCGTGACCGCCTGCGTTGGCGTGGTCCTCGGCGCTGATGCCCGCGCCCGAGCTGAAGCCGCGTCCCGCGCCGCCCAGGCGGACGACCCTCACCTGCGGATCGTCGGCCGCGCGCTGGCAGGTGTCCCCGATCGCGTCGAGCATGGCGGCCGTCAACGAGTTGAGGCTGTCCGGTCGGTTCAGCGTCACCGACAGCACGCCGTCGCGCAGCGCCACCACTAGATCGTCGGTGCTGCGGTAGGAGTCGATGGCCGTCTCGGAATTGGTCATGCCCGCCTCGGGGTCAGGCGAGCCGAGGCCCGCGGTCGCTCCACTTGGTTATACAAGTAAGCTTTGTCGGCGGTCAACTAGGTCTACTCGGTGGAGGGCGTTGCGCATGGCTGGACCACTGCACGGATTGCGAGTCATTGAACTGGCCGGCATCGGCCCGGGACCCCACGCGGCCATGATCCTCGGCGATCTCGGTGCCGACGTGGTTCGCGTCGAGCGGCCCGGCAAGGGCGGGGGAGTGCCCCAGGGCGCCCGCGACTCGATGCTGCGCAACCGCCGGTCGGTGACCGCCGATCTCAAGAGTGACGAGGGCCGCGAGCTGATCCTCAAACTGGTGGCCAAGGCCGACGTCTTGATCGAGGGCTACCGGCCAGGTGTCACCGAGCGACTCGGCCTCGGGCCCGACGACTGCGCCAAGGTCAACGAACGCCTCGTCTACGGCCGCATGACGGGCTGGGGGCAGACGGGTCCGCGGGCTCTGCAGGCCGGCCACGACATCAACTACATCTCGCTCAACGGCGTGCTGCACGCGATTGGCCGCAAGGGCGAGCGGCCGGTCCCGCCGCTGAACCTCGCTGGCGACTTCGGCGGCGGCTCGATGTTCTTGATCGTCGGAATCCTCTCCGCGCTGTGGGAGCGCCAGACCTCCGGCAAGGGTCAGGTGGTCGACGCCGCCATGGTCGACGGATCAAGCGTGCTCGCCCAGATGATGTGGGGCTTTCGGGCCAGCGGCATGTGGTCCGACGAGCGCGGCACCAACCTGCTCGACACCGGCGCGCCGTACTACGACACCTACGAGACCGCCGACGGCCGCTACGTCGCGGTCGGTGCGATCGAACCGCAGTTCTATGCACTTCTGCTTCACGGGCTCGGGCTCGACGGCGCGGATCTTCCCGGCCAGAACGACATCAGTCGCTGGCCGGAATTGCGGGCGGCGTTCACCGAGGCGTTCGCGGCGAAGGATCGCGACCATTGGGCCGGCGTGTTCAACGGCACCGACGCCTGCGTCACTCCCGTCCTGAGTTTCGGCGAGGTCGAGACCGAACCGCACAACACCGAGCGCGGAACGTTCTTTCAGGACGGCGACAATCTCGAGCCGTCGCCTGCGCCGAGGTTCTCCCGCAGCGTGCCGCCGACGCCCACGCCCCCCGGGGAGAAGGGCGCCGACACCGAGGCCGTGCTTCGCGACTGGGCATAGTCCCAACCAACCGGTAGGTTGAGCGACGGCGTGCGTCTCCGCGCGCCCTGGAGAAAGGAATTGGTCAGTGCAGATCAAAGACTCAGTCGCGGTCGTCACCGGCGGCGCGTCGGGCCTCGGCTTGGCGACCACCAAGCGATTGCTCGACGCCGGAGCCAGCGTGGTCGTCATCGACCTCAAGGGCGAAGAAGTCGTGGCCGAACTCGGTGATCGCGCCAAGTTCTCCGCCGCCAACGTCACCGACGAGAACGCGGTGGCCACGGCGCTCGATCTCGCCGAGTCCATGGGGCCGGTTCGCATCAACGTCAACTGCGCGGGCATCGGCAACGCCGTCAAGACGCTGAGCAAGAACGGACCGTTCCCACTCGATTGGTTCACCGGCGTCATCCAGGTCAACCTGATCGGCACGTTCAACGTGTTGCGGCTGGCCGCCGAGCGGATCGCGAAGACGGCGCCCGTGGACGGGCCGGGCGGCCCAGAGCGTGGCGTGATCATCAACACCGCTTCGGTCGCGGCGTTCGACGGCCAGATCGGGCAGGCCGCCTACTCGGCGTCCAAGGGCGGCGTGGTCGGCATGACCCTGCCGATCGCTCGTGACCTATCGCGTGAGCTGATCCGCGTGTGCACCATCGCGCCCGGCCTGTTCAAGACGCCGCTGTTGGCAGGCCTCCCCGAGGAGGCGCAGAAGTCGCTGGGGCAGCAGGTACCGCATCCGGCCCGGCTCGGCGACCCCGACGAGTACGGCGCGCTCGCCCAGCACATCGTCGAGAACCCGATGCTCAACGGCGAGGTCATCCGCCTGGACGGGGCGATCCGGATGGCGCCGCGATGACGATCGCGACGAAGTTCACCGAGGTCTTCGGTGTCGAGCATCCGATCGCTCAGGGCGGCATGCAGTGGGTCGGGCGCGCGGAACTCGTTGCGGCCGTTGCCAATGCAGGCGGCCTGGGATTCATCACCGCGCTGACGCAGCCGACGCCCGCGGATCTGGCGAGGGAAATCGCCAAGACTCGCGAGCTGACGGACAAGCCGTTCGGCGTGAACCTGACGATCCTCCCCGCGATCAACCCGCCGCCGTATGACGAGTACCGCCGGGGGATCGTCGACGAGGGCATCAAGATCGTCGAGACCGCGGGCTCCAACCCGGCGCCGCACCTGCCCATGGTCCACGACAACGGCATCAAGGTGGCCCCGGCGAACGCCTGACTGGCGCCGAGTTCACGCCTCATGCAAAAAGCCGCCGACGGAGTCCGTC
>NZ_JBEVLO010000464.1:0-24645 GCF_040509115.1 Mycobacterium sp. | reverse complement strand
GTGATCCGCCGACCCGCCCTCTATCTGTTCGACGACGCCTTCTCCGCGCTCGACGTGCGGACCGACGCACGCGTGCGCGCCGCGTTGGGCGAGGTATCGGCAACTGCGACGGTCGTCATCGTCTCCCAACGGATCTCGACGGTACTCGATGCCGACCAGATCGTCGTGATCGACGACGGCAGGGTCGTGGGAACGGGCACGCACTCCTCGCTGCTGGCCGACTGCCCGGTGTACGTGGAGTTCGCGGACTCGCAGGCGGTCGGCGTTCGATGAGTGGTCCCATGGGCCGCGCCATCAACCCCGCCCTCGATGCCCCGACCGCGCGCTCGCGCGACTTCAGGGGATCGGCGATCCGGCTGTTGAAACGGCTTGCGCCCCAAGGCGCGGTGACCGTGACCGTGTTGCTGCTTGGCATCGCCGGGATTGCGATCGGAGTGATCGGGCCGCTGGTACTCGGGCATGCCACGGATCTTCTGTTCAGCGGGGTGATCGGTAGGCAGTTGCCCACGGGGATCAGCAAGGAGCAGGCCGTCGAGGCGGCAAGGGCTCGCGGCGACGGCGCCTTCGCCGACCTCTTGTCGGGCATGGACGTGATCCCCGGTCAGGGCGTCGACTTCGACGCCATCGGTCGTACGCTCCTGCTGGCGTTGGGCCTGTATCTGCTTGCCTCACTGCTGATCTGGCTGCAGGCACGCCTGCTGAACGTCGTCGTGCAGCGCACCATGGTGGCGCTGCGCGCCGACGTCGAAGACAAGGTGCACCGTCTTCCGCTGGCCTACTTCGATGCTCGGCAGCGCGGCGAGGTGCTGAGCCGCGTCACCAACGACGTCGACAACATCCAGTCGTCGCTGACGATGACGATCAGCCAGCTGCTGACCGCCGTGCTGACCGTGGTGGCGGTCCTGGTGATGATGTTGGTGCTCTCACCGCTGCTGGCGCTGATCACGGTGCTGACGGTGCCGCTGTCGCTGTGGGCGACGCGGACGATCGCCCGGCGCAGCAGGGTCGCGTTCGTCGCGCAGTGGCGCAACACGGGCCGGCTGAACGCGCACGTCGAGGAGACCTACAGCGGGTTCAGCGTCGTCAAGACCTTCGGGCACCGCGCGATCGCCGAGGGCAAGTTCCGCGAACTCAACGACGACGTGTACGACGCCGCGTTCGGCGCGCAGTTCTTGTCGGGCCTGGTGTCGCCTGCGACGACGTTCGTCGGCAACCTGAGTTATGTCGCCGTCGCCGTCGTCGGCGGTCTGCAGGTGGCCACCGGTCAGATCACGCTTGGCAACATCCAGGCGTTCATCCAGTACGTACGCCAGTTCAACCAGCCACTGACCCAGTTGGCGGCGATGTACAACACGATGCAGTCCGGAATCGCCAGTGCCGAGCGGGTCTTCGATCTCCTCGACACCGAGGAGCAGATACCCGACCCACCGAAGGCAGGCATCGCGCGGCGCGGTCCCGGCCGGGTGGAGTTCGATCGCGTCGACTTCGCCTACCGCCCAGGCACTCCGATCATCGAGGACCTGTCCCTGGTCGCCGAGCCGGGCAGCACGGTGGCCATCGTCGGCCCGACCGGCGCAGGCAAGACCACGCTGGTGAACCTCCTGATGCGGTTCTACGAGTGCGACGGTGGCCGCATCCTCCTCGACGCGGTGGACATCACGACGATGAGTCGCGATGCCCTGCGCTCCCAGATCGGGATGGTGCTGCAGGACACTTGGCTGTTCGGCGGCACCATCTACGACAACATTGCCTACGGGCGCCCCGACGCGCGCGAGGACGAGGTGGTCGACGCCGCGAAGGCTGCCCACGTCGACCGGTTCGTCCACACCCTGCCCGACGGGTACCAGACACGGATCACCGACGACGGGGGCAACATCAGCGCGGGTGAGAAGCAGCTGATCACCATCGCGAGGGCGATCCTGGCTCAGCCCCGGCTGCTGATCCTTGACGAGGCGACCAGCTCGGTGGACACCCGCACCGAGCTGCTCATCCAGCAGGCGATGGCCGAATTACGGCGCGACCGAACGAGTTTCATCATCGCCCACCGGCTGTCGACGATCCGCGACGCCGACGTGATCCTGGTGATGGAGGCGGGCAAAATCGTCGAGCGGGGCAGCCACGACGAGCTGCTCGCCCGTCACGGCGAGTACTGGGCGATGACGCAGGCGTGAGATCGCGATTTGGGCGCGTAGGCGTTCAACGAGCGAACGGAAGCGCGCCCAAATCGCGGGGGGATTAGACGCTGGGGCCCTCGGCGCGCAGGTCGTCGACCTTCGTCATCGCCTCGCGCAGCTTGCCGAGCCACTCGTCGGCGTGCTCCCCGACCAGTCGCACCGACCACACCAACGCGTCCGAGCGCGATCGCGCGACTCCCGCGTCGACCAGGGTGTCGAGCACCTGACGCTCGGGCTGACGCAGCCGCGTCATGACCGGAACGGCGATGTGCGTGAACAGGATTCGTTCCGGTGCCTCGACGCTGCCCACCTCGACGCCCCAGGCGACCTTGCGGCCGTAGCGGTGTTCCGCTTCGTCGGCGATGCGCATGCGCTCGGACCTGGTCTCCTCGCGGAATCGTGCGGCCCGACCCGACGCGCGGGCCTCACTCTCCTGCCCCTCCGGCTCGGCGAGGTGACCGATGACGGTGATCTCCTCGCGGTCGACGACGACCGTGGGGTCGCCGTCGAACCAGCTCTCGGGGAGGCGTCCGGCGATCCAGTCAGGGGCGTCGCTGGCATCGGGTTGCTGTGATTGTTGCCAGCCGCCGGAGCGGCCGCGGTGATGTTGTCTCATGATTACATGATTACGTTGTAACACCGGTTTTCGGGCGGTCTTCACTGACAGCGAACGGCCGCGGCGTCAGCGGAGCTTGCGCAACAGCGCCAGGCCCCCGCCCAACACCAGCGCGACCAGCAGCAATGCGGCCCATCCCGGGCCAGCCAGCCACCAGACGACACCGAGCCCGACGAGCGCTGGCGATGCGAGGAACAGCACCATTCCGGGATGTTGCTTGACGACGTCGCGGGCGCCCCGTGCCCGCGCCGGGTCGATCTCCTTTGCCATCTGCCCAGCATGCCAGTGCCCTTGTCATAGGGTCGATGAACGTGGAGCGCAGGCCGCTGCAATCGATCCCGAGGAGCGAATGGTGACTGAACCTGGTGCTGCAAGCTGGCGACCAGACCCGGATGGCCGCTACGACTACCGGTGGTGGGACGGGCACGGGTGGACCGATCAGGTGTCCCACCAGGGACGGGCAGGCACGGCGCCGCTGTCCGGAGCGGGACACCAACCTCAAGCCGGCCAACACCAAGCCGGCCAGCACCAGGGCGGCCAACACCAGGGCGGCCAACATCAGGGCGGCCAACATCAAGCCGGTCAGGGTGGCCTACATCAAGCCGGTCAGCAGGGCGGCCCGCAGGACTACACCGGCCCGCAGGGCGGCCCGCAACAGTACGGCGCGCCCCAGCACGGTGGACAGCAGACGGGCGACGGCTTCGCAGGCATCACGGGTGACCTCGTCGACGGTCGCTTCAGCGAGAAGGAAGACAGGGCGATCGCGAACCAGAACAGCAGGATGCTGCGGGTTCGACTCGGCGAGCCGTTCATGGCGCGTCAGGGAGCGATGGTCGCCTATCAGGGCAACGTCGAGTTCGCGTTCGAGGGAGGCGGCGCCACGAAGTTCCTCAAGAAGGCGTTCACCGGCGAAGGTCTGCCGTTGATGCGCTGCCAGGGACAAGGTGACGTGTTCCTCGCCGAACAGTCCCATCACGTTCACGTATTGAACCTGACGAACTCGGGCCTATCGATCAGCGGAAAGAACGTGCTCGCGTTCTCGCAGAGCCTGGAGTGGAACATCGAGCGGGTCAAGGGCGGAAGCATGGCCGCCGGCGGGCTGTTCAACACGACGTTTCGTGGCAGCGGCTGGATCGCCCTGACCACCGACGGCCCCCCGGTGGTCCTCAATGCGGCCGAGGCGCCGACCTTCGCAGACACCGACGCCATCGTGGCGTGGTCGGCAAGTCTGCAGACGAGCCTGAAATCCAGCTTCAAGGCGGGGGCTCTGATCGGTCGCGGATCCGGCGAGGCTCTTCAGGTCGCATTCCACGGCCAGGGCTTCGTCATCGTCCAGCCGTCCGAGGGCGTCAAGGTTCCGACCCAGTAGTGCAACGAACTTGGGGAACGGACGTCCGGGCGGGCTCATACGGCGGTCATGACGGATTGGTCTACGACAGCAGCCCCGCCACGTACGAGGAGCTGGTCGCCGGGACCGAGACCTGGACCGACCGAACGTTTCTCGTCCACGGCGAGCGCCGGGTCGACTTCGCGCAGTTCCGCGCCGCCATCGGCCCCGCCACGGCCCACCTCCGCGAACTCGGAATCCGGCCAGGGGACCGCGTCATGGTCTTCGGCTACAACAGCCCGGAATGGGTTCTCGCGTTGTGGGCCATCTGGTTGTCGGACGCGGTTCCGGTGCTGGCCAATCGGTGGTGGAGTCCAGTCGAGATCGACCACGCGATCACCCTTCTGGCGCCCAGGCACGTCCTGGCGGACGCCGAGCTCGCGGTCGCGGGCGGGCAGAGCGCGCTGCGCGACCTGGGCACCGCGTTCGACTCGGGGGCCATCGAAGCGGGGGGCATCGACTCGGGAGCGTTCGAACCGGAAGGATCTGCGCGCCGCGACCAAGACGCCGCATCACTGATCCTGTTCACGTCCGGCAGCTCCGGCATGCCGAAAGCGGTTGAGCTGTCCCGGCGTTCGGTCATCTGCAATCAACACGACATCCTCCAGCGGACGGGTCGCCTGCCACACCTGCTCACCGCCGATTCCCCGCAGGTGGTGAGCCTCGCGACGACGCCGATGTTCCACGTCGGCGGCCTGTCCAGCCTCCTCACCCACTTCCTCACGGGCGGGAAGATCGTGATGACCGAGGGCCGGTTCGACGCCGGAAGGATACTGAAACTCATTGCGCGAGAGGGTATTCAAATCTGGGGCGCGGTGCCCACCATGGCGATCCGCATCCTCGAGCACCCCGACTTCGAGACCTCGGACCTGTCGAGCCTGAAGTCGTTTCCGTTGGGTGGAGCGCCGGTCACCACTGCGCTGCTGGACCGGATCCGGGCCAAGCTGCCACGGTTGCGCGACCGTGGCTTGAGCAATACCTGGGGCATGACCGAGGCGGGCGGCTTCCTCACGGTCGCCGACGCCCGTGACCTGGCCCGGCATCCCGGAACGGTGGGGCGGCCCTATCCCGTCGTCGAGATCCGCATCGCCGAAGGGGACGCCGATGGCGTCGGCGAGGTGTTGGCCCGCTCCCCCACGGTCATGAACGGGTACGTCGGGCTGGACCCGACGGCGAGCGCCGAGACCGTCGACTCCGACGGCTGGCTGCACACCGGCGACCTCGGCCACCTCACCCAGGATGGCTACCTCTTCATCGACGGCCGCAGCAAGGACGTCGTCATCCGGGGCGGCGAGAACGTCGCGTGCCCGCACGTCGAAGCGGCGATCGCCACACATCCGGCCGTGCTCGAGGTCGCCGCGCTCGGCGTTCCCCATCCCGACCTCGGGGAAGAACTGGTGGCCGTCGTGGTGCACCGCGGCGACGTATCACCGCCGACGCCCGAAGAGCTGACGGCGCACCTGACCGGCGTGCTGTCCTACTTCGCGATTCCGACGCGCTGGGAGATCAGGGCCCAACCACTGCCGACCCTGGCGGGCGAGAAGGTGGACAAGAAGGCACTCGGGCAGGCCTTCGCCCCAGTTTGAGGGACCACGCTACCCATACCCCCTATGGGTATACACTCGACGACATGAGCATGGTGTTGGAAGTGGATGGCATGAGCTGCGCGCACTGCGTCGCATCCATCACGTCGGCGGTCTCACCGCTGCCGGGGGTGACGGGCGTGGACGTCACCCTCGCCGCGGGCACGGTCCGCGTCGACGGCTCCCCCGATCCAGCCGCCGTCGCCGCGGCCATCGAGGACGCCGGCTACGACGTAGCCCGCCCGGCGTGAGCAGCCTGACACTGGCCGTAGATGGGATGACCTGCGCGTCGTGTGCGGCGCGAATCGAGAAGCGACTCAACCGAATCGACGGCGTGCACGCCACGGTCAACTTCGCGACCGAGCAGGCGTCGGTCGACTTCCCCGATGGGGTGACGCCGGACGAACTGGTCGCCGCGATCAAGGCCACCGGCTACTCCGCGACGGTTCATCGAAGCGAGCGCGCGCACGACGACGGCTACCTGCGCAGGCTTGTCGCGTCCGCCGTCCTGAGCCTTCCCGTCCTCGTCGTTTCGATGGTTCAGGCATGGCAGTTCACGGGGTGGCAATGGGTTGCCCTCGCGTTGGCCACGCCCGTCGTCACGTGGGGCGCCTGGCCCCTGCACCGGGCGACGCTGACCAACCTGCGGCACGGCGCGGCGACCATGGACACGCTGGTGTCGGTCGGCGTCCTGACCTCCTATCTGTGGTCGGGCTACCAGGTGATGGTCGGTCAGGCGCACCACAACCTCTACCTGGAGGTCGCGGCCGTCGTCACGACCCTCATCCTCGCGGGCCGCTACTTCGAGGCGCGGGCCAAGACCCGATCCGGAGCCGCGTTACGGGCTCTGCTGGACATGGGTGCCAAGGACGTCGCGGTCCTCGGGAGATCCGGGGCGAGCGAAGCGACGGGGAAAGAATCCGGGGCGAGCGGAGACGCGCCTGCCGAGCGCCGCATACCCGTGGCGGACCTGGCCGTCGGTGACGTGTTCGTGGTGCGCCCCGGCGAGAAGGTCGCCGCGGACGGAATCGTGACGCGCGGCGCGTCGGCCGTCGACGCGTCGATGCTCACCGGCGAGTCGATACCGGTCGAGGTCGGGGTGGGTGACGCGGTGACCGGGGCGACGGTCAACGTCAGCGGGCTTCTTCACGTGCGTGCCACGCGGGTCGGCGCCGACACCCAGCTCGCCCAGATGGCCCGGTTGGTGGAGGACGCGCAAAGCGGCAAGGCCGACGTGCAACGCCTTGCCGACCGGGTGGCGGCCGTCTTCGTTCCCATCGTGATCGTGCTGGCGGCGCTGACGTTCGCGGGCTGGCTGGTATCGGGAGGATCGGCGACCGCAGCGCTGACGGCGGCCGTCGCCGTCCTGATCATCGCCTGCCCGTGCGCGCTGGGGCTGGCGACGCCGACGGCACTTCTCGTCGGCACCGGACGAGGTGCGCAGCTGGGGATTCTGATCAAGGGCCCGCAAGTGCTGGAGTCGACCCGTCGGGTCGACACCGTCGTCCTTGACAAGACCGGCACCGTCACCACGGGGCGCATGAGCGTGGTCCGAATGGTGGGCAGCGACGAGAGCCTCAGGCTCGCAGGCGCTCTCGAAGCAGGGTCGGAGCACCCGATCGCCAAGGCGATTGCAATCAGTGCCGCGAACGGGGGCACGCTGCCCGCCGTCGCCGACTTCGCCAACCACGGCGGCAACGGGGTTTCCGGCGTGGTGGACGGGCGACAGGTCCTTGCCGGCCGGCTCGCGTGGCTGCGCGACGGGCACGGCCTGACGCCCCCCGACGATCTCGCCGCAGCGGCCGAGGACGCCGAGTCACTGGCGCAGACTCCCGTGTGGATCGCCGTCGATGACGAGATCCGAGCGGTCATCGTCGTCGCGGACACGGTGAAGGACACGGCCGCCGAGGCAATCGACGAACTGCGTCAACTCGGTCTGAAACCCATCCTCCTGACCGGTGACAACGAGCGCGCCGCGCTGGCGGTGGCCACGCAGGTCGGCATCGACGTCGACTCGGTGATCGCCGGAGTGCTTCCGGCAGACAAGGTGGACCACGTCAAACGCCTGCAGTCCGAGGGCAGGGTCGTTGCGATGGTCGGTGACGGGGTCAACGACGCGGCCGCCTTGGCGCAGGCCGATCTCGGCTTGGCGATGGGCACGGGCACCGACGTCGCGATCGAGGCGTCCGACCTGACGCTGGTCACCGGTGACCTCCGCGCGGCGGGTGACGCCATTCGGCTGGCCCGCGCCACGCTGGGCACCATCAAGGGCAATCTGTTCTGGGCGTTCGCCTACAACGTGGCGGCGATACCGTTGGCTGCGCTCGGCTTGTTGAATCCGATGATCGCCAGCGCCGCAATGGCTTTCAGCTCGCTGTTCGTGGTGAGCAACAGCCTACGACTGCGCCGGTTCGCGCCGTTGCGCTAGCGGGCTAGCTTCGCCGATGCAGCTGAGCCAGGCCGGCGAGGATGAGCTCGAGCCCGAACGCGAACTCGTCATCCAGTGACACGGGCAGGGCGTCGGCAACGGCAACCGTGGCCGGGAACGACGCCGGGTCCAACCCGTGGAACACCGCCGATAGGTCGAGGTCGGCGGAAGAACCGGCCCCGGCGAACTGCATTGCGAAACCCAATACGAACCTCACCAGGGTCGTATACGACCGGGCCGCCAACGGCGGTGGGAATCCACTGTGCAGGAGGACCGCGATACAACGTTCCCGATGGATCATCGCGTTGGGCCCCGTCGGCACCTGCTCGACGAGAAGCGGTGCAACGTTCCGGTGACGCTTGAGGACGTCGAACAGGTTCTGCGCCAACGTGACACACGCCTGACCCCAGTCGTCCCCGGTGATTTGCGCTTCGTCGAACTCGACCTCACCGAAGACCCGGTCGACGACGTGCGCGATCAGCTCGGTCCTCGTCCCGAAGTGCCGGTACAGCGTCGCGGTGCCGGACTCTAGGCGTTGAGCGAGGTTGCGCATCGACAACGCGTCGGCGCCGTCCTCGTCGACGATCGTCAGTGCCGCAGCGACGATCCGGTCCGGCGGAATCGGCGGGCGCCCTCGCCCACGTGCTGTCGTCACGGGGAGCAGTATGACGCCCCTTGACGTCACCACGTATTTATGGACACACTGTATCCATAAATAGTCGTGGGCATGAGCCCACACCACCACCCCGAGAGGACGACCTCGTGCTTCTACCGCTGGCTTCGCAACCATTCACGGCCCCAACGGATCGCGACATGCTCCCCTCGGAGCGCCGAACCTTCGTGCGCACCCACCGGACGTGCGTATTCGCCTATCCCCGCCGGAACGACGGCCCGGCCATGTCCGTCGTGTACTACATCCCGACCGACGACGACGAACTGTTGGTGGCGACCATGGCCCAGCGGGGCAAGGCGCGCGCGGTCGGACGCGATGGCAAGATCAGCCTCTGCATCCTCGACGAGCGCTGGCCGTTCACCTACCTGCAGGTGTACGCCGACGCGGTGATCGAGACCGATCGCGAACTCGTGGTCGACGTGATGGGCGAAGTCGCAGCGCGGATGTCGGGCCAACCGCTCGATGCCTCGGCGCGCCCGTTCCTCGAGGCGATGGCCACCAGGGAGGATCGCGTCGTCATCCGCTGCCGACCGCACTCCACGTTTGCGCAGCCGCCTCGGCATCTGTACGACAACGACCAGTTCGAGAAGTTGACCCATTGGGCGTCGGCTTCCGTTCCATGGCACGCCGAAGACTAGGAGCAACCAATGGAACTGGGCTTCGACGACCGGGTGTTCATCGTGACCGGTGGCACTCGGGGACTCGGATTGGCCACCGCAAGAACGCTTCTCGCGGAGGGCGCGCGGGTGGTGTTGTCGGGTCGAGGGCCGGATGCGCAGACGGTCGCCGCCACGCTGGGCAGCCCTGATCGGGTGACGGGGCTGCCCGCGGACAACGCCCACCCGTCGACCGCGGAGCGCCTCGTGGTTGCCGCCCACGAGACCTTCGGCCGACTCGACGGTGCACTGATCAGCGTCGGCGGACCGAGCCACGGTGCCGCGATGGAACTCGACGACGACGCCTGGCGCCACGCGTTCGAGTCGGTCTTCCTCGGCGCACTCCGGATCGCCCGTACGGTCGCCGCCGCTGCCCCGGGCGGCTCCATCGCGTTCGTCCTCGCCACCTCGGTGCGCACGCCCTTCGCCGGACTCGCTCTCTCGAATGGCCTGCGCCCCGGACTGGGCATGCTGGCCAAGACGCTGGCCGACGAGGTCGGACCCGCTGGGACCCGGGTCAACGGCCTACTGCCCGGCACGATTGCCACCGATCGCGCAAAGGAGCTCGCGACGGTGGCGGGCATGGGCACGCCGACCAATGCGCTGCAACGCATGGGGACGCCGGAGGAATTCGGGCGCGTGGCGGCGTTCGTGCTGTCGCCCGCTGCCAGCTACCTGACGGGCAGCATGATCGCCATCGATGGTGGCGCCATCCAGGCCCTGTGACCACACCACGTGGCACGCACCGACTGCCGACTATTCTGCGGGTTCGGCCCGCCGGGCCCGAAACAGCTTCACCTCGTCCTTGATGTTCTTGAGTCGTCGGGCACCCGCGAAGGACCATGTCACGCAGTCGATTTCGCCGACCGCCTGATGCGTCGACTCCGCCACCAGAATCGCCCCGGGGCGGGCCGCTCCGGTCACGCGGCTGGCCAGGTTGACCGGGCTGCCGAACCAGTCGCCAGCCCGGCTGACGGCCATCCCCGTCGCCAACCCCACCCGCAGCCTCGGGAAGTCCGGGTCGGACTCGGTGGCGTCGAGCAGGTCGAGCACCGCTACGAGCATCGCCTCCGGATCGCCGCTGACGAGCATGACCTCGTCGCCGATGCTCTTGACGTACCGCACCGGCGGCACCGCGACGTCTCTCGCCACATCCGCGAGCCGGTGCGCCAGCCTTTCGAGGTCCTCGGGCGGCACGGCCTCACCGAGCTTGGTGAATCCGACCAGGTCGGCGAACGCGATCGTCACCAGTCGGGCACCGGGAAGCGGCCGTCCTTCCGCCCGTTCGGTGGTGCTCACCGCCTCGGTCTCCATGACGTGCAGCAGCTGCAATCGCAGCATGTCCTGAATCAGCGGGCCGAGCATGGGTGCCGCCTGACCGATCAACGCTGCGGACGCCTTGGCGGTGTCGAGCTCGGTGGCACCCGGCTTCAACACGGCCGCGAGCGCCGCGTACCGCATGACCTCCGCGGCGCGGATGAGTCCTTCGGCGAGCACCTGCACGACGAGCACGATCTGGTCGGCGTCGAAGCCGAGTTCGATGAACTTCTGCGCATAGGCGAAGGCGTCCCCGTCGGACCGCAGCAGGACGGGGTCGTCGGGATCGTCGACCCTGGGTAGCCCGACCGCCCGCATCACGCGCTCCAGCAGCGCCATGTCGAGGCCGGATTCCTCGCTGATCTCCCGCGCCGACATCAGGGCGCCGTCATCACCGAGGGCCCGACGGGTGGCCAGGAGCATCGGCGAGAACGACTCCGCGATGCGTTCGGCGGTGAAGCCCTCGGCGAGCAGCCACTCGACCAGCTCGACGCGCTCGGCCCGCGCCGTGCCCTCCAGGCCGTCGAGCAACCCGGACGACTCTAGATCGACCTCTTCGTCCACCGAGTCAACGTATACCGCGGGCGGCCCGGATCGCGGGAGCCGTCGACGACGGCAGGAAGGTCGTCATGTCCAGCGGATAGCGCAGTTCGACGACGGCCGACTCGGGGAAGCGATACGGCTTGCCGAGTATCAGCCCAGCGAATTGCCTACGCATTCGCGACATCTCGGCCCGCACGGTCACGACCCTGGAGCCGTCACCGTACAGGTCGGCTGCCAGCTCCTGCGCCGATCGGCCCTGCCGCTGGGTGGCGAGCACGTGCAGGATCTCGGCGTGCCGCGGCGAGATGTCCCTGCGCCAGCGACCGAACTCGCCGACCACGTCGAGGACCGGCGCGGCGCCGTCGCGCAGATCGAGGGTGATCCGCGACCCAGCCGGGCCCGCATCGACCTCGTCGGCCAACCGCACCAGGAAGCCGCCGGGCAGCGAGTCCACGTCACACGCCCCCAACGACGGGATCCACGTGCGGCCGGTGATGTCTCTGTCCGGCAACAGGATTCGATTGTGCGGAGGCAACCCGTCGACGGCAGCGACCCAACCATCCTGGTCGACGGCAAGGGCGGGCCTGCCAGCGCGCGCCAGGATGGGCGCGGCGACCGTCCGCAGCCGGTTCAGGGTGCGGTCGTGCGCCTCGCGCAACTGCGATTCGGCGAGACGCGCCACCAGGTCGACCAGTGCGATCGTCGTCGGGTGCACCGTGGCGGCAGGCCCTGACACGTCCACCACGCCGACGACGTGCCCGGTGCGCGGATCCTTGATCGGCGCACCCGCACACGTCCACGGGTGATGGCTGCGCAGGAAGTGCTCGGCCGAGAACACCTGAACGGCGCGGTGCGACACCAGCGCGGTCCCGATCGCGTTGGTCCCGACTGCGTTCTCCGCCCACATCGCGCCCTCGACGAAGCCGAGCCGGTCGGCATGGCCCAGCACGCGCGAGGACCCGTACCTCCACAGCACGCGGCCCCGCGCGTCGGCGACGACGAGGATGTTGTCGCCACCCTCGATCACCGACTCCAAGCCCCGCGACACGTCGTCGAGCACGGCGAACAGACCCGAGTTCTGACGCAACACGTCGACCCCGCTGGTGTCGACGTCGGGTGGCGTGAATCGCTCGGGATCAATGCCCTTGCCCAGCAGCCTGTTCCAGGAATCGGCGATGACGTCCCTGGGCCGGGCCGGGCCCCGGTTGCCCGCCATCGTCGCGTCGTACACCTCGGAGAGCAGCAGGGCGTAGCTCCGTGGGTCGTCACCCACGGCCACTGCGGGTTCCGGCGTGCCGGTCGGACGTGTCCCGGTTGAGTTAGACATCAAGGTCGATTGTGCGCCACGTCACACCGGTAGTCACGTTCGGGTGGACGGTGACCGGTCACAGCTACGTGCCCTTCGATGGGACGAGTCAGGTGGACGGGTCGACAAGGACCTTCATCTTGGTGCCCGCATGCAACGCCTCGAACCCCTCGTCGATGACGTCGTCGATCGCGATCGACGTCACCCACCCCGTCGTGTCGTAGTTGCCCTTCGCCATCAGATCGATCACCGCGGCAAAGTCGGGTGCGGTGTAGCACAGCGAGCCCTGGATGCGGGACTCATTCATCACCAGATTGAGAAGCGGTGTGATGAGCGGCTTTTCGTAGATCGCAACGCTGACCATCGTTCGGCGGGCCCCGACGCAGGCCAGTGCGGTCTCGACGGCAGGCGCCACCCCGGCGGCGTCGTACACGGCATCGGCCCCCCGGCCCGAGGTGTGGTCGGCGATGAACTCGGGCACGTCGATGCGCGTCGGGTCCAGCGTGCTCGCACCGAGCGCCTCGATGGCGGCGCGCCGCGTCTCCGACGGCTCCACGACGAACACGTCGTCGACCCCCTTGCCACGCAAGGCAAACCACAGGCCGATGCCGATGGGTCCGGCCCCGAACACCATCGCGGTGCCCGCCCGATCGGGATCGCCGAGGGTCGCCGCGTGATACGCCACCGACATGGGCTCGACGAGCGCACCCAGTTCGAGGGACACGTTGTCGGGCAGACGGTGCAGCATGTCGGTCGGGACGACGGTGTACTCGGCCATCCCGCCGTCGGACATCAGCCCGTGGAAGCCGATCTGCGCACAGATGTTGTAGTTGCCCGCCTGGCACGCCGCGCAGTGCCCGCACCGGTACAGCGGCATGATCGCCACCCGATCGCCCGCCGCGTAGTCGGTGACACCCGCACCGACGTCGGTGATCACCCCGGAGAACTCGTGGCCCAGCGTCAACGGCAGCTGCTGGCCCGTCAGGGCGTGTGGCTCGGTGGGCACGAAGATGGGACCGGCGTAGTACTCGTGCAGGTCAGTGCCGCAGATTCCGTTGAACCCGACCTTGACCTTGACCGTGCCCGCGGTCGGCTCCGGTTCACCGACGTCGACGACTTCGAGTTTGTTGGGTCCGTAGTACACAGCTGCTTTCATGGGGCCATGTCTATGTGACGCGAGCCACAACGGTAAGGGTTGCAGCAGGTTGCACGCCCGACTCGGTGCAACCTCGTGCAACCCTTGCCATCCGGGCGCAAAGGGTGTGTCCTGCCTCACATGACACAAACCATTGATGCCACCCCCGACGTCGCGACCCCGTCGCCTCAGGAACGCGTCGACGCCTGGCTAGCCGACTTCGAGTTGGCGCTGGCCAGCCGCGACGTTCAGCGCGCCGCGAACAAGTTCGCGGTCGAATCCTTCTGGCGCGACCTGGTCTCCTTCACCTGGAACATCAAGACCGTGGAGGGCCGCGACGGCGTCGCGGACATGCTGACCGAACGCGCAGCAGCCACCGATCCCTCCGGCTTCCGGACCCGCGAGACGCCGACCGACGACGGTGGCGTCGTCTCGGCGTGGATCGAGTTCGAGACCGCCGTCGGGCGCGGGGTCGGACACCTGCGCCTCAAGAACGACCCTGACGCCGGCGACCAGGCCTGGACGCTGCTGACGGCCATGCAGGAACTAAAGGGCCACGAGGAGCGCAAGGGGCCGTCGCGGGTGTTCGGCGCCGTCCACGGCAGCGACCCCGACACCCGGTCATGGGCCGAGAAGCGCCGCGACGAGGACGAAGCGCTGGGCCGCACACAACAGCCGTACACGCTGGTCGTCGGCGGCGGCCAGGGCGGGATCGCGCTCGGTGCGCGGCTGCGTCAACTCGGCGTGCCCGCCATCGTGGTGGATCGTCAGGAGCGGCCAGGCGATCAGTGGCGCAACCGCTACAAGTCGCTGTGCCTTCACGATCCAGTTTGGTACGACCACCTGCCCTACCTGCCGTTCCCGCAGAACTGGCCGGTGTTCGCACCCAAGGACAAGATTGGCGACTGGCTGGAGTTCTACACCCGGGTCATGGAGGTGCCGTATTGGTCGAGGACGACGTGCCTTTCGGCAACCTATGACGACACCGCGAAGCAGTGGACCGTCGAGGTCGACCGCGACGGTGAACGCCTGACGCTGACGCCAACGCAGCTGGTGCTGGCGACCGGAATGTCCGGCAAGCCAAGCGTGCCCACGCTCCCCGGCCAGGACGTCTTCGCGGGTGACCAACACCATTCCAGTCAGCACCCGGGCCCCGACGGCTACGTCGGCAAGCGCGCCGTGGTCATCGGATCCAACAACTCCGCGCACGACATCTGCAAGGCGCTCGTCGAGAACGGCGTCGACACGACGATGGTGCAGCGTTCCTCCACGCACATCGTGAGGTCCGAGTCGTTGATGGATCTCGGCCTCGGCGATCTGTACTCCGAACGGGCGGTCGCCTCTGGCATGACGACCGAGAAGGCGGATCTGACGTTCGCGTCCCTGCCGTATCGCATCCTGCACGAGTTCCAAATCCCGGTCTACGACGCAATCCGCGAGCGGGACAAGGACTTCTACGACCGTCTGGCCGCCGCCGGATTCGAGCTGGACTACGGCGAGGACGACTCCGGTCTGTTCATGAAGTACCTGCGCCGCGGTTCGGGCTACTACATCGACGTCGGAGCCAGCGACCTCATCGCCGACGGCACCATCAAGCTGGCCCATGGCCAGGTCGACCACCTCACCGAGGACACGGTCGTGCTGGCCGACGGCACCGAGCTACCCGCAGACGTCGTCGTGTACGCCACCGGATACGGCTCGATGAACGGCTGGGCCGCCGACCTCATCGGCCAGGACGTCGCCGACAAGGTCGGCAAGGTCTGGGGGCTCGGCTCGGACACGCTGAAGGATCCTGGCCCGTGGGAGGGCGAGCAGCGCAACATGTGGAAGCCGACGCAGCAGGAGAACCTGTGGTTCCACGGCGGCAATTTGCACCAGTCGCGGCACTACTCGCTCTACCTCGCCCTGCAACTCAAGGCCCGCTACGAGGGCATCCCGACCCCGGTGTACGGATTGCAAGAGGTGCATCATCTGAGCTGATGCACGACTGAGCTGATGAACGACTGAGCTGATGCACGACGATGGCCCCATGCGCGACGGCCTGCCACCGGTGAGCGGTGACAGGCCTCGCGTCTTGGTGCTCGGATCGTTCCCCAGCGAACGGTCCCTGCAGGCGGGCGAGTACTACGCCAACCGACGCAATCAGTTTTGGGCGCTGCTCGGTGCCGTCCTCGGGTTCGACCATGACGCCGCCTACCGAGACCGCGTCGACGCGGTGACGAGCCACGGCGTCGCGCTCTGGGACGTCGTACGCAGCTGCCGCCGGGTGGGGAGCATGGACGCGAAGATCGACCGCGCGAGCCTGGTGGTCAACGACTTCGCATCGTTCTTCGCCACGAACCCCAGTATCGAGCGGATATTCGTCAACGGGCTGACGGCGATGGAGCTGTTCGAACGTCACGTCGAGACCGCGTTGCCCACACTGCGACTGCCGTCGAGCAGCGGCGCGTTGCCGATGACGTTCGCCGACAAGTTGAGCCGTTGGCAGCAGATCGGATAGCGATTCCTGCACCGCCTGCGGCGCAACTTTCGGTACGCTGGAGCGACCACGTTGAAGTTTGCCTACGGCGAACGCTTCTCTGACGTCGATGCAGCCAGCAGAGGACGATCCATGCCCATCGCGATCAAGATCGACCAGCCCGTCAACGAGCGCGGCCACCGCGCCGACATGTACGGCGGCACCGTGCACATCACCACCGCGACCACGGCGTCCGTGGCGTTCACAGAGTTTGCCAGAGAGTTGATTGGCGAAGCCTTCGGCGGCCGTGATCCGGAACTGGCCCAGTTCGATCTACCGATCGACGACTACGCAACGATCGTACGTGCGCTGCAGGACGCGTTCTTGGCACATCCCGAGACGAGGCGGCGCCTACAGGAACTTCTCGTCGACCGTGGCTGCGATCCGGAGTCGACCTATTTCGACGCCCCCCGACTGCGCGTCTGCACCAGTGACGACTACCTCGGCGCCGGCTTCGCCTACGCCTGGCATCCATATCGCGACACGTGGCGTTCGGCCCCATTGGCGCAACTCAACCACTGGATGCCGGTCTACGAGATCAGCGAGGACAACGCGAAGGCGTTGCATCCCGAGTACTTCAATCGTGCGGTGACCAACGACTCGGCCCACTTCAACCACTACCGGCACAATGCCGAGCGCCGGGCCGCCGCTGCGTCCGGCGGGCGGGCGCAGGTCTCACCGCTGCCCGGCCTGGCCGAGCCCGTCGACCTGCTCGCGTCCACGGTGCTCGTCCCCCCATGCGCGGGACTGCTGGAGTTCTCCGGACAGCACCTGCACTCGAGCGTTCCCAACACCAGTGGCCGTACCCGGTTCTCCATCGAGTTCGGCATCGTCGACGTCGACGACATCCGGGCAGGCCTGAACGCCCGCAACGTCGACGGGCGCGCCACCGGCTCGTCGATCCGAGACTTCGTGTCCGCGGCGGATCTGTCACCGATCCCCGGCGACGTCGTTGCCCTGTTCCACGACGGAACCGAGGCCAGTGGCGACCTGGTGTACGACCCGCCCACCGACACGCGCGCCCCAGCGACTAACTGACCTCAGGCCGACGCTGCACCCACGGCCGCGCAGACTCGATCTGAGCAGCAAGAGAGACCAGCGTGGCCTCGTCGAACGGCTTGCCCACCAACTGAATCGATGTCGGAACGCCGTTGCCGTCCAGTCCCCACGGCACGACCGCAGCGGGTTGTCCCGTGATGTTGAACATCGCTTGGAACGGCACGCGCGCCGCCACCAGTGCCAGCGTCGAGACCGCGCCCCTGCGCTGATACGCGCCGACCCGCGAGGGTCCGGCAGCGGTGCCGGGCGTGATCACGACGTCGACGTCGTCGAAGATGGCGTTGACCCGCGTCGTGACGTCGGACTCGGCGGCCCGCATCGCCGCCAACCTGCGCTGTGACACCAGTCCGCCGATCCGGGCGAAGGCACGGGTGCGACGGTCGAGGCGCTCCGGCCGCGGCAACGCCCTGGCGTCGTCGTGCACGCCTCGGAAGTACCTGGGCAGGGCCTGGGCGTACACCGCGCTCGGCGGGTAGTCGGGATCCCGCCGCACGACGTGGTGTCCGAGTTCCCGCAGCAGCGCGCCCGCCTCGTCGACGGCGGTTCGCTGTGCCCTTCCAACCCGCGCCGCCAACGGAGGAGGCACCTTGATGCTCAAGGCGATTCGCAGCTTTCCCGGCGCCCGCGCCGCGGCGGCGACGAAGCCGCCGTCGGGCCCAGGCAGCGCCGCCGTGACGTCGAGGAACAACGCGGCGTCCTCGACGGTCCTGGCGATTGGACCGTAGGCGACCAATCCGCCCCACGCGTCGTCGTGTGGACTGAGCGAGACCCTGTCCCGCTGCGGCTTGATGCCGACCAGGCCACCCCACGTCGCCGGGATTCGGATCGAACCCATGCCGTCCGAGCCCAGCGCCAACGGAGCCAGTCCCGCCGCCACCGCGGCGGCGCTGCCACCGCTGCTGCCACCCGGCGTGAAGTCGGTGTTCCACGGGTTGCGGGTCGCCCCGAAGGTCAGCGTCTCGGTGAACGGCCAGACCGTCAGCTCGGGCACGGTGGTCTTGCCGAGGATCACGGCGCCGGCCGCGCGCAAGCGTCGGATCACCTCGGCGTCGTTCTCGCGGGCGGGGCCATGGGCGCTGGAGCCGTAGGTGGTGACCTCCCCTTCGACGTCGACGTCGTCCTTGATCGCGATCGGAACGCCGAGCAGCGGGGCTCGCTCACCGCCGTCGATCCGGTTCTGCGCAGCAGCTGCCTCCCGGCGTGCCGAGTCGGCGAGAACCACTCGGTAGGAACGTATTTCGCGGTCGAGCCTGGCGATGCGGTCGAGGTAGACCTCCAGCAGGCCCGGCGCCGTCACGGTTCCGGCGGCGAGGAGGCGCGCCTGTTCGGCGGCACCGGTGAAGGCGAGATCGCGAGGGTCCACGGGTGCATTGTGCACCTAGCCGTCCGCGGCCATGGGGCAAAGGTGGGGTCACGCGGTCACGCGTTTGGCCAATCGCTCGCTGGTGTCCCACAGGTCGCGCGCAAGCGCCTCGTCATAGGAAGCTGCCGACGAACGAATGGCCTTGGCTCCCTCGAAGTACTCCCCGGTGACGCCGTCGAAACGCGGGTCCCACACCAGGGCGGCGAGACGCGCGCCCGAGGTGCCGACGGCGTTCACGTTGGGCAACACCCTCAGGGCGGGCATGAGATAGCGCCACGCCAGCCGACCCAGCGGTGAATAGTCGCGCGCCAGGCCCGATCCCGGCATGAGACCGGGATCGAAGCCCGTGACGGTGACGCCGTCGGCGCCGTGCCCGAGCCTGCGGTCCAACTCGTAGACGAACAACATGTTGCACAGCTTGGAGGTGGTGTACCGCCTGCGACCGTTAACGTCGGCTCCCGCGGGTGGATGGGCGAGTTCCTCGGCCGACACGTAGCTGGGCTTCGGCATGCCGGTGAACTTGGCGGGGTCGTGGGTCCCGCTGCTCACGACCACGATGCGGGCGGGGCGATCGAGCTGGGCGAGCAGGCCCTGCACCAGCACGAAGTGGCCGAGGTGGTTCACACCGAACGTCATCTCGATGCCGTCCTCGGTCAGCTTGGTGCCGTCGGGCACCTGCAGACCTGCGTTGCACACGACGGCCCGCAGCGGCGGCAACCCAGCATCGACGAGGACGCGGCCGAAGGCCCGCGCCGATCGCAGCGATGCCAGATCCAACGGCAGCACCGTACACCGTTGCGGTGCAGCCAGTTCGGCGACCGCAGCGGCGCCGCGGGCCGGATCACGAACGGCGAGGACGACGTGCCAGCTGTCGTCGCCGGCCAGCAGGGCGCGGGCACATTCGAGGCCGAGGCCCGAGGTGGCCCCGGTGATGACAGCGGTTCTCGTGGTGGTCATTCTTCCTCCAGCAGGATGGGTAGCAGTGCGGAGACGGTGTGGAACAGCCGCCGGTACATGCGTTCGACGTCGGTGGTGGCCGGCTCGAGGTGATCGGCGATGAACACCCCGTCGGACAGCGCAGTGGCCACGGCGGCGAGTTCGTCGAGGACGCGGTCCGCCTTTGCCTGCGGAGTGTCGGCGGGGAGCAGTGTCGCGATGGCGTCGCGGAAGTTCCTGATGGCGGTGTCGCGTACCCGCCGAACCAGGGTGGCGACGGCGGGGTCGTCGGTGCGTTCCAGCGACAGGAGATAGAACAGGCGTAGGAAGTCCGGGTGCTGTGCCAGCAGCCGACCGGTGGCGGCGAATTGCTGCTCCACCCCGGCCTGCTGCTGCGGGATGGCGGCGAAGAATCGTGCGGCGCCGCGCTCCATCACCGCGGCCAGAACGCCTTCCTTGGAACCGAAGTGCCAGTAGATGGAGCTGGCGGGAAGCCCGCAGGCCTTGCACAGATCGCTGATCGACGTCGCGGCGTAGCCGCGGGTGCCCATCAATCGCTCGGTGGTGTCGAGGATGAGCTCGCGGGAGGTGTCGCCCTGAAGCTGCTTTCTGGTGCGCGCTCGCGTCACTGCCCATTCCGCTCTGTAAGGATCGTTACAGACACGGTAGCACGCCGTGGG
This sequence comes from Mycobacterium sp., assembly GCF_040509115.1. Classification (GTDB taxonomy): domain Bacteria; phylum Actinomycetota; class Actinomycetes; order Mycobacteriales; family Mycobacteriaceae; genus Mycobacterium. The sequence continues at coordinate 4,271 of NZ_JBEVLO010000464.1, read as the reverse complement.
CTGGCACCCCTCGCTACGGCGATGACCCTGGCGAGCGACGAAGCCTCCGCCGACCAGCGGGAACGCCGCGGCAGGGAGTGGACCAGTCAGAGCGCACTAGGGCCCGTTACCGTGACCCAATGCCATGCGTGTTCTGCGCCATCGTCGCCGGCGACGCTCCGGCCATCCGCATCTTCGAGGACGACGACTACCTCGCCATCCTCGACATCCGACCGATCGTCCGGGGCCACGTGCTCGTCATCCCCAAGGTGCACACCGTCGACCTGACCGACACCCCCGCGTCGACCGTCGCCGGCCTGGCGCGGATCGGCCAGCGCATTGCGAAGGCCGCCAGGGCCTCCGAACTGCACGCCGATGGCAACAACCTCGTCATCAACGACGGCAAGGCCGCGTTCCAGAGCGTCTTCCACATCCACCTGCACGTCGCGCCGCGGACGTCGGGCGACAAGCTGTCCTTCGCCAAGGGGTTGGTGGTGCGCCGGGATCCCGATCGCGACGCGACCGCGCGCATCCTGCGCGATGCGCTGGCTGCCATCGAATCCTAGAGCGGCAGTGCTGAATTCGCCGAGTCGAGATGCTCGACGGTGGTGAACACCAGATCGCCGGTGCCGACGTTCTCGATGTCGTGCAACAGAAACTCACCAGCACCGAAGGTGAAGTGCCTGGTCTCCCCCGCGCCGTACTCGACGTCGCGGGTCGTGCCGTCGGCGGTGTGCTGGCGACTGCGGCCCGCGTTCACTGCCGTCCAGAAGTAATCCAGCACGTGCCGGTGCGCGTGGAACCGCTCACCCGGAGCCAGCCGGATCTCCCACACCCTCACCCGCTCGTTCTGGCTCAGCAGGCGCGAGCCGACGTGACCGTCGTGCGAGTACTCGTCGAACTCGGTCCGCATCTCGTCAGTCCACCCCACGAAGTCGGTACCCACCAGGGCACCGGCCAGCGGGGCATCGGTCAAATAGTCGGAAGTGCTTGTCATGGTCGTCCTTTCGTTCTTCACCTGGTTAACTACCCACTCCATCGAGACCGACCCCGGTCCCGGCATCCACCGGCGGTGGACCGATCATGGTCAGCCATCGCCATCGGGGTCGCCGAGTGCGAGGAAGCGTCGGGCATTGCTCTCGAGGGTGACGTCGTCGATGCCCGCGCCGTGCGGAAGGTCCAGGGGCGCAGCCACGCCCATGTCGAACGGATAGTCGCTGCCGCACATCAGGTGGGTGGGGTCCGCGTGCGCCTTGAGCAGCTCGAGCGTCGGGCCGTCGTGAGTCAGGGTGTCGAACCACAGCGCCGCGAAACCCTCGCGCGGCGAACGGGTATCGGCACTGTGGACGTCGGCCCGCTGCTGCCAACCGTGCTGCCACCGGCCCACCAGAGCCGGCGCGCACCCACCCCCGTGCAGCAGGCAGATCCGCAGGTTCGGCAAGTCCTCGAGGACGCCCCCGAGAATCAACGACGCTGCCGCCGTGGTGGTCTCGACGGGATTCCCGATCAGGTTGACCAGGTAGTACGACGACCACTCCGGCCGGGGCAACTGCATCGGATGCACCAGCACCGCGAGGTCGCGTTCGGCGGCCTGGGCCAACACCTCGCGCATGGGCGCCACGTCGAACGAACCGACGCCGAGAAGAGGTGGCACCGCGATGCCACGGACCACACCGCTGGCCGAGATCCGATCCAGCTGCGTGCGCGCGGCATCGGCGTCGTGCAGCGACACCAAGCCAAGGCCGAGCAGCCGACCGCCGCTGTCGTGGCAGACGCCGGCGAGCGCATCGTTGAACTGGCCGACGTAGTCGTCCACCCCGGCCGCGTCCGTGACGGGAAAGGCGAACGGGGGCGCCGAGAGCACCCTGCTGCCGAGGCCCGCGGCGTCGGTGTCGGCGAGCACCCGGCCGGCGTCGCTCATTGCGGCGGTCTCGATCGACAGCGGCAACTCACCGAGGTGCAGCTGGCCATCGCGACCATGCAGGGGCGGCAGCGGGGATCCCGGCGGGAGTCCGAAGAGCTCCTCGGGCAGCCAGTGCGCATGAACGTCGATGGCGCCCGGTCGGATTGGGGTGGTCATGCTGCGGCCGGGCCGATGATGGGCGTTGCGTGCGACGTGTGTTCTTTCGGACCAGACACCTCGAACCTCCTGAACTGCCATCGCTGGATGGCTGCTCCCCACCTTGCGCGACGCGCGCCCGCGCGGCAATGTCCTCTGAAACACACTTAGGGTGGTTTGCATGGCCACACAGACATCGCGTTCCGACGTCCCGCTGGAGAAGTGGCTCGATGCGCTGGCCGGCATCGGCGAGGCGGTCGGGGGTGACGAACCGGTCAGCAACCTGCTTGACCTGGTCGCCAGGACCGCCTGCGAACTTCTCGGCTACGACTTCTGTGCGGTCTTCCTGCCCGGCAGCGACAACCGTGCCCTGATGATCGTCGGTTCGCATGGCCTCTCGGCCGACTACATCGCCAAGGTCAACGCGGACCGACCGATCCTGCTGGACGTGCGCGGCCACGGGGAGGCGCCGACGAGCCTCGCCTTCCGCACCGGCGAGGTGGTCACGATCGAGGACATCGAGGCCGTGCCCGGCTTCGGGTGGGGCGGCGTTGCCCAGGAACAGGGCTACCGCGGCCTGGTGTCCGTCCCGCTGAGGCGCGCGGGGACCGTCGTCGGGGCGCTGAACGGCTACCACGCGCAGCCACATCGATTCGACCAGGTCGAGATGGGGTTGGTGAACACGCTGGCCTCACAGGTCGCGATCGCGTTGCGGACCGCACAGCTGAGGTCACGCGAGCAGGACACCATCCGCGAGCTGCGGCGTGCCGAGGAAGTGCATGCGCTGCTGACCGCGACGGCACTGCGCGGCGAGGGCGTTCCCGGTGTCGCCGCGGCGCTGGCGGAACTGCTCGGCCGACCCGTGCTGATCGAGGACGTCTACGGCGAGCCGCTAGCCGAAATCGATTGGGCGCAAGCGGCTTCGGAGACGAAGTCGTCGACAGCGGGGACGGCGGCCTCCGACGTCACGCTCGAAGGTCAGGTCGTGGCACGGATCCACGTCGGCGCCGAACGCGGCGAACTGTCCAACCTCGACGTCCGCGCGCTCGAGCATGCCGCCGTGGTGAGCGCGCTCGAACTGTTGCGCGCGCGGACGGCAGCCGAAGTCGAGCAGCGGCTTCGTGGCTCACTGGTCGCCGACCTGCTCAGCACCGACGGCGCCGACATCGACGCGGTGCTGGACCGCGCGCGACGCCTTGGCTGGGACCTCTCCGGAAACCAGGTACTGGTCGCCGTCCGCAGCGCCTCCTCGCGGGCGGGATCGGCCACCGAGCGGATGCTGGCCGGCGCCGACCGGGTCACCGCCATGGTGTCACCCCGCCCGCTGGCCGCCGTGCACCGCGGCGACCTGGTGCTCATCGTGACGGCCGACGCGGGAGCGCCTGCTAGACCCGCCGAACTCGCCGAACGCCTAATTGCCCAGCTGGCATCGGGTGACGCGGAGCGAGCGATCGCTGGCGTGACCCCTGCCGCGACCGCCGCCGAACTGCCGAGCCTGTTCCGAACTCTGCGCGGGGCCCTCGACCTCGCCGAGGATGGCGCCTCGTCATCGGTCATCGACCTACACGAGGTGGCGATCGACCACCTCTTGCTGCAGCTCGACGACCCAGAGCGGCTCAGGGAGTTCGCCACGACCGTGCTCGGCCCCGCGCTGGACTACGACCGCGAACACTCCAGTGAACTGTTGCGCACCGCGCGCGTACTGGTGGACAGCGACCTCGACCGGCGCACCGCGGCGACCGTTCTGCACCTGCACCCCAACACCGTCGCCCAACGCATCCGGCGGCTCGAGAGTCTCACCGGATTGCGGATCTCACGACCCCGCGACCTGCTCCGGCTGACGTCCGCCCTGACGGTGGCACGCATCGCCGGGCTCGGGTGACACACTGGCGGTCATGAGCGGCGTACCACTGTGGGAGAAGTACATCGGGATGCGGCTGTTGGGGGTGCACGACACGATCTACAAGAAGACTGGCGGGCGCATCGGGCATCGTCTCCCCGGCGCGCCGCCGAGCCTGCTGCTGCACACCGTCGGCGCGAAGACCGGCATCCAACGCACCAACACGCTGAGCTACGCAACCGATGACGGCGCTTACCTCGTCGTCGCCTCGAAGGCGGGTCTCCCGAAGGCTCCGGGGTGGTATCACAACCTGAAGGCGAATCCGCGGGTCGAGATCAACGTCGGGCCCAAGCGCATGCCCGCCACGGCGCGGGTCATCGGGCGCGACGATCC